>CAJLCS010000054.1 GCA_905205195.1 uncultured Eubacteriales bacterium
CCACCCTCTCCGGCGGCGAGGCCCAGCGGGTGAAGCTGGCCACGGAGCTGTCCCGGGCCGCCACCGGCAAGACGATCTACGTTCTGGACGAGCCGACCACCGGTCTGCACGCCGCCGACGTCCACAAGCTCATCGACGTTCTGCAGGCGCTGGTGGACATGGGCAACACCGTACTGGTTATCGAGCACAATTTGGACGTCATCAAGGTGGCCGACTATCTGATCGACCTGGGTCCGGAGGGCGGTGACGGCGGCGGCACGGTGGTGGCCACCGGCACGCCGGAGGAGGTCGCCCGGGTGCCGGAAAGCTACACCGGCCAGTACCTGAAGCGGTATCTGAAATAAGTGTCTGTCAAAAGCGGCCCTATAAGGAAGAAGGCAGCGCAAAATTTGTGCTGCCTTCTTTTTGTACGGTCCGAAAACGGATCTATTCCGGGCTTTGCCGGGAGTGATATTTTCCTTTCGGAAAGTGATCGGATCGTCATCTCCTCAACTGCCGTCGGCAATATCACAATGCGGAGCAGCCGATCACTGTCGGAAAGACAATATCACTCGCCGTCAGGCGAATATCACGGAGGCGCACTTCCTGACGGAGTGCGCCTCCGTGGGCGTGTTTTTCATCATCCGTTCACGGAGCCTTTTTCGTAAGGGCTGGCCGGCAGGTCCTGGGACAGCTCAATCAGGCCGTGGTCCCGCTCGCCGGCATAATCGATCCGCAGCACCGGGGAACGGACCTCCGTCCCCTCCCGCTGGCGGATTTCCATGGTCATGGTGATCCGGGTCCCGGCATTTTCCGGCTGGTCAATAAGCACCGTGCCGCCGTGGAGCGTGGCCGTGGCCATAATCAGTACCATCCCCAGGCCGATGCCGTAGCGGGAGTCCTCCACCGACGGCTGCCGCTGAAAGCGGGTATACACCTGCCCCAGAAGGGCCGAGGGGATCCCCGCGCCGCTGTCCTGGACGGAAAGATAAAGTTTCTTTCCCTTTCGGCAGAATTTGGCGTTGATTTTTCCGTTTTTTGGTGTAAACTTAATAGCATTAGAGAGAATATTGTAGACGGCTCGCTCCAGCTTTTCCGGATCGGCCAGGCAGTACAGGCTGCCGCAGTCGTTTTCAAAGGTCAGTTCGATGCCGGTGTAGCGGACCAGCTCCGCCGCCTTCGCAAACAGCTCGTCCAGATGGGCCCCCACATCCACCGTCTGCATGGCGGCGGTGGGCTGGCGGAACCGGGCCGCATCGGACATATTGCCGATGACCCGCAGCATCTGAAACAGCCCCCGGTTGATCCGGGCGATCTGCTCGCCGCAATCCGGATCGCCGGACTTGTCCAGCATGGGAAACAGTCGGTCCGCCACGGTCATCACGCTGGCCAGCGGGGCGCGCAGCTCCTTGGCCGCCAGCGCCATCGCCTGAAGCTCCGCCTGATTGGCCTCCTGCTCCAGCACGAAAATATCCTCTTTCCCGATGCGGGAAACCGACGTGCCGGCGTCCTCTCCGCCGATGCAGAGCGTCAGATACAGGCATCCGCCCCGGAACGCTTCATATTCCTCGGCACCGATGCGGATCAGCGGCTTTACCGGCATCCCCGGCTCCAGAAGCAGCCGGGCCGCCCCGGCATTGCAGCGGGTCAAAAGGCCGTCACGGACGGCAAAGGCGGGCATTGCGATAAGGTCAAGCATCTGATGACTGGATTCTATTTCCATAACGTTCCTCCTTGGAACTTAGTGTGTGCGTTTTGCGGCCGACTATCGGCCCGGTGGACAGGTAAATTTTACCGACTGTCTTCTCTTCCTATTGTAACCGGAAATTTCAAAATAGCAAGGACATTTCGTCCCGGAGGTAAAAAATATGTCGATCCATGACGGCCACAGGCAGCGGCTGAAGCAGCGTTTCCTCTCGGAAGGGCTGGACGGTTTTTCCGATGTCAACGTATTGGAGCTGCTGCTGTTTTACTGCATCCCCCGGCGGGATACCAACCCCATCGCCCACGCGCTGCTGGCCCGGTTTGGGTCCCTGTCCGGCGTGCTGGAGGCTCCCACTTCGGAGCTGAACAAGGTGGAGGGCATTTCCGACAACGCCGCCGTGCTGCTCCATCTGGTCACCGCCGTGGGGCGGAACTATCTGGTGGATAAGGTCTCCCAGGACACGGTGCTCAACACCATCGAGAAGTGCGGCGCCTATCTGGTCCCGCGCTTTCTGGGACGGCGGAACGAAACCGTCTTTCTGCTCTGCCTCGACGCCAAATGCAAGCTCAAATGCTGCGTGGAAATCGGGGAAGGCAGCGTCAACGCCGCCGGTATCTCCATCCGCAAGGTGGTGGAAACGGCTCTGGCTGCCAACGCCACCTCCGTGGTTCTGGCCCACAACCATCCCAGCGGTCTGGCGCTGCCCTCCGGCGAGGACGTGCAGACCACCCGCCGGGTTGCCGCCGCGCTGCAAACCGTGGATGTGGAGCTGGCGGATCATCTGGTCATTTCCGGCGACGATTACGTTTCTCTGGCCCAGTCCGGCTTCTATCAGCCGGGCAGCCGCTACACACTGGCCTGAAAAGGAGTGTCCTATGGATCAATTTCAACTTGTTTCCGAATACAAGCCCTCCGGCGATCAGCCGGAGGCCATTACCGCGCTGGTCAACGGCGTCAACTGGGGCCTGCACGAGCAGACGCTGCTGGGCGTCACCGGCTCCGGCAAAACCTTCACCATGGCCTCGGTGATCGAAAAGCTGAACCGTCCCACGCTGGTGCTGGCCCACAACAAAACGCTGGCCGCCCAGCTTTGCTCCGAATTCCGGGAGTTTTTCCCCCACAACGCGGTGGAATATTTCGTTTCCTACTACGACTACTATCAGCCGGAGGCCTACATCGCCCACACGGACACCTACATCGAAAAGGACGCCTCCGTCAACGAGGAAATCGACCGGCTCCGCCACAGCGCCACCTCCGCCCTGTTCGAGCGGCGGGACGTGATCGTGGTCAGCTCCGTCAGCTGCCTGTACGGTCTGGGCGACCCCATCGACTACAAGAGCATGGTCATCTCCCTCCGGGTGGGGCAGGAGCATCCCATGGACGGCATCCTGCAGAAGCTGACGGAGATCCGCTACGAGCGCAACGACATCGACTTTTCCCGGAACAAATTCCGGGTCCGGGGCGATACGCTGGAAATTTACCCCGCCTATTGGTCCGGCCGGGCCATCCGGGTGGAATTTTTCGGCGACGAAATCGACCGCATTTCGGAAATCAACGCCGTCTCCGGCATAGCGGAGCGCTATGTGGACCATGTGGCCATCTACCCGGCCAGCCACTATGTGGCCTCCAAGGAAAAGCTCCACCGGGCCATGCTGGAAATCCAGCGGGAATGCGACGAGCAGGTGGCCTGGTTCCGGGCCCACGACAAGCTCATCGAGGCCCAGCGGATTGCCCAGCGGACCGCCTACGATCTGGAAATGATGACGGAAATCGGCTTCTGCAACGGCATCGAAAACTATTCCCGGGTCATTCAGGGCCGGGCGCCGGGGACGCCCCCCACCACGCTGCTGGACTATTTCCCCGACGACTATCTGATGTTCATTGACGAAAGTCATGTGACGCTGCCCCAGTGCCGGGCCATGTTCGCCGGTGACCGAAGCCGGAAGGACGCGCTGGTGAACTACGGCTTCCGTCTCCCGTCGGCCTACGACAACCGGCCGCTGAATTTCCCGGAATTCGAGCAGAAAATCAATCAGGTGATCTACGTCTCCGCCACCCCCGGCGATTACGAGCAGTCCCGGTCCGGCCAGACCGTGGAGCAGGTGATCCGCCCCACCGGCCTGCTGGACCCGGAGGTGGAGGTCCGGCCCATCGACGGCCAGATCGACGACCTGATCGGGGAAATCAACAGCCGCACCGCCCGCAGCGAGCGGGTGCTGGTGACGACGCTGACCAAGAAAATGGCCGAGGATCTGACCACCTATCTGCAAAAAGCGGGAATCAAGGTCCGGTATATGCACTCCGACATCGGCGCCATGGAGCGGATGGAGATCATCCGGGACCTGCGTATGGCCAAATTCGATGTGCTGGTGGGCATCAACCTGCTGCGGGAGGGCCTGGATCTGCCGGAGGTCAGCCTGGTAGCCATTCTGGATGCGGACAAGGAGGGCTTCCTCCGCTCCGAAACCAGCCTGATTCAGACCATCGGCCGGGCCGCCCGGAATGCGGAGGGCAAGGTCATCATGTACGCCGATACCGTCACCCCGGCCATGCGGGCCGCCATGGACGAAACTGCCCGTCGCCGGGATATTCAGGACGCCTACAACAAGGCCCACGGCATCGTGCCGAAGACCATTATCAAGTCCGTCCGGGATCTGATCGAGATTTCCTCGGAAACCGCCGAGCGCAAGAGCCGCACCGGCGTCAAGATGACCCGGGTGGAGAAGGAAAAGGAAATCGCCCGTCTGGAAAAGCAGATGAAGGAAGCCGCCAAAATGATGGAATACGAATACGCCGCCGTGCTGCGTGACCAGATCATCGAGCTGCGGGGAAAGGAAAACGAGAAATAAGCCATGACGTCTCCGATCCGTTTGAACGAAGCCTTTTTTCGCCGGGATTGTCCGACGGTTGCCCGGGATCTGGTGGGCAAGGTGCTGGTGATGAACCGGGACGGCACAGCGCACCGGCTGCGGATCACCGAAACCGAGGCCTACTGCGGCGAGGCGGACACTGCCTGCCATGCCCATAAGGGCCGCACCCGCCGGACCGAGGTCCTTTACGGCCCGCCGGGAACGATTTATGTCTACCTGTGCTACGGCGTTCACTGGCTGCTGAATCTGGTCACCGGGGAAGAAGGCAGCCCCCAGGCGGTGCTGATCCGGGCCTGCCAGGATGCCGCCGGGCCGGGAAAGCTGACGAAAGCGCTGGGCATCACCGGCGATCTGAACCGCGGCAGCGTGCTGCGGGTCGACAGCCCCCTGTGGGTGGAGGACGACGGCCACGCCTGCGCCGTCCGGACGGACCAGCGGGTAGGCATCGGCTACGCCGCGCCGGAGGATCAGGCCCGTCTCTGGCGGTTTATTGCCGTGTCGGGCCGGACCGAAAGGAGTCGGAAATGATCGATCATATGCAAATCCGCGGTGCCAGTGTCCACAACCTGAAAAACATCAACGTGGACATTCCGCTGAACAAAATCGTAGCCGTGGCCGGTGTTTCCGGCTCCGGCAAATCCTCGCTGGCGCTGGGGGTGCTGTATGCGGAAGGCTCCCGCCGCTATCTGGAGGCCCTTTCCACCTACACCCGCCGCCGGATGTCTCAGGCGGCCAAAGCCTGCGTGGACGAGGTGCTGTACGTCCCCGCCGCGCTGGCGCTCCACCAGCGCCCCGGCGTGCCGGGCATCCGCAGCACCTTCGGCACCGGCACGGAGCTGCTGAACAGCCTGCGGCTGATGTTCTCCCGGCTGGCCAGCCACCAGTGCCCCAACGGCCACACGGTGCCGCCGTCTCTGCTGGTGGCCGCCGGAAAACCGCTGACCTGCCCGGAATGCGGCGCCGTCTTCTATGCTCCCTCAGCTGAGGAGCTGGCCTTCAATTCTCAGGGTGCCTGCCCCACCTGCGGCGGCACCGGCACCGTCCGTACGGTGGACCCGGCCACGCTGGTGCCGGACGACACGCTGACCATCGACGAAGGCGCCGTGGCCCCGTGGAACAGCCTGATGTGGTCGCTGATGACCGACGTCTGCCGGGAAATGGGCGTGCGGACCGACGTTCCCTTCCGGAATCTGACCGACCGTGAAAAGGACATTGTGTTCCACGGCCCGGCGGAGAAAAAGCACATTTTCTACCATGCGAAAAACTCCAATCAGGCGGGGGAACTGGATTTTACTTACTATAACGCCATTTACACCGTGGAAAACGCCCTGGCCAGGGTCAAGGATGAAAAGGGCATGAAGCGGGTGGAAAAGTTCCTGCGGGAGGCGTCCTGCCCCGCCTGCGGCGGCACCCGGCTGTCCGCCGCCGCCCGGGCGCCGAAGCTGCGGGGGATTTCTCTCGATCAGGCCTGCACCATGTCCCTGTCCGAACTTGTCCGGTGGGTCCGCGGCGTGCCGGACAGCCTGCCGGAGGAAATGCGCCCCATGGCCCGGAGCATCTGCGAGGAGCTGGAACACACCGCCGGACGGCTGCTGGAGCTGGGACTGGGCTATCTGACGCTGGACCGGTCCGCTTCCACCCTCTCCACCGGCGAGCGCCAGCGGATGCAGCTGGCCCGGGCCGTCCGCAACCGGACCACCGGCGTGCTGTATGTGCTGGACGAGCCGTCCATCGGCCTGCATCCGGCCAATCTGGTGGGGCTGGCCGGTGTCATGCACGATCTGGTGGCCGACGGCAACTCCGTTGTGCTGGTGGACCACGACACCCGCCTTCTGCAGGAAGCGGACTGGGTCGTGGAGCTGGGGCCGGAGGCCGGAGCAGGCGGCGGCCGGATTATCGCCCAGGGCACGGTTCCCGCGCTGGAAGAAAACCCCGCCTCCCAGATCGGCCCCTTCCTCTCCGGGAAAGCGGAAACGGTGCGCCCCGGCCGGGCCGCATCGGATGACTTGTTTGCCCACGGCGCCATCCGCATGACCACTGCCCAGATTCACACGGTCAAACCGCTGGAAATCGTCCTTCCCAAGGGGCGGCTCACCGTGGTCACCGGCGTCTCCGGCTCCGGCAAGACCACCATGGTGCTGGAAAGTCTGGTCCCGGCGCTGGCCGCCAAAGCGGACGGCCGTCCCCTGCCCGCCCACGTCCGGCAGCTGGAGGCCGACGGCATCGCCCATGTCAAGCTCATCGACGCCACCCCCATCGGCATCAACGTCCGCTCCACCGTGGCCACCTATGCCGGGGTCCACGACGAGCTGCGGAAGCTCTTCGCCAGATCCCGGGACGCCAAGGCCCACGGCTACCGGGCCGGTGATTTTTCCTACAACACCGGCGCGCTGCGCTGCCCCGGCTGCGACGGCACCGGCGTCATCAGTCTGGACGTGCAGTTCCTGCCGGATGTGGAGATTCCCTGCCCGGACTGCCGCGGCTCCCGCTACGGCCGGGCCGCTTACGACATCCGGCTGACGGGGCAGGACGGCCGGATCTCGTCGCTGCCGGAGCTGATGGACATGGACGTCCGGGAGGCCATCGCCTTTTTCGGCGAAGGAAGCGCCGTCAGCCAGAAGCTGCTGGTGCTGCGGCAGCTGGGCCTTGGCTATCTGACACTGGGTGAGGAAACGCCCAGCCTGTCCGGCGGCGAGGCACAGCGGCTGAAGCTGGCCAGCGAAATCGGCAGGACCCAGACCGACTCGGTGTTCGTCTTTGACGAGCCGTCCATCGGCCTGCATCCGCTGGATGTGCGGGTGCTGCTCCAGGTTTTTCAGTCGCTGCTGGAGCAGGGGGCCACGGTGATCGTCATCGAGCACGACCCGGACGTGATCCGCAACGCCGACTATCTGCTGGATATGGGTCCCGGCGGCGGTGAGGACGGCGGCCGCCTTGTGGCGGCGGGAACGCCGGAGGAAATCCGGGCCAATCCCGCCAGCATCACCGGCCGCTATCTGCCGCCCTTTTCCGGAACGGAGGAACCGCAATGATCCGAGACATCTGCAAAGACGAAACTTTTCTTGCCCGGAAGGCCGATCCTGCCGGGCCGGAGGACCTGAACACGGCCCGGGACCTACTGGACACGCTGGAGGCCAACCGGGACCGCTGCGTGGGCATGGCCGCCAACATGATCGGCGTCTGCAAGCGCGTCATTGTCTTTGACAATGACGGCAAGGCCATGGTCATGCTCAATCCCGTCCTGCTGCGCGGGTCGGGCCCCTACGAAGCGGAGGAAGGATGCCTGTCCCTTTCCGGAACCCGCAAAACCACCCGCTGGACGGTCATCAAGGTCCAGTGGCAGAACGAAGCCTTCCAGACCCGGATCAAGACCTTCCGCGGCTGGACCGCCGAGATCATCCAGCATGAACTGGACCATCTGGACGGCATTCTGATCTGACAAAAAGCCCGATTCTCCCCGCCGCAAGGCATGGAAGATCGGGCTTCTTTTTTGCATTCTTATGCCTGTCTGATGAAAGCCGTGGCCTCCCGGCTGCCCACGGCGCAGAACTTGCCGCTGCGTCCGAAATCCCGCAGGATCGGCACCATGGCTTTCAGATCCTCCGGCACGGTGTGGAGCAGCTCCCGGCGAATGGCCGCCAGCGCCGACGGGGTAATCCCCCGCAGATGCCGGGTGCAGGCCAGCAGGCATTTCTCGTCCGGCCCCAGCAGCGGATCCGTGGCGTTGACGGCGCCGATGATCAGATCGTCCAGCGGCGCCCCTTCCTTCAGGTAGGATTCCAGGAAATCCGCCAGGCCGTCATACACCGCCCGTGTTCCCGCCAGATTGGGGACCCGGTACGAATAGCAGAACAGATCACCGTTGGCCCGGACGTTCATGCCCGTGTCATAGGCGCCGCCCCGGACCCGCACCGCGTTCCATAGATAAGTAAAGCTCATCAGCGACGAAAGCACCGCATAGCTGCCGCTGTAGCGGCTGCCCAGGGCGTACAGGTTCTGCCCCAGCGCCGAGAAGCCCACCTCCGCCGGAATTTCAATGGCACAGGGAGCCGTATCGAAGCCGTCGCAGGGGTCGCAGTCGCCGGCCCTCCCGGCAGGCAGCGCTCCGATCAGCGCTTCCAGCGCGCCCTCCGCCGGATTTCCGCCGTAACCGGCGAACAGCCGACCGGCGGTCATAGCCCTGGCCGCCAGCGATGCCAGACGTTCGCACCAGCGGGCGCCGTTTTCTTCAAACGCCGCCGCAAACCCGGCGTACCACCGGACGAAGCTCTCACCCTCCAGCAGCTCCTTCATGGCCCCCTCCCGGCTGAAGGGAGAAAGGGCCTTGGTAATGGCAAAAACGTGGCCGCTGCCGATGAGGGCCTGCTTGAGATAGTAGTCGGTCTGCCGGACGATTCCCCCGATCCGGTCGGCTTCGTCATAGCAGCCGGTACACAGCAGCTCCCGCAGCAGCACCATGGCCACCGGAACGTTTTCCTCCAGCATTCCGGCCGCAATCCGCAGATAGGGCTTGCAGTGGGTCCGGTCCCCCGGCTTTGCCAGCAGCTCCACCCCGGCCTGCAGCGACCCCATGGTCGCCTTGATCCGGGTTTGCAGCACGTCGGCGGGAGTGGATGCTGTCCGCAGCTTGCCGAAGCAGGACCCCAGCACATCCAGCAGCCGCAGCTCCTCCGTGCCGAAGTCCGACACGTCGAAAAACAGATTCAGATAGACAATGCCGTTGGTGGCGGCATCCACCTGCAAAATGTCCGTCTCCCCCGCCTTCCGGCACGTCGTTTGGATGCCGGGCACCGTTTCCGGCACGTCCTTCAGGTCCAGATGGGGCAGCGTTTTCCGCGCTTCCGCACTGTCCGGCGTCTGCTGCCACTGCTGCATGGCCGCAAAGGCAGCCTGTTCCTGCCGTCTCCGATCCTCGTCCCAGCCCGCCGTCGCAGCCGCCACCCGGGCAGCCTCCTGACGGGCGTCCTCCTCCCCTTTCGTCTCCGACGGGAGGACATACAGGTAGCATTTGTCCGCCCCGTCGCCCAGCAGCTCCGTCAGAAGCGTCTCAAAGTAGGGCGTCTCCAGCTTCCGGCGGAGGGCGTCGAACAGCCCGGCGTTTTCCACATGGAGCAGCGGGTCGTCGCCGTAAAGCCAGCCGTCCAGCGTTTTCAGCGCCAGCTCCACGCCGTAAGGCTCGCTGATTTCCCGGTTGGAGAAGGCCATCCGTTCCAGGCAGGCCGACAGCTCCGCCCGGTTCAACCCTTCTGCGGCCATTTTCTGCACCGTCTCCGGTAGAAAGGCCCGAATTTCCGCGAACTTCGCCGGGTCCGTGTTGCGGATCACCAGCAGCGCCGCAGGCTGGAACACGCCGTCCTGAATCTCCAGCGTCACGTCCTGGGCCAGCCCCCGCGCCAGAAACGCCCGCTTCAGCGGCGCTTCATTGGAGCCGGTCAGGTAACGGGCCAGAATCTTGGCGGCGTAGATTTTCTCCGCCTCCTCGTGGGAGCAGAGAATTTTGGACACCGTCATGTGGGCCAGATTCTTCTCCCCCGGCTGGGCCTGATAAAACACCGTCTTTTCGCCGGTTGTCGGCGTCTGCACCCGGAAATCAAAATCCGCGGGACGGCTTTCGTAATGGGACAGGTAATGATCGTCGATGTACGCCAGCGCCGCGTCCACGTCCATCCGGCCGTCCAGAAACAGGCAGGCGTTGGACGGGTGGTAAAACCGCCGATGGGCCGCCAGAAACTGCTCGTAGCACAGCTCCGGAATATGGGCCGGGTCACCGCCGCTGACATAGCCGTAGCAGGTATCCGGGAACAGCAGCCGGGACGTCTCCGCCTCCATCAGGGTGTCCACATCGGCGAAGGCACCCTTCATTTCGCTGAGCACCACGCCGTTGCAGGTGACGCCGTTCTCCCCGTCGAACTCGTAATGCCAGCCCTCCTGCATGAAAATCTCCGACTTTTCATAGATGCGGGGCTGAAACACCGCGTCCAGATACACGGACATCAGATGAAACAGGTCCGTCTCATTCCGGCTGGACACGGGGAACACCGTCTTGTCCGGAAAGGTCATGGCGTTGAGGAAGGTCTGCATGGAGCCTTGCAGCAGGGAAACAAACGGCTCTTTGACCGGGTAATGCCGGGAGCCGTTGAGCACGCTGTGCTCCAGAATGTGAAAAACGCCGGTGTCGTTTTCCGGCAGCGTCCGGAAGGCAACGGAGAAGGTCTTATTCTCATCCGGCCGGTCGAAGTACAGCAGCGACGCGCCGGTTTTTTCGTGGCGCAGCGTGTAAGAATCCCCGTTCCGGGAATCGACGTGCTGCTTTTTCACCAGCCGGAACCCGCTGCACAGGTCGCCGGGCCGGGCCGCAGCCAGTCTGACGGTTACCGCTTCCATATTGTTTTTCTCACTTTTCTTTATAATACAGGCGGCAGTGGCAGTAGCCCTCGAAATTGGGGTCCTGAATCTGGGCCTTGAATTCCTCGCAGATGCACTTGTATTCGGGCTTCCGCTCCAGCCGGCAGGGACAGTAGCCGCCCGTGCGCTTCAGCCCTTCCTTGACCAGCGCCACCAGCTCCCGGTCTTCATTGAGTCGTACTTTTGACATGGTTCGCTCCTCTCCGCGAAAGCGGCCAGACCGCCTTCGCTTCGGTTTTTGTCTATTTTACCGCATCCGGGGCGAAAATGCAATTGCCGCGTTGGAAGTGGGAAGGACGGCAACGCAAAAAGGCCGCGTTCTCCTCCCGCAATGCCGGGAAAAGAACGCGGCTCATTTTAATCGCGCCATTTGTGCAGGCCGCGCCTGCAGAATTTCAATGACCATTGTGGGCGTATTGGTATTAACCTTGCTTCTCTAAGTACTGTAGCAGCTGCACGGTCGCCTTGCTTCGCCCCTGAACACTTTTGAGACCGTTTTCTTTAAGTTCCTTTAGCGGATACATCCCAGCAGGATATTTTTCGGTCAACTTCAGCTTCATATAGCGGGCAGAGGAAAACGAAAGTTTTACCGCAAAAAGCGCTGGATATAAAATGAAACCTCCAAAACCCGAAGGTTTCAGAGGCTTGGTAGCTGCTAGCCGGATTCGAACTGGCCTCCCGTTTTCCGCCGGGCAGGTCCGGCGGAAGCCTTTCG
>CAJLCS010000055.1 GCA_905205195.1 uncultured Eubacteriales bacterium
GCGCCACCTTGCCAAGGTGGAGGTAGCGAGTTCGAGCCTCGTCACCCGCTCCATAGTGCCGTCAGATTTCTGACGGCGCTTTTTTTGTAGAATCATAATCACCGGCACGGCTGGTGGTTATGATTGTCCGGTCGCGGCG
The DNA here is from genome assembly GCA_905205195.1 of uncultured Eubacteriales bacterium. Taxonomy (GTDB): domain Bacteria; phylum Bacillota; class Clostridia; order Oscillospirales; family Oscillospiraceae; genus Faecousia. The sequence continues at coordinate 140 of CAJLCS010000055.1, forward strand.
TCAAACGCAGCGCCAAAGAAAGCGGTTGCATTTCCGGCCCGGATCGACTAAAATAAGGATATTGGAGAAACAGGAGGCGGCCGGCTTTGCAAACCATACCGAATAAGGAAGTTCTGGGGCAGATTGCGGATCTGTTCAAGGCCTTCGGCGATGTGACCCGGGTTCAGATTCTCTCCCAGCTGGTGCAGCGGGAGCTGTGCGTGGGCGACATTGCCGAAGCGGTGGCGCTGTCCCAGAGTGCCATTTCCCATCAGCTTCGCATTCTGAAGCAGATGCATCTGATCAAATACCGCCGGGAGGGGAAAAACATCCTCTACTCCCTGGCGGACGACCATGTCCGGACCATCCTGCAGATGGGACTGGAGCACGTTCTGGAGTAAAAAGCCGGCACATTTCCGGCACTGGAGGGAACGACGATGGAACTGCCAAAAACCGATCCGGAATTCACCGCGCTGCTCCGCCGCTTTATGAGAGAGAAACCACCGCAGTCGTCCGGCACGCGCTGGATCTCGGCATCAATTTTTTCGATACGGCCAACGGCTATTCCGCCGGATGGCACCGTTCTGCCGGACGAAAAGAAATAATCGAACCGGTCACTTTCTTCGCCGAAGTGACCGGTTTTCTGCGTCTTGCCTCTTGATTTTTGCGGCGGCAGGTGCTATATTGGCGGTGAATTTGTTGTAGGTACAACAAGATAGTTGTACCTACAAGGAAAGGACGACGCTTATGGAACACCCCGCAAGAAAAATCACCAAAATCGCCCGGGAGGCGGAGCATCTGGTGCTGCTGGCCGCCCGGCAGGAGGGAGTCGGCACGGCGGAAATCGACTGCATCCACGCCGTGCGCCATCATCCCGGCATCACCCAGGCGGAGCTGGCCGAGCAGCTCCACGCAGACAAGCCCGCCATCGCCCGCCGGACGGCCAGTCTGGAACGGAAGGGCTATCTCCGCCGGGAGCCGAACCCCAACGACGGCCGCAGCTGGCTGCTCTACGCAACGGCCCGGGCGGAAGGGCTGCGGGATACGAAAGCCGAGGCGGAAAGCGCCTTTTACGACTATCTGCTGGCGGAGCTGGACGAAAAAACCCGGGCGGACTTTCTGTCCGCGCTGGATGTCCTCTACCGCCGTTCCAAGGAGGAAAGCCGGGCGGGCTTTCCCCATCTTCGCAGAAAACAGGAAGAATGACCATGAAAAAAGAAGCTTCTGCCCTTCGCCCGGACCGGATCGGCACCTATTTCCGGCAGGAATGGTGGCCGCTGGTGCTGATTACGATTTCCGGCCTGCTGTATAATCTGGGCCTGCTGGCCGGTCCGTGGTTTGAGGGACGGCTTGCCCAATGTCTGGCGGACATTCTGGGCGGCAGACAAAGTGCCGGGGCCATGGCCGCGCTGGTGGCGGCCTATCTTGCCGTCACACTGACGGTGCAGGCGGCCCGGTTTGTCAAGCGCTTTTACGTCCGGCGGTTTGCCAACAACATCAACCGGCGGATGAAGGGCATTCTGTTTGCCAATCTGGTACGCCGGAGCCGCCGGGAGCTGGAGCTGGAGGGCGCCGGAGAACTGATGACCAAGGCCATTTCCGATGTGGACGACTGCGCCGAGGGAATGCGGAAGTTCACCACCGAGGTGTTCGACACCGGCGTGGCGCTGGTGGGCTATGTGGGGATGCTGCTGGTGTACGACTGGCGGCTGGCGCTGCTGTGCCTGATTTTCCCGCCGGTGTCGTACCTCTGCGCGGAATGGATGAAAAAGCCGGTGCAGCGGGCCGGAGCGGCCTATAAGAAAGCGGCGTCGGCTCTCAGCGCGGCCACGCTGGACCGGGCCGGGAACGCCGTGACCTACCGGGTTTACGGCTGCGAGAAAACCCGGGAAGTGCAATACGAGCAGACGCTGGAAACCTACGAAAAGACGGCGGTGCGGGCCAACGTCTGGCAGTCGGCGCTGCCGCCGCTGTATCTGGTGCTGTCGAACCTGAGCGTGCTGTTTATTCTCTGGTTCGGTGGGAAAAATGTGCTGGGAACCGGGTGGAAAGCCTGGGATATCGCGGCGTTTACCACCTTTTTGTCCTGCTTTCTGAAAATGTCCACCAAATCCTCCAAGGCGGCCAAGCTGTTTAATGCGGTGCAGCGGGCGGAGGTCTCCTGGCAGAGAATCAAGCCGCTGATGCACACGCCGGCGGCGCTGGAGCCGCTGGAAATCCCGGCGGGACAGACGCTGGACGTACAGGAGCTGTCGTTTTCCTATGACGGCAGCGCGCCGGTGTTTGCGGGGCTGTCGTTTTCGGCCCGGCCCGGCGATATCATCGGCATTACCGGGCCGGTGGCCTGTGGAAAATCCACCCTGGGGCGGGTGTTTCTCTGCGAGCGACCCTATGGCGGCTCCGTCCGCTTCGGCGTACGGGAGCTGGCGTCCCTGCCCGCCCGGGAGCTGGCGTCGGCTGTTGGCTATCTGGGCCACGACCCGGAGCTGCGGAACGACACGGTGGAGGATAACGTCCTGTGCGGCAGCGAGGGAGACGCCATGGACGCGTTGGCGCTGACGGCGCTGGACGGCGAGGTGCGGGACATGGAACAGGGCCTGGACACCGTGGTGGGCAGCAGCGGCGTCCGCCTGTCCGGCGGGCAGGCCCAGCGGCTGGCGCTGGCCAGAACGCTGGCCCATCCAAGGCCGCTCTATGTGCTGGACGATCCGTTTTCGGCGCTGGACCGGAAAACAGAGGATCAGGTCTTTGCCAATCTGCGGCAGATGGCCGAAAACAGCGTGGTGCTGCTGATTTCCCACCGGCTGTATCATTTCCCGGAGATGACCCGGGTGATCTATCTGGAGGACGGCCAGGCGACGGTGGGCACCCACGCAGAACTGTGCCGCACCGTCCCGGCCTACCGGGCGCTTTATGAAAGTCAGACAGGAGGAAAGCGTCATGAAGAAGCGTAAAAACGGCGTCGGCGCCTTTAGCGCAGTCCGGGACGCGGCGGCGGCCCATCCCCTGCTCACGGCGGGAACGCTGCTTTGCACGGCGCTGTCGGTGCTGGCGTCGCTGCTGCCGCCGCTGCTGCTGGGCCGGGCGGTGGACCGGCTGACCGGCGGAATGCCGCTGGCCTTTTCGGCGGCGCTGCTGTACTTCGGCAGCCTGGCGCTGGAAGGACTGCTTTCGGCGGGGCAGGAAACGCTGCTGGAACTGTTCGGCCAGACCATGACCCACGCCCTCCGTTCGGAGCTTTCCGCCAAAATGACCCGCCTTCCGGCGGCCACGCTGGCGGGGCAGGACCCGGGGCAGGTAGCATCCCGGTTTTCCGGCGATGTGGACACGGTGGAGGCGCTGTTTACCTCCGGCGTCATTTCCATGGCGGCGGATGCCTGCCGGATTCTCTCCATTCTGGCGGTGATCGCGGTGCGGAACCCGGGGCTGGCGCTGGTGCTGCTGGTGGCGCTGCCGGTGCTGGCGGTTTTTACCCGCCATGTGCAGAAGCGGATGCTGGCGGCCCAGCTTGATAACCGCCGGGCGGTGGCGGCCATTTCCGGACAGGTGCCGGAGGCGCTGCACAACATCCGCACGATCCACGCGCTGGGGCTGGAGGACTACATGAGCCGCCGGTATGACCGGCGCATCGGCGAGAGCTACGCCGCCGTGGAAAAGACGATTTTTTACGACGCCATTTATTCTCCCGTGGTGCTGGTGCTGGATGCGGTGGCGGTCGGCGTGGTGATGCTGCTGTCGGCCTCCGGAAACGGCCGCATTCTGGCCCTATTCGGGATGTCCGTCGGCACGGCCGTCACGGTCATCGACTATATTTCCCGGATTTTCACCCCCATTGAGAGCCTGGGCATGGAAATCCAGACGATTCAGTCCGCCATGGCCGGTGTCAAGCGGATCGACGCCTTCCTGTCCCAGCCGGAGCGGGACATCCCGGCCAAGCAGGACCGGCCCTGCCCCCGGGGGGATGTGGCGGTGTCCCACGTTACCTTCGGCTACGGGGAGCGGACGGTGCTGTCCGACCTGTCCTTTACGGTTCACGCCGGGGAGCAGGTCACGCTGGTGGGCCGCACCGGCGCGGGAAAAAGCACGGTTTTCCGGCTGCTGCTGGGCCTTTATCGTCCGGCGCAGGGCAGCCTGACCATCGGCGGGGTGGATGTTTCCCAAATTACCGATCAGGAGCGGCGGCGCTGCATCGGCTGCGTGGAGCAGCAGTTTTCCCGGGTCCCCGGGACGGTGCTGGACCAGATTACCCTGGACGACCCAGGTATTACCCGGGAAATGGCGGTGCAGGCGGCCAGGCTGGCGGGGCTGGACGAAACCATCCGGACCTTCCCGGCGGGATACGACACCCCCTGCGCCGACGGGCTGTTTTCGCAGGGCGAATGGCAACTGCTGTCCATCGCCCGGGCGGCGGCGGCGGACCCGGAGGTGCTGCTGCTGGACGAGATCACGGCCAATCTGGACACGGAAACCGAGGCCCGGGTGCTGGAAGCCCTGCGGCGGGCCTCCGCCGGACGGACGGTACTGTCCATTTCTCACCGGGTGTACGAGAACACCGGCGGACGCACCATCCGCATCGGAGAAACGGCATAAAGCAAACGCGGGATGCGAACGTGCATCCCGCGTTTCGTATTTTCAGAACAAATCCAGTGTGTTTTCCAGATACAGCGCCTCCCGGACCCGGAGATGGCATTCCGGCTTTGTCAGGTAGGTCAGCAGGAACTCCAGAATCAGGGCGCTGCCCAGTCCGCGGCCCTCCAGCTTGAAATTGGAAAAGTCCATGGGCAGATAGGTGTGCAGAATGTCGGCGGGGCCGATGTAGCCGGGGTTTTCCATGGCTTTGGAAAACCGATAGCCCTCCGCCGCCCCCGGCGCGGTGCAGCGATGCTCCGGGCCGGGCAGGCCGAGATTTTTCCGGCTGACGGCCTCATAGCAGGCCTTCCGGTTCCGGCAGCCGAAATCACAGCACTCGTTGCAGAGGAATTCCACCTTGTCCTTCTCCGGCTGGGTGAGGGCAGACAGCCGGTCCAAGGCCTTGTTCAGCCGGAAATCCGGCACCACATAGCGAAAGTCCGGCCGGTCCAGCTCCCGCCGCAGGTCGGAAAAGTCCGTGAGAACCTTGGTGGTGGAGGAAACGAAGTAGAAGCCCGGATAAGCCGCTTTCAGATAGCGCAGCAGCAGTTCCGAATGGACGATGACGCCGTTTCCGGGGCGGCTGCCGAAAAGGCGGCACAGCGCGTTGCAGGCCGGGTCCGAAAGATGCTCCGGCTGCAGCAGCGAATTGCTGAAGGTCAGTCTGGCGGAGATCCCGGATTCCTCCGTCAGCGCCAGAACCCGACGGGGGTCCGGCCTGCCGCACCCGACCCGGCCGCCGCCCCACAGGCATCCCTCCGGCGCGCCGTAAAGGGACCCGATTTCGCACCAGTCGTAAAAATAGTCCCGATGCGCCCGGTAAAGCGGGAGAAAGGCGGCATAAAAATCGTAAAATTCAAACAGGCCGGGAAGATGGAAAACCGCAGACCGCTTCACAGCCGATTCGCTTCCTTCTTGTCCGCCCCAGTGGTGCGGAAGGTGGTCTCCACCATGGCAATCATCAGAACGAAGAACGCCAGCAGATAGACCGGCAGAATAGAGAAGGAAACGGCGTTGCCCAGCAGCCCGAACAGCGGCGGAATGAAGGTGGAACCCACATAGGCGCTGGCCATCTGGATGCCGATGATGGCACCGGAATTCTCCGCACCGAAATGGTAGGGCGTGGAATGGATGATGCAGGGATAGATGGGAGCACAGCCGAAGCCGATGACCAGAAATCCGGCAAAGGCCGCCGTTTCGGACCGGAGCGGCAGAAGCAGCAGGAGAATGCCGCAGGTGAGGATCCCGGTGCCCAGCCGGATCATGCGGCGGTCACCCAGCTTGTCGGTGATAAAGCCGCTGACGAACCGTCCGGCGGTGATGCCGATGTAAAACAGGGCGGCCAGTCCGGCGGCCCGGTCGGCGGCAATGCCCTTGACCTCGACAAAATAGGTGCTGGCCCACTGCATAGCCGTGGCCTCCGCCGCGCAGTAGGCGAAAAAGCCCAGCAGCAGGAACGGCACGCCCTTGATTTTCAGGGCGCCGCCCAGCCCCACCGGCTTCTCGCTTTTGCTGACGGCGTTCTGATTCACCTTCCAGACCGGCAGCGTGACCAGCAGCAGCACCGCGATACCAAGCTGGAGCAGCCCCACCAGACGGTAGCCGTCATTCCAGACGCCGTGCTCCAGCGCATAGCGCATGAGGAAGGGGCTGACAATAGTGCCCACGCCCCAGAAGCAGTGGAGCCAGCTCATATGCTTGGCCTTGTAGTGGAGGGCGACGTAGTTGTTCAGCGCCGCGTCAATGGTACCGGCGCCCAGTCCGTAGGGGACGGCAAAGAGGATCAGCATCCAGAACCGGGTGGATACGGAAAAGCCGAACAGGGCCAGCACCGTGAGAAACACGCTGGCCACGGTGACGATCCGGGTTCCCAGTTTGCGGGTCAGCCGGTCCGAGAAAAGGCTCGAAACGATGGTGCCGCCGGAAATCACCATGGACACCAGCCCCATATAGGACACCGGAACGTGAAGCTCCACGTGCATCACCGGCCAACCGGAGCCAAGCAGCGAGTCCGGCAGCCCAAGGCTGATAAACGCAAGATAGATGAGCGCAAGCAAAAGCGAATACATATCGTTTTTCCTCCAAATAAATGGTCACACGGCACACTTTCTGCACCGCGTGACCTAAAATTGTGTCTTTCCGCCGCTTTTCACGCTTCCGGAAGGGTTTCGTCCGCCGTCGTCTCCGGTACGGTCGGCTCCTCCGGCTGCGTCTCCTCCGGCTGCTGCTCCGGCTCCTCGCAGGCCGGGAACCGGGAATAATCCCACACATAGCCGCTCATGGCACTGTCTGCATATTCCGTCATGCCGCCGCTGTTCAGGCTCCGCAGCAGATCCACATGGCAGTACCGATCCCCGTCCCGGACTATGTTCCAGCAGTAAGGCGCGCCATCCCTGGTGCCGGTCACCACCTGGCATTCCAGCCCGGCCAGGCGGCACATGGCCGCATAGACCGTGGCAAAGGCCCGGCTGTCCCCCACCCCGTGGCGCAGCAGACTGTAGGCCGGGGTAATGGAGGTCTCCTGCTGATAGTCAAACCGTTCCATCAGGAAGGAGTACAGCTGCACCAGCTTGGTATGATCCGACGCATCACCGCTGACATACAGTACCGCCGCGTCAAACACCGGGCTGACCTGCTTTTTCATATTCCGCAGCGTATCCCGGCTGGTCTGGTAGGTGAATTTCAGCTCCACCACCGGCCGCACCGCCGACTCGGGATACAATGCCGCCGACACCTCCGGCTGCTCCATCACCTTTTCCGGATAGGCGGTGCAGTAGTCCGCCACCAGCTGGGTAAAATCCGTCTGGCGGTAATGGGCCACCTGCATCACAAGGCCGGACTCGCAGTTGTCCAGCGCCTCGTAAAGAAGATTCTTCGCCTCTTCCAGACTTCCTGCCTGCTTGATGCTGCGGATCTCCGCCCGGGTGTGGACGTAGGAAATCCGCAGGGCAATGGCCGGATGGCCGCCGGAGGTTCCGAAATCATAGCTGATGCGGTCCACCGCATAAGCGCCCACCGGAAAATCCCGGGTCAGGTACCGGATCACCTGGGCCGAATCCGTCTGCAGCTGCTCCGCCGGGTAATTGGGGACCGCAATGACCGCCTGCTCGGTGCCCCGCTCAATCAGCGCCTCCATGGCAGACTGAAGCTGAGACGCATTTTCCGCCTCGATGCCCTCCGCATTGTCCTCCGCCGACTGCTCCTGATGGGGCTGGACCGACACATAGCTGCCGTCGGCCCAGCCGCCGCATCCGCTCAGCAGCAGACTCAGGCACAAAAGGACGAGATACCAGCGCTTCATGGCCTTCCTCCTCTCCGGTTACAGTTGATCCTTGGAATAGCGCGAGAAGCCGTCGCCCAGGACCTGGTGGGCCTCCTGCACAATAATGAACGCATTGGGGTCCAGCTCCACCACCAGCCGTTTCAGGTCCGCCAGCTGCTGCTTTTTCACCGCCGTCAGCACCACCTTGGTGGTCCGGTGGCTGTAGGTGCCTTCGCCGTTGAGGAACGTCGCGCCCCGGTCCAGCTCCTTGGAAATGGCCTGGGCGATCTGCTCGTACTTGTCAGAGATAATCAGCGCCACCTTGGAATAGTCGAACCGGTACACCACCGCGTCGATAATCTGGCCGGTGACGAAAATCGCCACGCCGCTGTAGAGCGCCTTGGTCACATCCCGGAACACCAGGCCCGTCAGCACCGCCACGGACGCGTCAAACACCATGTTGATGGCGCCGATGGGCACGTTCTGGCAGCGCAGCTTGATCAGCCGCACCACGATATCCGACCCGCCGGTAGAAGCGCCGATGACATAGATCATGCCCAGCCCCAGTCCGCACAGCACGCCGCCGTACAGCGCCGCCAGCAGCGGCTCCACGGAGACGGCCGGCAGCGTGGTAAACAGGTCCATAAACAGAGAACTGCTCACCAGGCCGATCAGCGAACCGATAAAGAACTTCTTGCCGATTTTCACGCCGCCGATCAAAAACAGCGGCAGGTTCATCAGCGCCGTCACCACGCCCACGGAGCCGAAGCCGATGATCCGGATCAGCACCATGGCAAGGCCCGACACGCCGCCGGAGTTTAAGCCGTTGGGCAACAGAAACAGGTCAAAGCCCAGGGCAAACGCCGCGCTGCCAATCAGAATTTTGACACTCCACCAAATCAAATCCAGAACTTTTTTCATCGTTACGCCACCTGTCAAACGTCAAAGCTGATTTGTTTCTCCGGTGCATCCTCCGGCTTCAGCAGTGCTCCCGCCGCCGGAACGGTCTTGCTGCGGTAGCGGCTTTCGTTGACGATGCCGCTTTCCGCCACCGGCACCGCACGCTGCACCACCGCCTTCTTTTTCAGGCTCATCACCGCCACGCCGATGGTATTGCGGGTGGTTTTCGGCAGCAGCTGAGCCGTGGAAAAGATCAGCGCCCGGCCGTCGGAGGCATACATGGCCATCGGCTGATCCTCGGTCATGGCCGCAATGCCTGCCAGCGGACTCTTGTCCGAATAGGCGCCGGTGAGCTTTTTCCGGTTGGTTTTTGTTTCGTAGGCGGACAAAGGCACCTTGGCCACCTTGCCGTTTTCAAAGAAGAACAGCACGAAGCCCTGATAGCCCCCGGCCAGCACCGCCTGCACCACCGTCTCTCCCGGCTCCATGCCCAGCTTCTGGGGCAGGTATTCGCCGAGCTGGGAGGCCTTGCCGTCCTCAAATTCCGCCAGCTTTGCCTTGTAGCACTGGAACCGGTCGGTAAACACCAGAATCTCGTCCCGGTTGGTGGTTTCGGCGCTGAAGGACAGGCTGTCGCCCTCCTTGAACTTCTGTTCGCCGGACATCCGCAGGGACTGGGCGGTAATCTTTTTCAGATACCCCTCTCTGGAGATAAACACCGTCACCGGGTAATCCGGCTCCTGGCTTTCCTCCTCTTCCTCCTCCGGTTCCTCGGTTTCGTAGAGGATTTCCGTCCGGCGGGGCTTGCCGTATTTCTCCGCCACCTGCTTCAGCTCGGTGACAATGAGATTGCGCAGCTTCTTCCCGCTGGCCAGCGTGTCCTTCAGGTCCGCGATTTCCTTCTCCAGATCGGAAATGGCCCGGGTCTGCTTGAGAATATACTCCTTATTGATGTTCCGCAGCTTGATTTCCGCCACGAAATTGGCCTGAATCTCGTCAATGCCGAAACCGATCATCAGATTGGGCACCACTTCACTTTCCAGCTCCGTCTCCCGGATGATGGAAATGGCCTTGTCGATGTCCAGCAGGATCCGTTCCAGACCCTTGAGCAGGTGGAGCCGATCCTCCTTCTTCTGAATCTGGAAATAAATCCGCCGCTTGATGCAGTCGGTCCGCCAGGCGGTCCACTCCTCCAGAATCTCGCCAACGCCCATCACCCGGGGCATTCCCGCCACCAGAATGTTGAAATTGCAGGCAAAACTGTCCTGCAGCGGCGTCATGCGGAACAGCTTCTGCATCAGCTTGTCCGGGTCCACGCCCCGTTTCAGGTCGATGGTCAGCTTCAGGCCGGACAGGTCGGTTTCGTCCCGCATATCGGAGATTTCCCGGATTTTTCCCGCCTTGATCAGGTCCGCCACCTTGTCCATGATGACTTCCACGGCGGTGGTATAGGGGATTTCCAGAATTTCGATCATGTTCCCCTCTTTGACGTAGCGCCATTTGGCCCGGAGCTTAAAGCTGCCCCGGCCGGTGGTGTAAACCTCCCGCGTCTGGGCTTCGTCAAAGAGCAACTGGCCGCCGGTGGAGAAATCCGGCCCCGGCAGCGTCTCCAGCAGGTCGTGATCGGGGTTTTTGATCAGCGCAATGGCGGTCTCGCAGACCTCCCGCAGGTTAAACGAGCAGATGTTGCTGGCCATACTGACCGCAATGCCCTGATTGGCCGACACCAGCACGTTGGGGAAGGTCGTCGGCAGCAGAGACGGCTCCTTGGTGGTGGCGTCGTAGTTGTCCACCATATCCACGGTGTCGCAGTCGATATCCTTGAAGATTTCCGCGCAGATCGGCTCCAGCTTGGCCTCGGTATACCGGGAGGCGGCGTAGGCCATGTCCCGGGAAAACACCTTGCCGAAGTTTCCCTTGGAATCCACAAAGGGATGGAGCAGCGTCTCGTTGCCCCGGGCCAGACGCACCATGGTTTCGTAAATGGCCGCGTCGCCGTGGGGATTTAAGCGCATGGTCTGGCCCACAATGTTGGCGGATTTGGTCCGTCCGCCAGTAAGCAGCCCCATTTTATACATGGTGTAGAGCAACTTGCGGTGGCTGGGCTTGAAGCCGTCAATCTCCGGGATGGCCCGGGACACGATCACCGACATGGCATAGGGCATGAAATTGACTTCCAGCGTCTCGGAAATCGGCTGCTCCACGGTGGAGCCCACCAGTCCCATAATGCCGCTGACGTCTGCCTTTTTCTTTTCGGGTTCCTGATTTTTCTTTTTTGCCATAGCTGCTCCTCGTCAGGAAATGTCGGCCAGTTCCAGATATTTGGCCCCGTTTTCCGCAATAAAATTCTTCCGCTCGTTCAGATTGTCGCCCTGCAGCACGTCAAAATAGTAGGCCGTCCGCTCCGCGTCCTCCGGCATAACCTTGATCAGCCGCCGGGTTTCGGGATTCATGGTGGTCATCCACATCATCTCCGGGTCGTTTTCGCCAAGGCCCTTGGAGCGCTGGATGGACACCTTTTTCCCCTCCAGCTGTCGGAGGATTTTCACCTTTTCCGCCTCGTTGTAGGCAAACCACGTCTTGTCCTTGTAGGTAATTTCAAAAAGCGGAGACTCCGCAATATACACATAGCCGTCCCGGATCAGCGTGGGGCAAAGCCGGTACAGCATGGTCAGAATCAGCGTCCGGATCTGAAAGCCGTCCACATCCGCATCGGTGCAGATAATGACCTTGCTCCAGCGCAGACTGCCC
>CAJLCS010000056.1 GCA_905205195.1 uncultured Eubacteriales bacterium
CGCTACCTCCACCTTGGCAAGGTGGCGCTCTACCGGATGAGCTACACCCGCAACGGACATTGACTATTATAGCAGAAGTTTCTCATTTGTCAACATCTTTTTTGCGGAATTGCAGCGGATCGCGGCGGCGCGGGGAAATCACCGCATGAGCATTTCCTGATCGGAGGGAAGGGCCTTCAGCGGTGTGCCGGGGAGGGACTGATACCAGTAGGCGACGGAGGTATAATCATCGTACCGCGGGCCGGTCCATCCGAGATTATCCAGCGTCATCCGGAAGCTGTGCTCGAACCGGATCGGATCGGGCACATGGAACCGGTACAGCAGAAAGCGCTTCTGGGCGTTGTAGGTGGCGCGGGTATCGCCCAGAATGGCGAACATTCCGGCATAAAGGCCGGAGAAGGTCTGGTACTGCTTTTGGTAAATGTCGTTGCCGAAGCCGTAGGAGCCGCAGAAATAGTCCTCCGTTCCGGTGTAGTGCAGGGAAGGATAGCGGTCGCCGTCCAGATACATCCGGGCTTCTCCCTCTACCCAACAGGTGTTGGCGCCGTTCATTCCGGCGGCCAGCGTCAGGCCCAGAAACCGGCCCTTTCCGGAAATGCCGTCGATGACCGTATAGGTGCGCCCCTTCTCCACCGGGTGTGCCTGCCGGTAGGAGGCGTGGAAGTAACCGGCGTTTTCCGGGACGGGACCGTAGCTGCCGGTGATGCAGTAATACAGGCTTTCGGTTTGACTGCCGCGGTTTTCCATGGTGATGCGGCAATGGCGGCGAAACGGCATGGACCAGTAGCTGTTCAGCCCCCGGCCGGGGGCGACCAGCAGCATGGCGGAATTCAGGACCGGGTAACGGCCGTCGATATCCGCAAAGTTTTCGTCATAGGCGCAGCCGAAAAAGGCGGAAATCGGCGCTTCCACGCTGGGATACGCACAGTCGTCCCAGTAAATCCGCAGAATGAAGCTGTGCCCTACATAGCCGGTCATCCAGATGTGTTGAATCACGCCGGGGCCGTCGGCATCCAGCAGCGTGACGGTCTGCCCCGGCTCGATGGGGATGCAGGGACGAAGCTTCGTGCAGTCGCCGCCCTGCCCGCCGCCGCCCCGGGTGCCGGTGGGGTTTTCGGCGGAGAAGGCAAAGGTCCGGTCGTCGGAGAGAAGGACGTAAGGCTCCATGGCGCGTTCCTCCTTACACCGTCATGGCCTGGCCCGGCTCCAGAATACGGTTTTCGCCGCAGACGGAGAGCCACAGCCGGATGTGGGTGGGATTGAGCACGATGCTGCCGTCGGCGCTGCGGCGCAGGCGGCGGTAGGCCTCCAGATAGTCGATGATCTGGCCGTTGGTGGCGTACCAGACTTCCTTATGGCCACCCAGATTCCGGCAAAGATCCTCCATTTCGTCCCACTTCCCGTCGAACTCATAGGAGTGGCCCCAGACATAGAACAGCTTGGCGGTGATGCGCCAGGGGTGCGCCCAGTCGTCGGGCTGCAGGAAGGCTTCCAGCAGCTTCGGCAGGTTCGGGTTGGCGTGATGGCAGGTGGGGTTCCAGCGCAGTGGGTCCTCCGGCAGACCGAAGGCTTCGGTGGTAACGGTGGTCCGGGCGTACCGGATGCCGCAGTCGGCCAGCGTCCGGACCTGATCCGGCGTTTCCGTCAGGCCGAAGGGGTAGGCCATGCCCTCCACCAGCGTGCCGAACAGAGACTCCAGATTCTCCCGGTCCCGGAGCACCTGCACGGCGATCTGGGCGGTGCTCAGATTGTTCAGGTGGGGATGGGTCAGGGTGTGCACCGCCGTCTCGTGGCCGCGGTATAGCGCGGGCAGTTCCCCGGCAGGCAGGTGATTGCCGGTGCCGAACAGGCCGCTGTTCAGATTGAAGGTGCCCTTCAGTCCGTTGCGGTTCATGGCGTCCACCAGACGCCGGTCCTGCACGACGCCGTCGTCATAGCTCATGGTGACGGCTTTTGTTTTGAAATCCGGATAGCGGAGAAAAATCTCCTGATAAGGTGTTCCCATGGCCGTCCTCCTTAAAGCGCCCGGTACTGGAACTGGGTGCCGATGAAGCCGACCTGATCGAAATCGTGGATGTTGTGGCGAATGATGTAGTCGATGTAGGACGCCACCATTTTGCCGGTCAGCAGATAGCCGGCGGGGGTGAGATGGCCGCCCATGGCGAAATTCTGATAGAAGAATGCATCGTACACCGGCGCGTAGGTCCGGAAGTCCAGCAGATAGCAGTTGGAGAACGTCTCACAGAACTGCTGCAGCAGCGCAGCGTGGGCCGCGCAGCGGGCCTCCTGCTCCGGGGAGTTCACCTGGCGGGGCATGGTCATCAGGAAAAACCTTGCGTCGGGCTGAATGCGCTTGTAGGCCTGAATGATCCGGGCGTAATAACCGGCGAAGGTGGGCTTGTTGTTTTTGTAGTTGTCAAAGTCCACATCGTCCAGAGAGCCGACAGGCGTATCCTGATTGCACAGGTCGTTGACGCCCAGGGCGATGATGTAGGCGCTACAGGCCTTGTCCGTATCCCAGAAGCCGTTGGCTTCGGCAAAGCTGTTGACGTACTCCTTGGCCGTCATACCGCCCCGGGAGAAATTCCGGACGGTGCAGCCTGCCAGCCGGGCCAGATACTGGCCCCAGGAATAGTCGAAATAGTCGTGATAGGTCTTGACGCCCTCGGCATCGATGGCCTCAAACTCGCCGGACGACAGGCTGTCGCCGATGCAGCCGATGGTGCGGAAAATTCCGCAGAAGCCGCCGTCGGTGACCAGGGTATCCAGCGGCTTTTCGTCCTCGCTGCCGAGCAATTGCTTAAAATCCATAAGTTCATCCTCCGATTGGTGAAATGATTTTGTAGAGTTTACCGAACCCAGTATAGCATAGTTCCGCACCGCTGTAAATGGGAAAAGACGAATTTTGGAAATCAATCAAAAGGCCGGTGCGTAGCGCTGTCCGTCCCGGAAGAGCCGGGTGTGGGCAGTCTGGTTTTGACGGGTGTCCGGCTTCATGGCAACGGAGACCTTCAGGTTGTGGAAAACGGTGGTCAGGCTGCCGTTTTCGGCGGCGGACACGGCGGCAGCCGGGGCAGGCTCACCCTGACGGATCTCTAGCGTCACGGCAGCGGCGGCCATTTCCATGGCACCGAAGTTCAGAACCGTCCGGGGACCGTGGTACAGCACGGCGTCGATGCCGATCATCGTCTCCGTCCGGACCAGCTCGAAGGAAACGGGCCGTCCGTCAAAAACAGTATAGGCAAAGTCAACGGTCAGCGACGTGCCGCAGGGACTTTCCACCGTAAAGGTATGCGGCCCCGCCTGCCGGACCGTCAGATCACCGACGGCCCCCTCAAACAGGTACCGCAGCCGCAGGTCCTCGGCGGAAATGGACGCATTTTTCACCATGTCCAGATTGCAGTGGGTGTCGCCCGCGTCGGTCATGAAGTTGATCCCGGTCAGCACCCGGCCGTGATCCTGCACCGTGGCCATCAGGGCGGAGCAGTAGTCCCACTGATCGTGGAGGCACTTGAGGTTGAACCCCACCGGCGCCTGCACCGTGCCGAAATAGCCCAGAACATTCCGGTGCTGGTTCCATGCCTCCTCCAGATGGAGGGAGCCGACGGTATAAGCAGGGTTCAGATAGGTATAGGCCATCCGCCCGTGGGCAAAGGTCTGGTCCAGCACCTGCTCCCGCCCGCTGTCGGTGAAGTAGGGAATCAGCCGCCGGGGGCAGCGGAGCTTCTGCCGGAAGGGGTCCGGCTCGATGTTGGTCAGGTTAAAGACGCTGTAGTCGTCAATCAGGCGGATCTTGTAGTCCAGCGCCCGCTCGATGGCAAATTTGTTGGCCAGCGACAGCATCATGCCGTAGGCCCGGTCGTGGGGACCGGCCATCTGCCCGGTGGCGGCGTGATAGTGGATGGCAATGGTTTCCCAGGCCATGTCCAGCAGCTGCCCCGCCATGGCTTTGCAGTCCGGATCCTGCACGTCGTCCTGCAGGGCCGTCAGGTCGTACATCACCACGAAGGTATAGCAGGGGCTGTTGAACTCCCGGAAGCTGCCGGCGGCCTTGTTGTAGTCATAGAGCTTTTGCAGCCGCTGCTTGCCGTAGTCAAAAATGTCCTTCCAGCCGAACATCTCTCCGGCAATCAGGGTGACGTAGGACCCCATCACCGAGATGTTGGTGTAATCCGGCCCCACGTTCCGGCGGATGATGGCCTGGCAGGCGTGATAGACGGAATCCTTCATCCGCATTTTCAGGTCATCCGTCAGGGCGTCGCCGCAGTGCAGCAGCATCCGCAGCTGGTCCTTGCCGTTGAAATCCGCCCAGTTCCAGTCCGGCGGATTCATTTCCTCCAGGTCTTCTTCCAGATAGTACTGCCAGATGCCGTAGGTTTTCCGGCTGGGATTGATGTCCTGCAGGGGAATATCGCGGTAAAGAATATCGTAGGCCCGCTGCCGGTCGCCGGGGGCGTCCCGGCGGAGCAGGTCGTAGGCATAGCTGAACGAAGCCCGGATTTCGTGGACCATGCAGTCGGACAGGCGGCTGTGATAGCCGTTCTTGCCCCGATAGCTGCGGACGAGACGCACCTCGGGGTCGTAGGCCTTGTCCCATTTCTGCATTTGCAGGTCGAAAAGCTGCTGCTCGAAGGGGTGTTCAAAGGTAATCATCGGTATCTCCTCTTGTTTCCTTGTTATTTGGTTTCCAGGAAGGCGGCCTTCATGACGGAGCGGCCGCGCTCGTCCAGCGACGTGTAAATCAGGCGGCTGGCATCGGGGGACAGCTGGGGATGGGGGTGGTTCGGATGGTTGGTGCTGAGGGCAGTGTCAATCAGCGTTTCCGTGTGATCCGCCGGATCGACGACCACGACCTCACTCATGCCCTTGGCCCAGGGGCCGTGCTGGGTGTCCGCCATCAGGCAGCTGCCGTCGGCGCTGACGCCGACGTGCCAGTAGCGGAAGCCGGAATAGAGGACCTGCGGATTGCAGCTTTCGGTATCCACATAGCAGATTCCGGCCGGGCGCAGGGGGGACTGGGCGTATTTGACGAAATACATCCCTTTTCCGTCCGGCGCCCACATCTCATGGCCGAAGCAGTCGCCCAGGTTGCCGTTTTCGTCAAGACGCTGGCGGGCGCAGCACCAGGCCTTCCGGCTCCGGGCATCGTACAGCCACATCCGGTTGGAAATGTACTCCGTGGTGCCCTCATGACAAAAATAGACGAGGTCCGCATCCGTGGGGCAGATCATCACATGGGAGGCCTGAGAGAAGGGGCGGGAGAAGGGCGCGTCGAAGCAATAGCGGACCCGCCCGGTGGCGGTGTCCAGCACGATGGCCCGGGTGGTGATTGCGGCACCGATGACATGGACACAGATGGCCTTGCCGTCCAGGGTGATGGAGGGACCGCACAGGGCGGCAGTCGGTTCCCCTGCGTGATAGTCCTCGTTGCGGTACAGAATCGTGTTGGCGCCGGTGGCCAGGTCCAGGACGTGCAGCGCCTGCCGGTCGGTGTAGTAAATCCGATTGCCGTGGACCAGGTAATGGTAACCGAAAATCCGGTCCCGGCAGACCACCTCCATCCGGTCGTCCCGCAGGTCCAGCCGGACCAGCTCGATTTCTCCGGCTTTGCCTTCAAAGTCGTTGCAGCCGATGGAAGGATGGACGGCGCGCTCCAGAATCAGCGTGTCATTGTCCAGCCATTTGTTGTCGGGAAAGTATCCGGCGGTATAGTGGAACCGGTCGTCCCCGTAGGTGCGGATTTCGTATGCCTGCTTCATGCTTGTTCTCCTTTTCGGTAGGCCAGCGCTGCTGTCTGGGCGGCGATGGCAAGTTCGATGGCGCGCAGCGCCCGCTCCGGATTTATGGCGGTGTCGGTGCGGCGGATGCAGTCCCAGAGAAGGCGGCGGTAGAAGGAAATGGGGACCAGATTTCCCACGTTCTGCCGGAATTCGCCCTCCCGGTTGACGAGGTACAGATTGCAGCCGTCCTCTTGCCGGGCCAGGTCGCAGTTTTTCCGCAGTTCCAGCGTTCCTTCCGTTCCGACGACGGTCATCCGGGAATCGCCCCAGGTGGAAAGACCGTCGGGGGTGAACCAATCCACCCGGAAATAACCCGTGGCGCCGCCGGGGGCGGTGAGCATACAGTCGCCGAAGTCGTCCCAGTCCGGCGTTTCGGGGTGGGCGTAGTTGGCGCAGCGCCCGGCGTTCAGCACGGCGGTGTCGGCGTCGGTGAATTCCAGAAACTGATGAATCTGGTGGCACACCAGATCGGTCAGAATGCCGCCGGTGTCTGCCCGGCGGAAAAACCAGTCCGGCCGGGTGGCCGGGGAGAGCCGATGGGGTGCCGCGCCGTTGACATGAATCACCCGGCCCACGGCGCCCTGCCGGATCAGGTCCCGGGCGTAGAGCACCGGGGCGGAAATGACGCTTTCCCCGTAAAAAATGAAGAATTTCCGTCCGGTTTCCCGGCAGACCTGCCGTACCAGTGCCGTTTGCGCCAGCGTGGTGGCCGGGGCCTTGTCCACAAAGAAGTCCTTGCCCGCCTTCATGGCCTCCACGCCGCGCATCGCCCGCCGGGCGGGGACGTCGGCGCTGACAATCAGGGAAACGGACGGATCTTCCAGAATTTCCTCCGCCGTACCGGCGAAAACCGCGCCGGGAAAGGCCTTGGCGAAGGCCTGACGCAGGGCAGGGACCGGCTCATAGACGGCGGCCATCCGGGAACCGGCGGCCAGCAGGCCCCGGCACATTTCGAAGATGTGGGCGTGGGCCAGCCCGATGACGCCGAACCGCAGCGACGGCTCCGGCATCGGGGTGGTATCCGCCAGCGGCGGGAAGATCATGGCGCCACCGGTCCTTCCCAGCCGGGCAGCTCGGAAAGAAGGATTTCCTTCCGATAGCATTCCAGCAACGCGTCGCCCAGACCGTTCACGCTGAGGAAGTGGCCGCCGTCCCGGGCGGTTTCCGTGATGCGGGAGGCCGGGACCTGCCGGATGGGGAAGGTCTGGATTTTTTCCACGCACCGGACCTGAGGCGCGGCGGTCCGGACGGTGCAGGGGGGATCGTAGTGGGGCCGGCGGCAGGCGGCGATGGCATCGAAAACCTTCCGGTTGATGTTGGCAAAGGGATTGCCGTAGCACCGGACGGTGCCGTCGGCCATGGTGGCCGTGATCTGCTTGTCCGTGGAAGAAAAGCGCCCGGGTCCACTTTCAAACCGGTATTCAAAGGTGGGATCCACGGTTTCGGCGGTGGCGTGGGATACGACGAACAGCGCCGGCGTGCCGTCGGCCAGCGTCAGGCGGACCGTGGCGGTATCGAAATTTTCGATGGTGTTGGCCCGCAGCAGCGTGCAGTCAAGAGAGACGGCCTCCTGACTTTTCCCGGGGGCGCCGCCGGTGACATAGAGCATATTGTGCAGGTAATGGGCGGTGGCGTTGCTGACCACGCTGTCGTTGATGATATCGCCCTCCGGCGTCCGGATCCGGCCGCCCCAGCCGCTGCCCCGGGTGAAATACTCCTTGGGCCGGGGCCAGAACACCAAACTTTTCAGGAATTCCGCCTTGCCGAAGACCCCGGCGGAGATGTCCCGCTTCAGGTCCAGAATAGGCGGGGCGTAGCTCCACTGGTAGCCGATGATGACGAATTTCCCCGTTTCCCGGATGGCCTGCTCCAGCACGGCCTCGTCGGCGGAGACGCCGGACAGGGGCTTTTCGCACATGACGTTGGAGCCGTGGCGCAGGGCGCAGAGAATCTGCCGGGTGTGGAAGTGAATGGGGGTGGTGACGATGGCCAGGTCGGCCTGATGGGATTCGTAGAATTCCTCCATGGACGAAAAACGGGGAACGCCCAGCTCCCGGAGCCGGGGATAGAACTTGCACTGCTCGGCGGCAATGTCGATCATGCCGACGAATTCGTAATCCGGGTCGGCCTTCGCCAGCAGCTCCTCCAGATAGACGTTGGCATAGCCGCCGATGCCGACGGCCAGTATTTTGACCTTTTCCATGAAAACCGTCCTTTCTTTCTCCGGACATTGACACAGCCGGGGAATTTGCTATAATGGTACCACATTCTTTTTGAAATGAATATCAGCTTTTTTGCAAAAACTATCAGATTTTTCAGGTGATTCCATGAATGTTGACAACTGCGATATCAGCCCCTGGAGCCGCAGCCCGCTGCTTTTCAGCTATCATCGGGACTGTCCCAGTCAGGCAACCCATAAATTTCATTTTCACGACTACACGGAGCTGTTTTTCTACGTCTCCGGGGACGTGGACTTTCTGGTGGACGACCGGTATCTGTCCATGGCACCGGGGAGCATCCTGCTGATCCGGCGGAATCTGCTTCACCGGCCCTTTATCAAAAGCGACCGGGTGTACGAGCGGTTCTATTTCGGCGTGCCCGACGACTTCTTCGATGGGATGGACCGGGTGCCGAATCCGCTGGCCTTCTGGTCCGGGGAATCCTGCCTGCTGCGGCCGGACAGGACGGTGTGGGATCGGATTTACAAGCTGGCCCGGCAGATCTGCAACGCGCAGGAGGAAGGAGAGCGGAACCGGGAATACCTTTGCTTTTCCTGGTTTTTGCAGCTGCTGCACCTGCTGGACGGCAGCCAGTCCCGGCAGGGGGTGAACTGGACGGCGGA
Source organism: uncultured Eubacteriales bacterium (assembly GCA_905205195.1). Classification (GTDB taxonomy): domain Bacteria; phylum Bacillota; class Clostridia; order Oscillospirales; family Oscillospiraceae; genus Faecousia. The sequence continues at coordinate 8,623 of CAJLCS010000056.1, forward strand.
GGAGGACGGCCTGTCCTCGCCGCTGGTGCGGGAGGTGCTGGCCTATATCCAGACCCATCTGACGGAGATTTCCTCGGTGCGGGAGCTGGCGGAGCGGTTTCATGTGAACCCGGCCTACCTGTCCGCCCTGTTTTCTGGCCAGATGAACGTGACACTGAAGCAGTATCTGACGGCGAAGCGGATTTCCGCCGCGAAAAACAGTCTCCGGGACGGCAAAACCGTGTCGGAGACAGCCTATGAATGCGGATTTTCCAGCCCGTCCCACCTGATTACCGTGTTCCGGGCCGCCACCGGCCTGACGCCGGGGGCCTATCAGGCGGAACACCGCTGAAAAGTGCCCTGCGCGACAGCGCAGGGCACAGCGTTATGCTTTGACGGGAAGATCGGAGAGCGTATTCTGTCCGGGATGCAACTTGTAGGTCTTTTCTGCCAGCTTCAGCTGTCCGGAGATGCCGTCGGGCAGCGTGATTTCAAAATCCGCCGTCTCGCCGTCGGTCCGGTAGGAAACGGCCACCTTTCCGCAGGACAGCCGCCGGGAACCGGACACCTGATGCAGCTGGGGGACGATGACCGGCGTCAGCGTTACCGTGTCACCGGCGTCCACCGGAATGCCCAGCAGGAAATCGAAGAGGTAGGCCACCACGGCGCCGAACATGGGGTGATTCCGGGAACGGTCCCAATCGGCGTGGGGCCAGTTTTCCCACAGCGTGGTGGCGCCGGCCCGGCGCATCTCGGCAAAGGACCAGGGCTTTTCGGAGGTCAGCAGCCGCACCGCCAGCTCGCCGTCCCCGTGGGCGAACAGCACCCGGGTCACAATGTCCGTGCCGAAAATGCCGGTGTCGAAGCAGCCAAGCTCCGTGTAGTATTTGACCAGGTTGTCGTAGACCTTCTGATCCCACAGCCCGATGTCCAGCGCGAAGGCGTTGGCGCCCTGGACGCAGCCCATATAGTTGCCGTCCCAGGAATTGTAGTAGGCGGCGTGGATGGCATCCTTCTTCCGGGCCAGACGGGCCTCCAGCATGGGCACGTCGCACTGCCGCCCCACCAGCGGCGCAATTTCCAGCATCCGCATCAGGCTCTTGACGTAGAAATAGGTGTTGACGAAGGGGCCGGGCAGGACAATGTTGTAGTTATGGGGCGCGCACCAGTCGCCCAGGCACCAGACGCCGGGCTGATCGCTGGTGACCAGCTCCAGCTGGGAATGGGCCTCCAGATAGTCGAAATACCGCAGCATCTGGCCGTAGAGCCGGTGGAGCGGCTCGGCGTCGCCGTAGTGCTTGTAATACTGATAGGGCACCTCCACAATGGCGCAGCCCCAGCCGCCGGGGCCGCCGCCGCTGTTTAAGTACGGGGCCGTATACTGGATGTGACCGGTGTAGACGTCCTGGCAGTCGGCAATGTCGTCGATCCACTTGCGGTAGAAGGCCTTGGCGTCCAGGGTGTCCATCACGGCGTGGCAGGTCAGCTGACCGTCGCCGGTGTAGCCCCGGCGCTCCAGATGGGGGCAGTCGGAGGGGATACCGGCGTGGAGATTGCTCAGCTGGGTGTTCAGGTAAGCGTGATACAGCCAGTTCAGCGTCTCGTTGTCACAGGAAAAATCGGCGGTGACGTCCACGCGGCTGTGGACCGGCAGAACGCCCTCCGGCACCGCCGGGCCGATGACCTGCAGATAGCGGAAGGCAAACCAGGTAAACATGGGCCGGACCTGCCGCCGGGTCCCGTCACAGACGAAGGTCATATGCTGGCGATGATGGAAGGCCATGTCCAGGGTGCCGTCCGGGTTCTGCTCTTCGGAGCACAGAACCGTCACGGTTTCGCCGGGCTTGCCGGTCAGCGTCAGCACCGGCAGGCAGGCGCAGTTGCGTCCGGTGTCGTAGCTGACGGTATCCCCGTCCCGGTGCAGTTCGGTGACGGGCAGCAGCGGCTCCAGACCGTCGGCGGGGCAGCTTGTGAACAGGTAGTCGGAAATCACCGGCGCGGCGGCCCTGGCGTGGGGCCAGCGGCTGTCGTCAAAATCGGGGCCAAGGCACCGGTCGTCAAAGCCGGTGAAGTCCTGATTCTCATGGGTATTGAAATCGTAGGTCTTGACATAGCTGTCGCCGATCCGGTCGTCTTCGGAGGAGACAATTTCGGCCGTACCCCGGTCCGTTTCCACTGTCAGCCGGAAAATCGCCTTGGGGCAGCCGTAGGGCGGATGATCTGGGCACCAGTCGCCGCCGTCGTGGGTATACCAGCCGCCGCCGAAATGGATGGCCAGTACGTTCTGACCCTCCCGCAGCAGATCCGTCACCTCGTATTCCGGCACATAGATCCGGCAGCCGGTCTGGACCTCGTTTTTGGGATCGTTTTTCCCGGCTTCGTAGTTGGTGGACAGGGGGAGAAATTCGTCGTCAGACACGGGCTTGCCGTTGAGATACGCGTGGAAAAAGCCAAGGCCCAGCACCCGCAGCCGGGCGGAACGGATGCCGGAAAGCCGGAAGGTACTGCGGAGAATGGGGAACAGAGGAAGACCACTGGGATCCGGCGTCCGGGCGGCCTGACCGGCATAGGTCCCGGCCCCGACCCAAAGGGCAGAGGCAAATACTTCGGATTGCTTCATGGCAATGCTCCTTTTCTGAAAGTTCCGCCATTATACCACAGACTGCACAAAAAGAAAAGGCAGAATATTAAGATAATAGAAAAATTGCCGAAGAATGCGGAAACCTGCGGGTGCAGCGCACGCCGAACAATAAAACAGGAAGCACATCTTGCCGGATTTCTTCGGCAGGACGTGCTTCCTTGCTTCATTTTTGCGAAAAGTGGGGTTTGAACTTTTGAGGTTCAAAAGAAGGGGTTTAGCCTTACTTCTTCAGCGCTTCCTCAACAGCAACGGCCACGGAAACGGTAGCGCCGCCATGGGTGAGCAATGCGGAGCATTGCGAAGATC
>CAJLCS010000057.1 GCA_905205195.1 uncultured Eubacteriales bacterium
GCCGGGCCAATCCCGACGCACCGGCCACCGACTTCAGGTTCAGCCCCAAAAAGCCCAACCCTGCCGGCAGCCTGTTTGACTATGCCAAGCTCACCGACGTCTCCAAGAACGTCATCGCCCGGATGGATGCCGCCGCCGTGTACGAGCAGCTGACCGCATGGGCAAAGGAATTCGACCCGGACTTTGCCGCCCATCTGGAGGCCGATCCGGATTACGCCAAGGCCATTCTGGCCATCGGTCGGGGCGGCAAAAAGCCCCGGAAGGACCTGGCCACCTGGAAGGAAGCCAAGACCTACATGGGCTTCTTCTACGACGACTATCTGGAGCGCCCGGTCTTCCCGGAGAAGGACAGCCCGGCGCTGATCGGTACCGTCCTGCAAAAGTTCCTGGACCGGTTCGACCCGGCCGACGATTCCGCCCTCTGGTTCGGGAAGGTGAAGGCCATCACCGAGGAAGTGGGCTACACCACCGACATGAAGGCCTATAAGCAGAATCCCGATGCCTTCCCCGGCACCGTGGCCGATATCTCTGCTATCATCCGGCTGGCCGTCACCGGCAAGGAGAATTCCCCGGATCTTTACACCGTGATGCAGATTCTGGGCGAGGCCCGGACCCGGCAGCGGATTGAGGACGCCATCGGGCAGATCGGAAAGTAAAAACAACTCAAAAACGCCCGGCCGCGCCGCGGATGCCAGTCCTGGCTTCTCCACGGTGCCGCCGGGCGAATTTTTACTTTTTCTCCCCCGCAGCCGACCGGCCCGGAAGCTCTTGCAATTCAAACCGGTACGTCTGGGCCGCGTCCGGGTATTTGGCCCGATCCACCGGGCTGAGAAACTCCTCCACCGGCCGGATCCACAGCCCGCCGTCGCCGTAAAGCTGGCGGTAGACCACATACGGTTGTCCGTCGCCCGCATTCCGGGCCAACGCCTCCGCCAGATAGTAATCTCCCTTGAAATGGCGGTAAATCCGCCCAAGCTGCACTTCCCTCACGGCTGCTCCTTCCCCTTCCGGAATACCACCAGCTTGCTGGCCACATAATTCAGCACCACCGTCAGCACGCTGACCAGCAGCTTCATCACATTGCCGTTCCAGTGCAGGCAGTCCACCGTCACAAAAATGATGCCCGTTTCCAGCAGTCCCGAGCCAAGCCGACAGCCCACGAATTTGGTCAGCTCCGGCCAGAGAACCTTCAGGCTCCAGTCATGGCTGTGAAACACGAAGGGCTTGTTCGTCACAAAGGCAAAGGCCACCGCGCCGATCCACGCCAGCACATTGCTGAGACTGCCGGACAGCTTCAGCACATTGTAGCACGGCAGATACACCAGGTAGTTGACCGCGGTGGTCAGCACACCGAACACCAGATAAATCAGGATATCCCGATGCTTTTCCAGTAAATTTCTGATTTTTTGAATCAACGCTCACGCCTCCGTCAAAATCCAAGGTCCTCGCCCACCAGCAGGAACCGAATCCGTCCGGCCGGGCGGCAATGGCGGGTAATCAGAATCTGATTGCAGATGCAGTCCTCCGACTTGCAGTCGCCGCAGGCCCCGGTGACCATGCAGGGGGTCCGGACGTCAAACCGCTGGGCATTGCGCGGGGCGGCAACGGTTCTGGCCCGGGTGACGGCCTGCTCCAGCGTATCGGCCACCTTGTTCATTCCGGCCACAATCAGCACCGTTTTCGGCCCGAACGCGATGGCCGCCAGCCGGTTGCCGTAGCCGTCGATGCTGACCATCTGCCCGTCCAGACTCAGGCCGTTGGCTCCGGCCAGAAACACATCCGCGTCCAGGCAGTCCCGGACCGCTTTGGACCGCTCCTCCGGCGTCCGGCAGGCATCCCGGTCAATCAGCCGGTAGTTCCCCGCCCGCAGCGCGTCCATCAGGCCGATTTCCTCGGCGCTTCTGGCGCCGCCCCAGCCCACCAGACTACCCTCCGGAATCCATTCCAGCGCTTTTTCCAGTGCCTGCTGCCGGTTTTCGCAGTAGCAGGCGTCAAAATGGCGCTGCTTCAGGTTCTTGACCAGAAGGGCGCCCCGTTTGGCGTTGCAAATCGCAATCGGATCCGTCATGTTACTTTTCCTCCCTATGAACGCGGCAGGAAAACGGAAAACCGCTTCCCTGCCGACGATCCGCTTTTATTTCCGCATCAGCTTTTCCAGCGCAGCCAGCTTCAGGCAGACACAGAAGACCTCCATGGCCTGCTCCAGCTCCGCCACCGGCGGCAGACTGGGAGCAATCCGGATGTTCCGGTCCTGAGGGTCCTTGCCGTAGGGGAACGTCGCACCGGCGGGGGTCATGGTCACCCCGGCCTCGGCGCACAGCGCCAGCGCCCGCTTCGCCGTCCCGGGCATGGTGTCCAGACTGACGAAATAGCCGCCTACGGGGTGGCTCCAGGACGCAAAGCCGCTCTCCGTCAGGGAGGCAGTCAGAATCCGCTCCACCGCCGCAAACTTCGGTGCCAGAAACGCCGCGTGCCGCTTCATCAGCTCCAGCGTGTGGGCCTTATCCTTCAGGTAGCGCACATGGCGCAGCTGATTGACCTTGTCAAAGGAGATCATCTGCACGCCCATCAGCTTGGTCAGGCGGGCAATGTTGTCCTCCGAGGACGCAATCACCGAAATGCCCGCCCCGGGGAAGGTGATTTTGGAGGTGGAGGCAAATTCAAACACCATATCGGCATTGCCTTCCGCGGCGCAGAGGGACAGAATGTCCGGAAATTCCCGGTAGTCGCCGGAAAACTCGTGAATGCCGTAGGCATTGTCCCACATCAGGGCGAAATCCGGCGCGGCCGGCTTCATGGCCGCCAGACGGTGAATGGTTTCGTCGGAATAAATGCAGCCGGTTGGATTGGAGTATTTCGGCACGCACCAGATGCCCTTCACGGCGGGGTCCCGGATCAGCCGTTCCACCTCGTCCATATCCGGGCCGGTTTCCGTCATGGTCACGGGAATCAGCTCCGCGCCGAAGGACTCGGTGACCTGAAAATGCCGGTCGTAGCCCGGCGCAGGACAGAGAAACTTCACTACCGGCTCCCTGGACCAGGGGCGGGGGCTGTGCAGCAGGCCGTGGGTATAGGCCTTGGAAATCAGGTCGTACATCAGATTCAGGCTGGACGCACCGCCCACAATGGTCTGCGCCGGACGGCAGCCCAGCACGTCGGCCCAATAGGCCTTGGCGCAGGGCAGACCCGTCAGGCCGCCGTAGTTGCGCGCATCCATGCCGTCCGCCATGCAGTCCTCCGGCTTTGCCAGCACCGTCAGCAGGTCGCTGACCATATCCAGCTGGGCCGTCGAGGGCTTGCCCCGGGCCATATTCAGATTCAGCTTCTGCCGGCAATACGCCTCGTAGGCCTGACGCTGCGTCGCGTATTCCTTCTCCAGTGCTTCCGGTGTCATGCAGTCATAAGCAGACATCTCCATCATCCTCCCACGAAAATAATTGGTATAACGGTAATATTATAGCCGACTGTCCCCAAAAATGCAAGATCCCGCCGCACAATTATGCAAAGCGTTGATTTTTTCCCTTTGGGGCCTTGCGTTTTCTCCGAAAATACCGTAAAATAAAGCAGTGTGATGTTTGACGAAGGCGCGGCCTTGTGTTGCGCCGCCCGTTTAATTGAAAGGAATCCTGTTATGAGTGACTGCATCAACATTCCGGAACTGTTCGGCACCGACGTTTTCAACGAAGCCACCATGCAGAAGCGTCTGGCGCCGGAAACCTACCGGGCCTGGAAGCGCTGCATTGAAACCGGCACACCGCTGCCGCTGGACGTGGCCAACGACATCGCCGAGGGCATGAAGCTGTGGGCCATTGAAAAGGGCGCCACCCACTATACCCACTGGTTCCAGCCCATGACCGGGATCACCGCCGAAAAGCACGATTCCTTTATTACCCCCGTGGGCAATGGCAACGTGATGATGGAATTTTCCGGGAAAGAGTTGGTCCGGGGCGAGCCGGACGCCTCCTCCTTCCCTTCCGGCGGCCTGCGGGCCACCTTTGAGGCCCGGGGCTACACCGCCTGGGACCCTACCTCCTTCGCCTTTGTCAAGGACGGCAGTCTATACATCCCCACCTGCTTCTTCTCCTATACCGGCGAAGCGCTGGACAAGAAGACCCCGCTGCTGCGGTCCAACGATGAGGTTTCCCGGGAGGCCGTCCGGATTCTGCGCCTGTTCGGCGACACCGAAACCAAGCGGGTGGAAGCCTCCGTGGGAGCCGAGCAGGAATATTTCCTGATCCCCCGGGATCTGTACGCCCAGCGGGAGGACCTCCGGCTCACCGGCCGGACCCTGTTCGGCGCCCACGCCCCCAAGGGGCAGGAACTGGAGGACCACTATTTCGGCACCATCCGAACCCGGGTTTCCGCCTACATGAAGGATCTGGACCAGCAGCTGTGGCGGCTGGGGATCCTCTCCAAAACGAAGCACAACGAAGCCGCCCCCTGTCAGCACGAACTGGCGCCCATTTATTCCAGTGCCAACAGCGCCTGCGATGCCAATCAGCTGATTATGGAGATCATGAAAAAATGCGCCGCCAAGCATAACCTGGTGTGCCTGCTCCACGAAAAGCCCTTCTCCGGCGTCAACGGTTCCGGCAAGCACAACAACTGGTCCCTGAGCACTGACACCGGCCGGAACCTGTTCAGCCCCGGCAAGACGCCCCGGCAGAACGCCCAGTTTCTGGTGTTTCTGGCCGCGTTCATTCAGGGCGTAGACGAATATCAGGACTTCCTGCGCTGCACCGCAGCCACAGCCGGCAATGACCACCGTCTCGGCGCCAACGAAGCGCCCCCTGCCATCGTGTCCATCTTCCTGGGCGATGAGCTGACCGCCGTGGTGGATTCCATCATCAACGGCACCAACTACACCGACCCGCAGAAGAGCGTGCTGCGTATCGGCGTGGATGTGCTGCCCTCCATTCCCAAGGACACCACCGACCGGAACCGGACCTCTCCCCTTGCCTTCACCGGCAACAAATTCGAATTCCGGATGCTGGGCTCCTCTCAGTCCATCGGCGGCCCCAACATCGCCCTCAACACCATTATGGCCGAGGAGCTGGCGCGGTTTGCGGATGTACTGGAAAAGGCCGACAATTTTGACGCAGCCCTGCAGAAGCTGGTCTGCGACGCGCTGACCAATCACCAGCGGATCATCTTCAACGGCAACGGCTACGGTGAGGCATGGAAAGCGGAAGCCGCCCGCCGGGGGCTAAGCAATCTGTCCTCCACTGCCGCCTGTATGCCCTCCTATGTCTCCGACAAAAATGTAGAGCTGGTCACCAAGCACGGCATTTTCACGGAAACCGAATTCCGTGCCCGGTACCTCATCCATCTGGATGCCTATAATAAGGTGGTCAACATTGAGGCGCTGACGGTACTGGATATGGCCACCAAGCAGATTCTCCCCGCCGCCAACCGCTATGCCGCCGATCTGGCCCGGAGCATTGCCGCCAAGAACGCCATCGGCGTCCCCTGCCGCAGCGAGCAGACCGTTGCCGCCCGGCTGGGCGCGGCAGCCGACCGGCTGTTTGACCGGTGCGAAGCGCTGCGGGAGGCCCTCACCAAGGTGCCCGCCGACAGCGTGGCCGCCGCCAACTACTACCACGATCAGGTTCTGACCATGATGGAGCAAATGCGGACCGACGCGGACCTGCTGGAGCAGTACACCGACAAATCCTACTGGCCCTACCCCACATACTCCGATCTGCTTTTCTATTAAACTCCTGCCCTGCCGCCCGAAAGCGGCAGGGCGATGTTCATTTTCCGGTCCCGCTGCATAGACTATGGCGGGAGGGAATGCCATGGAGTATCGAATTGATTACGGTCCGCCAATCCCCAGGGCGGCCCGCTCCGGTCGGAAGCCGTCCCTGGCGGCGCTGACCGCCGGGTTCGGGCTGCTGTTTCTGCTGCTGGTCCACTGCTTCTGGCCGGCGGGACAGGCCAGGCTGCGGCAGTGGGTGCTGCCCGGCGCGGAAAAGGCCGACGCCGCCTTTCATCAGCTGGCCGACAATCTGCAAAGCGGACAGCCCCTAACCGACTGCGTGGAGAGTTTCTGCCGTCAGGTGCTCGATGGGGCCTAGACGGCTGACGGTAGACCCCGGTGCCTGCCTGTGGGGCGCGCTGGTCCTTCTTCTGGTGCCGCTGCCCTGGGCCGCGGCCTGGGCAGCCGCCGCCCTGCTTCATGAGCTGAGCCATGCAGCCGCCGTCGCCCTGTGCGGCAAGCGGATTGTCTCCGTTTCCGTGGGTCCCGGCGGCGCTGTCCTGGAAACGGACCCGCTTTCCGGCCCGGAAACGCTTTTCTGTGCACTGGCCGGTCCCGCCGGGAACCTGCTGACGCTGCTTCTCGCCCATCGGATGCCGCGGCTGGCCGTCTGCGCGCTGGGACAGGCCCTCTGGAACCTGCTGCCCCTGTACCCGCTGGACGGCGGCCGGGCGCTGCGGGCGGTTCTTTCCCTGGTTCTGCCGCCGAAGGCATGGGAACCGGTCTGCCGCGCCGTCCAGCGGCTACTTCTGCTGACCGCGACCGGCGGCGCCCTGTTTTTACGGATACGGAGCATCGGCGGCTCCTTTCCCCTGCTTGCGGCGGGGCTTTTGTGGCTCCGGGCCGAAAAACACCTTGCAAACTTCCGGCCCAGCGTGTACAATAAAGGGAGATCACAGACTTAAAGAGGAACCTTTATGACCGAGTTACTTCAGCGCATTCTCCCGACGGTGCAAAAGCCCGCGCGCTACACCGGCGGTGAATATCATCAGGTGGTCAAAAACCGGGACGACGTCCGGGTGCGGGTAGCCTTCTGCTTCCCGGACACCTACGAAATCGGCATGTCGAATGTGGGAATGCGGATTCTCTACGGCGTCATGAACGAAATGGACGGCGTCTGGTGCGAGCGGGTCTTCGCCCCCTGGGGGGACATGGAGCAGGCCATGCGGCAGCATCACCTTCCCCTGTGGGCGCTGGAAAGTCAGGATCCCGTCCGGGATTTTGATATGATTGCCTTTACCATCGGCTATGAAATGGCCTATTCCAATATTCTCAATATGCTGCTTCTGGCCGGGGTTCCCCTGCGGTCCGCCGACCGGAAGGGGCTGCACAATATGGTCTTTGCAGGCGGCGTGTGCACCTTCAATCCCGAACCGCTGGCGCCCTTTATCGACTTTTTCTCCCTGGGCGAGGGAGAGGAAAGTACCCCCGAAATCGTCGCCCTTTACGACCGGGCCAAGGCGGAGGGCTGGAGCAAGGACCGGTTTCTGAAGGAGGTTTCCGCCATCCCCGGCGTCTATGTGCCGTCCTTTTACCGGCACGAGTATCACCCCGACGGCACGCTGGCGCGGATCGTCCCGCTGGACGGCGCCCCCGCCGTGCTGACCAAGCGGATTGTGGAGGACCTGGACCACGCCTACTTCCCCACACAGATGATCGTCCCCTCCACGGAAATCGTCCACGACCGGGCCAATCTGGAGCTGTTCCGGGGCTGCATCCGGGGCTGCCGCTTCTGTCAGGCCGGTTTTTCCTGCCGCCCCGTGCGGAAAAAAAGCCCGGAGGTGCTCTACCGGCAGGCGGTGGAGATGCTGGAAAGCTCCGGCAATAACGAAATCACGCTCTCCAGCCTGTCCACCTCCGATTACCGGGGGCTGAAGGCCCTGACCGACGAGCTGCTGCCCTACTGCGAGCAGAATAAGGTGAGTATGTCGGTACCGTCTCTCCGGGCGGACAACTTTTCGCAGGAGCTGATGGAAAAAATTCAGGCCGTCCGCAAAAGCGGCCTGACCTTCGCCGCCGAGGCCGGAACCCAGCGGCTCCGGGACGTGATCAACAAAAACCTCACCGAGGACGAAATCCTCACCACCTGCACCAAGGCCTTTGCCGGCGGCTGGAGCAGCGTCAAGCTCTATTTCATGCTGGGACTGCCCACGGAAACCGACGGGGACGTGCTGGGCATTGCGGAGCTGGTGTATAAAATCATTCTGGCATGGAAGGAGCACGCCTCCAACAAAAAGCGGGGTCTGCGGATCCGGGTAGCCACCGCCTACTTCGTGCCCAAGCCCCACACGCCCTTCCAGTGGGAGCCGCAGATTACGCCCCAGGAATATCTGCGCCGCTGCCGCCTGCTCAAGGAGCATTTTTACTCCAAATCCATTGAATACGACTACCACGCGCCGGATCTGAGCCGTCTGGAGGCCGTCATGGCCCGCGGCGACCGGCGTCTGGCCGACGTCATCGAAACCGCCGTCCAGAACGGTGCCCGGCTGGACGGCTGGGACGAATATTTCCGCTATGACGTATGGCTGGACGCCTTCCGGCAGTGCGGAATCGACCCGGAATTCTATACCACCCGGGGCTACGGCGAGGACGAGGTGCTTCCCTGGGACCCCATTGACGTGGGCGTCACCAAGGCCTTTCTGCTGCGGGAGCGCCATCGGGCCTATCAGGATCAGGTTACCCCGGACTGCCGCCACGGCTGCGCCGGATGCGGCGCCAACAGGCTGCTGCGGGAGGTGAAGTGCGATGCCTAGACTGCGCTTTGAGAAGGTGGGCGCCGCCGTCTGGATGTCCCATCTGGATCTGATGCGGGTGTTCCAGCGTGCCTTCAAGCGGGCCGGGCTGCCGCTGAAGCATACCCAGGGCTTTAACCCCCGCCCCTCCGTTTCCATTGCGCTGCCCATGTCGGTAGGCGTGGAAAGCGTCTGCGAGCTGCTGGATTTTGATCTGGACGGCGTCAGCGTCCCCTGCGACGATATTCTGGCCCGGCTGAACCCCTGCCTGGTCACCGGCGTCCGTGGGCTGGAGGTCTATGAAAACGGCAGCAAGCTCCGGAATCTGGCCTATCTGGACTGCCAGGTCTTTCTGGAATACGATGCCGGGATTCCCGCCGGCGCCGAGGCGCAGATCGACGCCCTGTTCCGCCGCCCCACCCTGCCGATGGAAAAGCACGGCAAAAACGGCCCCCAGATGCAGGATCTGATTCCCATGATCCGCCGACTGTCGCTTGCCGCCGACGGAAACACACTGGTCCTCTCGGCCCGGGTCTGCTGCCAGAATCCCACGCTGAACCCCGCCCAGCTGGCGGCCGCCGTGGACGAATACCTCCCCGCATTCCGGCCGGATTTTGCACATTGCCGTCGGCTGGAGCTTTACGATCAGAACGAAACCATTTTTCGATAAGGAGATATCAGGATGGACACATTTCGCGTTTCCGATTATCGTACAGCCCACGCCACCGATGACGAGGTCATTCAAAAATGTCTGGACGACGCCGGCCAGGTCCCATCCCGCACCATTCATTTCGACGAAAAGAACTATGTAATATCCGGCGCCATTCTCCTGCCTCCGGATACAACCGTCCTTCTGGACGGCTGCCATATCACCCAGGCCGACGGTACGGTGGACAACGTGTTTCGCGGTGCCAATGTGATTCCGGATCCCGGTAACCCCTGGGGCCTTCCCCTGGCCTGCAATAAGACAAAGAACATCCGCATCATCGGAAAGAACGGCGCGCGCATTTCCGGTCCCCTCAGAAACGCCCGGGCCTACCACACCACGCTGCATGAAGTGCAGGACGTCGTCGGGGATTTCTGGGGATGGCGAACCTACTCCGTCTGCCTGTCCAACTGCGACGGCTTTGAACTTTCCGGCATTTTCTTCGATCGGTCCCGGGGCTGGACGGCCAGCTTCGATCGCTGCATCAACGGGTCCATCCACAGCATCCGCCTGCACACAACCTGCAAAAACGGCGACGGAATCGATCTTCGCTCCGGCTGCCACCATATCACCGTCCGCGGCATCTGCGGCACCACCGCCGATGATACCGTTGCCTGTACCGCGCTCGACGTATCGGCTGCCCGGGAATATCCGATCGGCAAATATCTTTACCCGATGGAGCCGTGCGCCTGCCTCACCGACAGGACGCCCTTCGATCTGGATATCAGTGACATTCGTATTGAGGATATCCGAACCAACGGTAATCACCACGGGGTCATTTGCCTGGCAGCAGACGGCCACAAGGTTTCTGATATTCATATCAACCGTGTCGTGGAAACTGCGCCGCAGGACGGCATGAAGCGCGAATCCGTCGTAAAAATCTATACCGGATTCGGCAGTTCCTGCGCGGTGGGCGATCTTGATCAGATTCATGTTCAAAATGTGCTGGCATTCTATGCGGATTCCGCCCTTTATTCCAACACCGTACTTCGCAGCTGCTCCTTCAGGAACATCCATCACAGAAACGACGGAACCGGCATCCGGCTTGCCGATCCGCAGCACACGGAAATAATCGATGCAATCGGTAAAAATGAGATTCAGGATATGCTCCGGTCCCTTCATATCCAGTCAACCGACTGTGTCGCCATGCACATCTCCCTGAAAAGCATCGGAAAAATCGACGGCGGTGCCGAGGGCCTGCTTGCCGCCATGACCGACTATCTGCAGGACGGCCTGTTTGTTGTGCCGACCCACACCTGGGCCAATGTGAACCGTGACCATCCTGTCTTCAACGTGCTGACCACGGAACCGTGCGTCGGTGTGTTTGCGTCGGTCTGTGCAAAAGCGGCAAACCATGCGCCCAACGCCGTCCGTTCCCTGCACCCCACCCACTCGGCTGCCGTCTTCGGCAAAAACTGCCGTGCCTTTGCCGCCGGTGAGGAAAAGCTTCATTCCAGGACGCCGCGAAACGGGCTTTGGGGCAGACTGTATGATGAACACGCAAAAGTGCTGCTTGTCGGCGTCGGCTTGGAACGCAATACCTACATTCATGAAATTGACGAAGAAATCAACGGCCTTCCCGCCGATGAAGCGGCGTATTTTGATGCTCAGGTCATTGATGAGAACGGCCGCACCATCAAGGTGCCGCACATGAATGTAAACGCCTATTGGCCATCCTCCCAATTCGTTCGTTTTGAAAAGCTGCTGCGCGATGCAGGCGCCCTCACATACGCCAGTCTCGGCGCAGCTGCGGTAATGTGTTTCGACGTTCAAAAAGGACACGATGCCATTGTGGCGCTCTGTCACGCCGCAAAAGAAACGAAAATCATCGCGGAATTGTTCAGCCGCTGATTTCCGTTCGCAGGCATCCCAATGCCGCGTAGGACCTGCTCCGTGTGGCAAAACAATCACAATCATCAACACAGGATAAGGAGATCATCAATATGGAAAAGAAAGTCATTGTATTGGAAGACTGCCCCAAGTGCCGCGGCGCCGGTGCCATCGTGCATGAAGGCGGCTGGAACGTGCAGGTGGAATGCACCGACTGCGGCGCCCACACCGTCTATCTGGAGTACGAAACCGACGAGCAGCGAGAGGACGCCGAGCGTCAGGTGGCGCTGCTTTGGAACATGGGCAAGGTCATTGCCATGGAGCCGGGCGAATGAAGTCGATTCTGGTACAAAAATAATTGTTTTTGGCACCAAATAAAGCTTGCAATTCTCTGTACGCCATGCTATAATATCCAAGTAATTGAGAGTTGCAAACATCCGGGTGTGGCGAAGTTTGGTATCGCGCTTGAATGGGGTTCAAGAGGCCGC
>CAJLCS010000058.1 GCA_905205195.1 uncultured Eubacteriales bacterium
CTCCCGGTGGCCGCAGGCAATCAGATACTCCGTGGCCATCTTCGCCCCTTCCCGGTCCTGCAATCCCACGTTGCACATCCGGCCGTAGTCCGGCAGATAGCTGTCCGTCAGAACCACCGGCAGGTCCAGCCCGTACAGCGTCCGGTAAAAGGGGTCCGATTCAAACAGGCCTGGGAGAAATACCCCCTCCACGTTCCAGTTCCGCAGAAATTCCAGCAGCTCCTCCCGGTCGGAGATGGCCCGGACCATAAGGAAATACCCCTGCGCCCGCAGGGCCTCCTCCACCGCGCCGGTGAGCGTATTGTAAAACGGGTCCGACCAGAACCGCTCCCGGTCCTGCCCGTCCAGATGGTTGATGAGCGCCACCAGTCGGGACGACCGCCCCTTCAGCGCCCGGGCCGACAGATTGGGCACATACCCCCGCCGCCGGATGATCTCGTTGATCCGCTTCACCGTAGCGCCGGACACCCGGCCCGTCCGGCCGTGAATCACGTTGCTCACCGTGGTGGAGCTGACCCCCGCCTCTCTGGCAATATCCTCAATTGTTACCATCGCCCGTTTCCTCCGCTTCTTTCCTTCATTTATTTTATAAAAAACCCGGCAGGAAGTCAAGCATTCCGTCCGTTTTGCCCGGAAAGCGGCCGGTCATAAAAAATTTACTTTTCTTTTCCCGGAAACTGTGATATCCTATCAGCAATCATCCCACCCGGATGAAAAACACTTCGGAGGATTTATAATCATGCTTAAAAAATGGCTTGCCGGTCTGATGGCCGTGCTGACCCTTCTGTCCCTGGCCGCCTGCGGCAAAAAGGACGCCGACAACGGCACGTCCGGTGCCACCGGCGCCATCGATCCCCTGACCCTGCTGACCACCGTCTGGAACAGCTACGGCGACGACGAGAAATTTGCCGTCGTTGGCGGCGATTTCAGCGAAGAAAACGCCAAGGAAGGTACCCCCGGCACCTTCAGTCTGGCCGATCCCAGCCTGCTGAACGTCAACCTGAGCTTCCCCGAAGCGGATGCGGACAAGCTGGACGCCGCCGCCTCGCTGGCTCATATGCTCAACGTCAACACCTTCACCTGCGGTGCGTTCCATCTCAAGGACGGCGCTGATCTGAACGCCGTCGCCGCCGACGTGAAGGAAAACGTCATGAACCGCCAGTGGATGTGTGGCTTCCCCGACACGCTGGTGGTGGCCTCGGTGGACCGCTGCCTGATCTCCTTCTACGGCGCCGCGGATCTGGTGGAACAGTTCAAGCAGAAGCTCGTGGCCGCCTACCCCGGGGTGACGGTCCTCAGCGAAGATCCCATCGCGTAACCGAACGGCAGGAGCCGACATATGCTGTTTTCAAGCATTTCCTTCCTGTACTATTTTCTGCCCTGCGTCCTGATCGTCTATTTTGCCGTCCCCAAGGCGCTGAAAAACGGGGTTCTGGTGCTGGCCAGCCTGCTTTTCTACGCCTGGGGCGAGCCGAAATATCTGATTCTGATGCTGCTGGCAGCCGCACAGGGATATGGGTTTGGTCTGCTGCTGGAAAAAGAGAGAGGACGGAAGCGGGCCGGGATGTTCCTTGCCGCTTCCGTCCTTTTCAGCTTCGGGCTGCTGGGATATTTCAAGTACAGCGGCTTTCTGGTCACCAATCTGAACGGACTGACCGGTCTTTCCCTGCCGGTGCCGCAGATTGCCCTGCCGCTGGGCATCAGCTTCTATACCTTTCAGGTGGTCAGCTACGTCATCGACGTCTACCGGGGCGACGTGCCGGCCCAGCGCAACATCGTGGATTTTGCCGCCTATCTGACCATGTTTCCCCAGCTGATTGCCGGACCCATCGTCCGCTACCGGGACATTGCGCCTCAGCTGCGGGGCCGGGCGCACCGTCTTGAGACGGCTGCCTCCGGCGTCCGCCGGTTTCTTCTCGGCCTGGGGAAAAAGGTACTGCTGGCCAATCAGCTTGGACTGCTGGTCTCCAAATTCAAGGCCGCACCGGTCACCGGCGTGGTGGACTGGTGGGTCTATGCGGCGGCCTTTACGCTGCAAATCTACTTCGATTTTTCCGGCTACAGCGATATGGCCATCGGCCTGGGGCGGCTGTTCGGCTTTTCCTTCCCGGAAAATTTCAACTATCCCTATCTGTCCGGCAGCATCACGGAATTCTGGCGGCGGTGGCACATTTCCCTGGGCAGCTGGTTCCGGGATTATCTCTACATTCCCCTCGGCGGCAGCCGGAAGGGGCCGCTGCGCCGGACCGTGAATATTCTGATCGTCTGGCTGGCCACCGGCCTGTGGCACGGCGCCGCCTGGAACTTTGCGCTGTGGGGACTGCTGTTTGCCCTGCTTTTGCTGGCGGAAAAGCAGACACTGCTGCCGGTGCTGGACCGTCATCGGGCGCTGGGACACGTTTATGTGCTCTTTTTCGTCACGCTGGGCTTTGTGCTGTTCGACGCCGGGAGCCTGTCCGAGGCCGGGAAGGCCATGCAGTCCCTGTTCGGGCTGGCCGGTCTGCCGCTGACCACGGCGGAGGGGCTGTACCGGCTGCGGAGCTTTGCCGCCGTGCTGCTGCTTGCCGCCGTCGGGTCTACGCCGCTGCCTGCGCTGGCCGTGAAGAAGCTGTCCGCCTCCGTAACGGGCAGCCGGATTGCGGCCGTGGCCGAGCCGCTGCTGCTCACCGCGCTGCTGGCGCTTTGCACCGCCTTTCTGGTGGACGGGTCGTTCAATCCCTTCCTTTATTTCCGTTTTTAGGAGGCTGTCATGAAAAACCGTATCCGTTTTTTCTGGACACTGGCGGTCCCGGCGCTGTTCGTCGTTGTCTTTTCCCTGTGGGGGCTTCTGCGGCCCGCCGACGCCGTGTCCGTCAGCGAGCGGCGGGCGCTGACCCAGCTGCCTGACCTGACGCTGTCCGGGCTGGCCTCCGGCCGCGATACGGCCCAGCTGGATACCTATGCGCTTGACCAGTTTCCCCTGCGGGACGGCTTCCGCCGTCTGGCCGCCCAGGCGCGGCTGCACCTGTTTCTGGAAAAGGACACCAACGACATCTACGTCGCCGACGGCTATGCCGCCAAGCTGGATTCCACGCTGGACACCAATTCGGTGGACTATGCCGCCGGGCGGTTCCGCTTCCTCTACGACCGGTATCTGGCCGGTACCGACGTGAAGATTTATCAGGCCGTGGTTCCGGACAAGGGCTACTATCTGGCCTCCGCCCACGGCTATCCGGCCATGGACTACGATGCCCTCTTTGCCCGGCTGAAGGAGGCCATGCTCTACGCGTCGGACATTGACCTGACCGGCACCCTCTCCCCGGACGACTATTACCGCACCGACGTCCACTGGCGGCAGGAGGCCCTGCCGGACACGGCCCGGTATCTGGCCGCGCAAATGGGCGTCACCCTGACCGATTTCTACACGGTGCGATCGTCTGATTTTCCCTTCTACGGCGTCTATTACGGTCAGTCCGCCCTGCCGCTGGAACCGGACCGGCTGTGCTGGCTGGAAGCGCCGTGGATGGAGGGCTGCACCGTCTATGACTACGAAACCGACACGGTGCTGCCGCTCTACAATCAGGATCTTGCCGCCGGAAACGACCCCTACGCCCTGTTTCTCTCCGGTTCCAAGGCGCTGCTGCGGATTGACAATCCCAACGCCGCCACAGACCGGGCGCTGGTCGTGTTCCGGGACTCCTTCGGCAGCAGCATCGTCCCCCTGCTGGCGGAGGGCTACCGCACCGTGACGCTGGTGGACATCCGCTATCTCTCCCCCGCGCTGCTGGGCCGCTACCTGACGTTTACCGATCAGGACGCACTGTTTCTCTACAGCACGTCGGTGCTCAATCACAGCGAAACGCTGCAATAGCGGAAAACCTTAAAAAATAAAAACTGCCCCTTTGCCGTCTTTACCTTCCCGCCGGACCATGGTATAATAAGAATCACTACGAAATCCGTTTTCAGGCGCATTCAGGAGGTTGTCATGAAACTGCCCCATCCCAATCGAATCCGCTGGAATTACAAGGCGCTGGCCTTCGCGCTGCCCTGCCTCGGCGTCATGCTGGTGATGCTGGTCAGCGGCTACACGCCCTTCGGCCACTATTCCATGCTGTATTCCGATATGTACCACCAGTATTTTCCCTTCTTCAATGCCTTCCGCCACACCCTTCGCAGCGGCGGCAGTCTGCTCTATCACTGGAATGTGGGGCTGGGGCTGGACTATCTGGGGCTGATTTCCTACTATCTGGCGTCGCCGCTGAATCTTCTGAGCGTGCTGGTACCGGAGAGCTGGCTGCTTTCCTATTTCTCCCTGCTGGTGCCGGTCAAGCTGGGCCTTGCCAGCCTGTTTTTCGCCGTATTTCTCAACAAGCTCTTTGACCGCAACGATTTTTCCGTCACCCTGTTCGGCTGCTGCTACGGGCTGTGCGCCTGGGCGCTGGGGTATCAGTGGAACATCATGTGGCTGGATACCTTTGCCCTGCTGCCGCTGGCGGCGCTGGGCACCGTCCGGCTGCTGCGGGATAAAAAGGTCGTCCTCTACACGCTGATCCTGTTCCTGTCCGTCTTTTCCAACTACTATATCGGCTTTTTCACCTGCATTTTCATTGCGCTGCTGTTCGTCTGCTACGAAATCTGCCGGTTTTCCGGCTTCCGCCGTCTGCTGGCGGATCTGGGCCGGATTGCCCTGTTTTCACTGCTGGCCATCGGCATGACCGCCGTGCTGGAGCTGCCCACGCTGGCCGCCCTGCAGACCACCCAGTCCAGCGTCAACAATTTCCCCACCGGCTTCCGGCTGAACATCGCCGACGAGAACACCTGGCGGGGCTTACTGGACGCCATGCGGCAGGTGGCCGGAAATCAGTTCGGCGGGCTGGAGCCGACCTTCAAGGAGGGCCTGCCCAACCTGTACTGCGGCGTCGGCACGGTGATGCTGTCGTTTCTGTTCCTCACCGCAAAGAAAATTCCTCTGCGGGACAAGCTCTGCTCTGTTTTCCTGCTGCTTTTCTTTGTGCTGAGCTTCATCATCCGGCAGCTGGACTATATCTGGCACGGCTTCCACTTCACCAACATGATCCCCTACCGGTTCAGCTTCCTCTACAGCTTCGTGCTGCTGACCATGGCCTACCGGGCCTGGCTCAAGCGCCGCCGGTTCCGGCTGTGGCAGGTCATCACCGCCGCGCTGCTGTCCGTGGGACTGATGATCTGCTCCGATCAGCGGACGGACCCGGTGTTCCTGATTTACAATCTGGGTCTGATGGGACTGTATGTCACGGTGGCCGTGTATCAGTGCTGCCGGGAGAAGCTGCCGAAAGGCGCCGATGCGGAAGCGGTCCAACATTACCGGGCCAACCTGAATCAGCGGTTTTCCACGTCTCAGGGGCTGCTGGCCGGGATCCTGGTGCTGGAAATGACGCTGAATCTGATTAACTTTGGCCTTTGCTTCACCGGGACCAACGTTTCCAACTATCCCCGGGGTACTACCGATGCCGTCGCGGCCTTCCGGTATATCGAGCAACAGGAGCAGGACACCCCCTTCTACCGGACGGAGGTCACCCAGACCCAGACCCTCAACGACGGCGCGCTGAACCTGTACC
Organism: uncultured Eubacteriales bacterium; assembly: GCA_905205195.1. Lineage (GTDB taxonomy): Bacteria > Bacillota > Clostridia > Oscillospirales > Oscillospiraceae > Faecousia. The sequence continues at coordinate 5,577 of CAJLCS010000058.1, forward strand.
GGGGCGTTTCCACCTTCACCAGCTCCGCCAACGTCAGCGTCACCAAATTCATGAAGGGCCTCGGCTTCGCCGCCAAAGAGACCTACAATCGCTACTGCTACGAAATCGGTTCCCCCGTGGCGGATCTGTTCCTCGGCATCAAATATCTGGTCAGCCGCTCCGGCACGCCGGTGCCTTCCCACTACCTGACGGAGGCGGCGCAGTTCGGCGAGGTGACGGTGCTGCAAAACAGCTGCTACCTGCCTCTGGGATTTCTGGCGGAGCCGACGCTGGCCGATCTGGATTTCACCAAGAACAGCGGTGATTTTTCCTTCCAGAACAAGCTCTTTCAGCAGGCCACCGGCCTGACCGGCAAGGTCTGGCAAACCGTTTCCGACGCCGACCTGAAGGTCCTGCCCGAAAATGTCACCATCCGCTCCCGGAACAATTACGGCCTGTGCTCCTATGAAACCGGGACCGGCGGCGGAAAAATCACCTATCAGTACACCGTTTCCCAATCCGGCTATCTGGCCGTGTCGCTGGATCTGGGCGCCCGGAACGACTTTACCGTGCTGGTCAACGGCGCGACGCGCTATTCCGACAGCCTGAGCCTGACGCAGATTGCCGCCGTGGGCACCGTGCAGGCCGGGGATGTGGTGGAAATCCGGATGGACTGCGACGACGGCGAAGCCAAGCAGATGACCGTCACCGCCGCCATCTTGGATGACGTGCTGTTCCGGCAGGGCTACGAGATTCTCTCCGAATCCGTCTTTGACCCCACGGTGTTCACCGGTACCACCGTTTCCGGCTCCGTCACCTGCGGCCGCAGCGGCCTGCTGTACACCTCCGTGGCCCAGAACGGCAACTGGCAGGTCACCGTGGACGGCCAGCCTGCGGAGATCACCCTGGTGGGCGGCGCCATGATCGGCGTCATGCTGACACCGGGCACCCATCAGATCACCCTCACCTATCACAACGCCGCCTTCTCGCTGGGGTGGAAAATCTCGCTTCTGTGCGCGGCGCTGTTCCTCGCAGCCGCCCGGCTCTACCGCCCCCGGCGGAAAAAAGGAAAATTCGAAAAATAACCGCGGCCCGGACGATGACACATCGTCCGGGCCTTGCTTTTATTGAACCTCGACCACGCGAATTTCCTCCACGCCGTAGCCGGACTGGGACATGACGATATCCGCAATCACTGCCACGTCCTCCTGCTCCAGCCCGCCCTCCGGCGCGGCCACCGCCACGGAAATGCCGTCGTCGCTCATGTAGGCCACGCAGTCCGTGTATCCCTTGGCAATCACAAGGCTTTCGATCTGGGCCTCCTGTAGCCCCGTCTGGACCAGCTGATCCAGCTGCCCCGCCGTCTGCTCCGCCGCGCTGTCGGTATCGTAGGCCATGGCCTGCTGAAGCAGGTTCACGGCACTGTCCCGGGCCTCCTGCCGGGACAGCCGGACGGCGGCAAAGTAGTCCGTCACCGTATCGGTCCCGGTCTGGGTCAGCGGCGACGCCTCCGTCGCCAGCACCAGCGAATCGTCGGACAGCAGCTTGCCGGAATCCAGCGTGTCCGTCAGATTGGCCGTCTTCTGCTGATCGCTGCTATAGCGCCAGTTGAGATAAATTCCCGCGCAGACCGCCACCAGCACCCCTGCCGCCAACACATTTTTCTTCCAGTTTTTCATAACATTGCCTCCATTCAGCCCATTTTCCACACCGAAATCCGATCCGCCCCCAGGCCGGTGACGCTGGCCACCGCCTCCTTGACGGCCAGCCGCACGGCGGGGCGGTCGCCGCCCTGACACACCACAATCGCCCCCAGACAGGCGCCGGGATTCACCTGCCGCACCAGCCCCTGCTGGTTCCGGTTTCCGTCGGTAATCACCACCGTATTGCGGCGGGCATCGCCGCCGGTTCCCAGGTCCTCGTCCGTCTGGTACACCGTTTCCTCCCCGCTGGCCCAGGTCAGCAGGACCTGCACCGTGCCGACGCCCTCGATGCGCGTCAGAATTTCCGTCAGCCGCTGCTCCGGATCGGGCTGTGGCTCCGTGGATGCAGGCTGGGCCGTTTTTTCGGCCTCGGACCTGCCCGGAATCAGCATCAGGCCGATGCCCAGCAGCACCACCAGCGCCGCCCAGCGGTATTTTTTCAGTTCCTGCCGCAGTCGGCTGCCCGTTTTCAGCCAATCCATATCTGCTTCTCCCGATCAATGCCCAGCGTCTGCTCCATCCAGGCGGCCAGCTGCCCTCTGGCATAGGGTGCCACGGCGCCGGTCAGCCGGACCGTGTCCACCTGCGGAATGTTCTCCTCCGTCACCACCACCTCCGCCGTCACCGTCGCATTCAGGGATGCGGCTTTGTCCAAGATATATGCTTCCAGTCCCGTTTTTAGTACCTCCGCCGACGCGGCGGCTGCCGCCCGGCTGCCTTTCTCCGCCGCGGCCGTGCCGGACGCCGCAAAGTCCCCGATCCGGTCCGGCAGGCTGCCCAGCCGCAGGCCCGTCAGCGGCCCCAGCATCACCAGGGCCAGCACGGCACCGGTGACCGTCCGGCCGATGCGGCCTACGGCACTTTTCTCCCCGAGCATGGCGCCGGCGATGCCGCACAGCAGCCCCGCTGCCGTCACCGCCAGCAGATAATGCTTCACCGCTTCCATCATCCGGCCCCCTTCAGAAAACATACGGTGCTGACCATCAGCAGCAGGCTCACCGTCCCCGTCATGGCCAGCAGCAGCCCCATGGCCGCCGAAAAATCCTGAATCATCCGGGCGGTGCCGCCGTCGGTGAAGGTGCCGCACACGGCCCCCGTCAGCTTCAACAGCAGATACAGCACACCGATTTTCAGAAACGGCCCGATCCACACCGCCGTCACCGCCAGCAGGCCGTAAATCCCCGCCGCGTTTTTCATCAGTCCGGCGCTGACCAGCACGGTTTCCGACGCATCGGCCAGAATGCCGCCCACCACCGGCACCATATTGGAAATGGTCAGCTTTGCGGCCCGCAGTGCCGCCGCATCGGCACTGCCGCTGACCACCCCCGTCACCGCCAGATACCCGGTAAACAGGTACAGAATCAGCCGCAGCAGCCAGGTCACCAGCCATTTCACGAAGCCCGCCAGCTGCTGTAGCAGTCCTTCCCCCAGCGCCGCGTTGGCAACGGACAGCGCCAGGAAGAAGTAAATCAGCGGCACCAGCAGCCCCGCCACCGCCGCAGACAGCACCGCGTCAAAAAACGCCGTGCCGGCATAGAGGGCCGCCGAGGCCGTCACGCCGCCCTGGGCCGCCATGGCCCCCGTCATCACCGGCAGCAGGAGCTTGCCGTAATCGCTGAGCCGGGCCACCGTCTCGGCGGCCAGCCGGATCATGGACGAGGTGGGCTGAAGCAGCAGCCCCGCCACGGCCACCGTCCCGGCCAGCGACACTGCCCGGCCGGACATTCCCCCGGCGCCCCGCAGCAGCGACAGCAGCAGCGCCGCCGCCAGCAGCCGGAAGCAGGTCCGGCCGCTTTCCGCCAGCTCCGGCGTCAGGGCGGAGGCCGCCTCCCGGAGGATTTCCAGCATTCCCTGTCCGAAGCTGTCCGTCCGGTCTGGCATCCACGACTGCCCCGCCTGCGGCACCTCCGGCGCGGTAAAGTCCATAGCCGAAGCCGGTACCGCAAGCGCCAGCACCAGCATCATCATCAGAATTCCTTTTCTCATGCTTCCCCCAACACGGTACCAAGCAGCGTCAGCAGCGTTTCAAACAGCGGCACGGCCAGCCACAGCGCCGCGGCGGCGGACAGCATCTGCACCGTTTTCCCCAGCGCGCCGTTTCCGGCATCGGCACAGACCGCCGACGCCACCTCCCCGATCAGGCCGATGCCCACGATTTTCAGCAGGCACGCCAGCAGCTCGCCGTCCAGGCCCGCCGTCTGGCGCAGCCGCTTCATCAGCGTCATCACCGGCTCCAGATAGGACAGGGCCACCGCCGCCGCCATGCAGCACACCGCGGCGGTCAGCAGCAGCGCAGCCTCCTTCTGATGCCGGGAAACGGCCAGTCCCAGCATCACCGCCACCAGGATCCCCGCCGCCGCCCGAAAATACGCCTCCATCAGAACTGAAACAGCGTCTTGACCAGGGCAAACAGATCGGAGATTTTCTGCGCCACGATCATCAGCACCACCACAAGCCCCGCCAGCGTGGTCATGGTGGCCTGTTCCTCCCGGCCGGAGCGGGACAGCACCTGATTGAGGATGGAGACGATGATGCCCACGGCGGCAATTTTGAAAATCAGATCCACGTCCATGGTCAGATCAGCAGAATCGCCAGCGCCGCACCGGCGCACAGACCCAGCGTCTGGTAGCCCCGGAGGCGGCTGTCCCGGTTCCGGCTCAGCCCCTCCAGTGCCTGGGTGCAGACGGCCTTGGTGCCCTCCAGGCCCTTCAGCTGCCCCGGCAGGTCAAAGCGGCCCAGCGTGTCCCCCAGCTCCAGCAGCGCCGTCCGGGCCGCTTCCGGCAGCTCCGGTGCCTTTCCCAGCGCCGCCTTCATGCAGCTGCCGGCGTCCGGCGCGATCTGCCCCTCCAGCTCGTCGGCCAGATGCCGGAAAACCTCCCGGATCCGGCCGCCGGTAACCTCCGCCGTCCGCCTGCACAGCGACGGCAGCGGCGTCAGCCGGTATTGCAGCTCACATTCCATAAATTCCAGCGCCCGGAGCAGCTGGTGCAGCGCCGCCTCTGCCCGCTTGTGGGCCAGTACCGCCGCTGCGCCGAAGCCGCCGCACCCGCCGACGATCAGTAGGATCCCCATCCATTTCAAGTTCATCGTGTCACCCTTTCCACCGTCCACGACTTGTCCCGGCTCAGGACAAGCAGCGTCTCAAACAGTCCGCTTTTGCAAAGCGGCCCGTAAACCGGCCGCCGGTAAAAATCTTCCGCCGAGGCGGCGTGGGCGGTGGCCAGCAGCGTCACGCCGCAGAACGCCGCCCGGTGCAGCGCCGCGCAGTCCGCCGCCGCCGTAATCTCGTCCACCGCCACGCAGTCCGGCCCCATGGTCCGCAGCACCGCGTCAATGCCCGCCGCCTTGGGGCAGCCGGTGAGGATATCCGTCCGTTTTCCCGGCGCAAAGCCCGGCGGGAACAGCTCTCCCCGCTCGTCCACCACCGCCACGCAGCCCTTTTCCGCCCGGCAGCGGATCAGGTCCCGCAGCAGCGTGGTTTTGCCGCTGCCCGGCGGCCCCAGAATCATCACCGAGCCGGAAATCCCCGCCGCCCGGGCGGCAATCCCCGGAAAATCCCGGGCCACCCGCAGGTTAACCGACCGCAGGCTCCGGATCCCCGTCATCTGCCCCTCCCGGACTACCGCGTCGCCGCACAGGCCGATCCGGTGGCCCCCTGCCGCCGTCAGATACCCCTGCGACACCGTCTCCGCCGCCCAGGGGGAGTACTGGGATCCGGCATTGACGCAGTAACGCAGGTCCTCCGGCGTCACGGTGTCGGCCAGACGGACCGTTTCCCGGCTCAGCACCAGCTCGGGAGCCTGTCCCAGCCGGAGCCGCAGCTCCTGCATTGTCACCCTGCCCAGCCGGTCCACCTCCCGGCACATCCGGGGCGGCACCAGCCGCAGGAATTCTTTCCATGCACACGTCATTGGCATCACTCCGGGACAACCCTATGCGCCCGGTGGCCCGCACATAACCGTTCTACGAAAAAAACGGACGTGATTACGTCCGGCTCAGCGCGTCAAAAAAGCCTTGCAGAGTTCGTCGCCCGCAGGCGGTGAATCGAATGGGATCATGATCTCCGGCGGCGTTTACGTCGGAGAACATACCTATCAGACTGCAAGTGTGCGAATCGTCCGCCAAC
>CAJLCS010000059.1 GCA_905205195.1 uncultured Eubacteriales bacterium
AAACCCGAAAACCCTTGAAAATAAAGGGTTTTCGGGTAAGTGGCGATTACTCCCACTCAATCGTTGCGGGGGGCTTGGAGGTGATATCGTAGACGATCCGGTTGATGCCGGGGACGCGGTTGATGATTTCGCCGGAGATCTGGTCCAGCAGCTCATAGGGAATCCGCGCCCACTTGGCGGTCATGAAATCGTCGGTGGTCACCGCCCGGAGGGCCAGCGTATAGTCGTACGTCCGGCCGTCGCCCATGACGCCCACGCTGCGGGTGTTGGTCAGCACGGCGAAGTACTGGCCGATCCGCTCGTTCATGTGGGCCTGCTCCAGCGCGGTGCGGAAAATGGCGTCGGCATCCTGCAGGATTTTCACCCGCTCCGGGGTGATTTCGCCGATGATCCGGATGGCAAGGCCGGGGCCGGGGAAGGGCTGGCGGTTAATCAGATGCTCCGGCAGGCCGATGGCACGGCCCAGCTCCCGGACCTCGTCCTTGAACAGCAGCCGCAGCGGCTCCACGATTTCCCGGAAGTCCACATAGTCGGGCAGGCCGCCCACGTTGTGGTGGCTCTTGATGACGGCGGCGGAGCCGCTGCCGGACTCGATGACGTCGGGATAGATGGTGCCCTGGGCCAGGAAATCCACCCGACCCAGCTTCTTGGCCTCCGCCTCAAAGACCCGGATGAACTCCTCGCCGATGATTTTGCGCTTGGTTTCGGGGTCCGTCACGCCGTGCAGCCGGGTATAGAACCGGTCCTGGGCGTTGACGCGGATGAAATTCAGGTCCATTTTGGAGAACACCGCCTCCACCTGATCCCCTTCATTCTTCCGCAGCAGGCCGTGATCCACGAAAATGCAGGTCAGATTGCTGCCCACGGCCCGGTTCAGCAGCGCCGCCGCCACCGACGAATCCACGCCGCCGGACAGGGCCAGCAGCACCTTCTGGTCGCCGATTTTGGCCTTCAGATCCCGCACCGCCGTCTGGACGTAGTCCTCGATGATCCAGTCGCCCTTGGCGCCGCAGACCTGATACAGGAAATTGCGGAGCATCCGGGTGCCGTGGTCGGTATGGGCCACCTCGGGGTGGAACTGGACGCCGTAGAACTTCTTTTCCGGGCAGGACATGGCCGCCGTGGGGCAGGACTCGGTGTGGGCTGTGACGGCGAAGCCCTCCGGCACCCGGGCGATATAGTCGCCGTGGCTCATCCAGGTGATGGATTCCCCGGGGAAGCCCGCAAACAGCACATCCTCCGTATTCAGGAAGGTGGGCGTCCGGCCGTATTCCCGGGCGCTGGTGGTGCCGGCCTCGTTGACCACGCCGCCCAGCTGATGGGCCATCAGCTGGCAGCCGTAGCAAATGCCCAGCACCGGAATCCCCAGCGTGAAGATCTCCTGAGGCAGGCGGGGCGCCGCATCGCCGTACACGCTGTTGGGGCCGCCGGTGAGAATGATGCCGATGGGATCATAGGCGCGGATATCCGCCACGGTCATTTTTGTGGCGGGATGCACTTCACAGTACACATGACATTCCCGGACCCGGCGGGCAATCAGCTGATTGTACTGACCGCCGAAGTCAAGAATCAAAACTTTCTGCATAAACAATCCTCCGCAGGCTGTGCCGCTTTTATTTTTTCTCCCCTCTATTATGACGGTTTTCGCCCCGAAATGCAAGGGGATTCCGTGTCGAAATTTTCCGTTTCGGGGAAAATTTCCTTATTGAAAATAGACAAGGTCCCTATCCGAAGGCCGGGAAAAACGGCGGCACCGCCCCCTGCCCCGTCAGCCGCCGCCCCATGGCCGTCCCCGGCCCCGGGGCGCAGAGGGTAAAGGTCCCCTCCGGCACGCCCAACGCCGCCAGAATGCCCGGCCCGGCGGCCGGGTTCCCCAGCAGCACCGCGTTTTCCAGCGTGCCCGCCGCCAGCGCCGCCCGGTCCGCCGCCAGCGTAAAGCCGTCGCCGGAGAAGGCGGCAACTTGGCACTCCGCGAAGCCGTCGTGCCGGGGGTCCGGGAAGTTGACCGCCCGGGGGACCAGCGCCCGGCTTTTCTCCCGGTAGTCCCGCCAGGGCAGCGGCGTCAGCGCCGCCGGTTTTTCCCCGGCCCGCATCCGCCTCAGGGCCATCTCCGAGATCGGCGCAAAGCCCATGGTCCCGTAGGCCCGGGCAAGCGCTTCATCCGCCGGAATCAGCACGGCGGACGAAGCGCCCGCCGCCGCCAGCACCTTGCAGGTATCCGCCAGAAGCATCCGGCACAAGCCCTGCCGCCGGAAATCGGCGGCGGTGGCCACGCCGTACAGGTAGGCCGCGTCGCCGTACCAGAACCAGTTGACCATGGCCGCGATCCGGCCCTCCGCCCGGACGCAGCGGCACCGGTCCGGGGCAAAGCCGTACCGGAAGAAGTCGTGCAGGAAGGCTTCGTCGCAGTCGTCGAAGGCTTCCCGCCACAGGGCGGCCAGCGCCGGAAGATCCGCCGGGCGGGGCGGCTCAATCGTTCTCATCCCAGTCCTTTTCCTTCAGCCGTGCCCAGGATTTTTCGATCAGGAAGGCGGGCAGATAGGACAGCTTGGCCTGCCGCAGCCCCGACAGACCCAGATCGTCCTCCCGGTCCAGATACCGGACCTCCGGGTACTTTTCCCGCAGATATCGGGCAAATTCGCAGTTGATGGCGGGGTAGGCGCTGTCCGGCGAGTCCAGTGCTTTTTCAAAGTGGATGTCGAAGGTGTCCGCCGTCAGCCGGGACCCCATGGTCACGGCCAGCGGCTTGCCGCCGTTGGTCAGCAGCAGGCCCTCCATTTCCAGCTCGTCGTAATGGTCGAAGGCTCGGCGGATGGCCCGGCTTTCCTGATAAAATTCGCTGCCCTCGTCCCGGCAGACGTCCCGGGCAAACCAGCAGGATACCAGCTCCCGGGCAAGGTCCAGATTTTCTTTTGACAGCGGATCCACCCGATAATCCGGGAATACCTGACGGAAATGGTTGAAATGGTTCCGCTTTTTCTGGTATTTCCGCCCTTTCAAGTCGGCCAGATCGTCAATGTTGTACACATAATCGAAGCTGTCCCGGTCGGTGTAAAACAGGAACTGCCCCGGATACAGCGACTCCAGCAGGACGCAGTCCTCCGGCATCATGGAGATGAACCGGCAGCTGATCCGCCTGCTCCGGGCGTCGTCGATCAGGGCATCCAGCACCGGCTTGGGGTCCCCCCGCAGTATGGGGAAGGGATAGGCGCTGCGGCGGTCGTACTGAGAAAACAGTGCCAGGCTCTCCCCCAGAAACGCTGCCTCCTGCCGCCCCCAGAGATAGAGGTTGTCAAACGAATACTCGCAGCCCCGCCGCCCGCAATTTTGCAGCACGGCGTCATACTCTTTTTTTTGCGCCGGGTCCAGACGGTGAAAATCAATCACAAAAATCACTCCTTCATTTTATAGAATACCACACTTTTTCCGTTTCAGCAACGGCGGGATTTGTTTTCTCTCCGTAATTGACTTTTCTTCCCGGGAATGGTATCATAAAAATTGATTTTATCCTGTTGGAGGGATTTCCATGCAATTTGCGCTGTATGCCCTGCTGGCCGCCGCGATTGTGGCGGCGGATCAGGTTGTCAAATATCTGGTGGTGACCGGGATCGCCGCCGGAACCCGTCTTGCCTTCCTTCCCGGCGTGCTGGATCTGACCTATGTGCAGAATACCGGCGCGGCCTTCTCCACCTTCCAGGGCGCCCAGTGGCTGTTTGCGCTGGTGTTCGCCATGCTGACCGTGGGGCTGTTTTACGAGTATTTCCGCAAGCGCCTGCCCTTCACCCGCTTTGACCGCTGGTGCATTGCGGCCATTTATGGCGGCGGCCTCGGCAACATGATCGACCGGCTCCGGCTGGGCTATGTGGTGGATATGTTTGAGACGTCCTTCATCCGGTTCCCCGTCTTCAACGTGGCAGACATCTTCATCACCTGCGGCTGCATCGTGCTGCTGGTGCATCTGGTGTTCTGGAACAAGGCCTTCTGGAAGGATGCGCACGCCGCATGACCCTGTATGCCGATATTCCCAACGAGCGGCTGGACGCGTTTCTGGCCCGGCAGGTGGAGGGACTGACCCGCTCCGCCGCCCAGAAGCTGCTGGAGGAGGGCTGCGTCCTCCGCAGCGGCAAGCCCGGCCGCAAAAACGACCGGCTGACCCCTGGTGAGGAGATTACCGTCACCCTGCCTGCGCCCAAGCCGGTGGAAATCACCCCCACGGAAATGCCGCTGGACATCGTCTATGAGGACGAGGACCTGCTGGTCATCAACAAGCCCAAGGGGCTGGTGGTCCACCCTGCCGCCGGACATTCCGACGATACGCTGGTCAACGGCCTGCTCTATGCCATGGGCGACGACCTGTCCGGCATCAACGGGGAGCTGCGGCCCGGCATTGTCCACCGCATCGACAAGGATACCTCCGGCCTGCTGGCCGTGGCCAAGAACGATCTGGCCCACACGGTGCTGGCCTCCCAGCTGAAGGACCATTCCATGGCCCGGACCTACGATGCCGTCGTCTGCGGCAATCTGAAGGAGGATTCCGGCACGGTGGACGCCCCCATCGGCCGCCATCCCACGGACCGGAAGAAAATGTGCGTCACCCAGCGCAATTCCCGCCCCGCCGTCACCCATTGGGAGGTGGTGAAGCGCTACGGCGACTACACCCACATCCGCTGCCATCTGGAAACCGGCCGCACCCACCAGATCCGGGTGCATATGGCCTACATCGGCCACCCCATTCTGGGCGATATGGTGTACGGCCACAAAAAGCCCGAGCTGGGCCAGTCCAGCCAGTGCCTCCACGCCGGAGCACTCTGCTTCCGGCATCCCCGGGACGGCCGCCCGGTGATGGTGCTTGCGCCGCTGCCGGACTATTTCGTGCAGGTGCTGGACAAGCTGGAGCGGCGGACGCCCCGCCCGTGAAAGGACACATCATGCTTTCTTATTCCGATTTTCTGCTGACCGTTGATTTCGACCGGACGCTGACCGCGCCGGACGTGACCATTCCCCGGGCCAATCTGGACGCCATCCGGCGCTTCATGGCCCTGGGCGGCAGCTTCACCCTCAATACCGGCCGGAGCATCCCCATGTTCCGGGATTATCTGGACACCATCCCCCACAACGCCCCCATGCTGCTCTACAACGGCGCCGCCTGGTACGAGGGCGGGAAGCTGACCCACTGCCGCACCATCGGCGCGGACTGGAAGGAGATGGCCAAGGAAATTCTCTCGGTTTTTCCGGAGCTGACCATGGAAATTCAGGGCATCAACGCCCATTACGTCTTTCGCCCCAATCCCAACTGGGAGAAGTTCTGCCTGGCCCAGCACAGCATCCCCGCCTACGCCGACGGGAGCACGGACATCGGGCCGTTTCTGAAATTCGCGCTGTACGCCCCCTTCCGGGCCGCCACGGTGGACGCCCTGTTCCGGCCCGTGCCGGAGGATGTGGCCTACATCGACCGGGTGGCCGACTGGCTGGACCGCACCTACGGCAGCCTTCTGCAGGTCTGCCGGTCCTCGCCCCGGTTTCTGGACGTGCAGACCGGCGGCGTCAGCAAGGCCGCTTCCGCGCTGGACCTGAAGGCCCGGCTGGGGAAAAGGGTCCTGATCTGCGTCGGCGATGCGGACAACGACCGCTCCATGCTGGAGGCGGCGGACTTTGCCTTCTGCCCGGCGGACGGCGCGCTGGCCGGGGACTATTCCAACGTCTGCCCCTGCGCCGAAGGGGCCGTGGCCGACGTCATCGAGAAAAAAATCCCGGAAATCATCCGAATGGGCTTGACAGGACCGGGATCTTGTGTTAAAATTTGATAGCTGAAACGGCCAGAGAGGTTATTTCGCTGGGCTTGCGGGTGTAGTTCAATGGTAGAACACCAGCCTTCCAAGCTGGATACGCGGGTCCGATTCCCGTCACCCGCTCCACTGAAATGCGCCAGTAGCTCATCTGGATAGAGCAACTGCCTTCTAAGCAGTAGGTAGGGGGTTCGAGTCCCTCCTGGCGTACCACGTTTCAGAACTTCATATGGTGGGTGTGGCCTAGTTGGCTAAGGCGTCAGATTGTGGCTCTGAAGATCGTGGGTTCGAATCCCATCATCCACCCCATGAAAAAGCACTTGCGAAAGCAAGTGCTTTTTCAGCTATATTCGCCTTACGGCGCGCGGTATTGCGATGCAGTGATATCCGGCTTTCCGCCGTGTGATATTTGCTTCGCAAGTGTCCGCGCGAATAGGATACCACTGTGAGCAAAGCGAACAATATCACGCCGCGCACGGCGCGGCATATCACGATCTCTTTACAGGCAAATAGGATCATGATATAATTCGTTGGGGTAATCATGATGGCCGACAGCATTTTGCGCTGCAAATCAAAGGATTTCGCCAAGCAAATTGTGCTTCTTTGCCGTGATGGGAAAATCAAAACGAAAGAATCGGTATACACGCCTCTGCATCATGAATGCGGCACAATCAGGAGAACGCTGATTGCCTCCCTGAAGACCGTGAAGGAAGGCCTGTGACGGAGCAGCACCGGACAGAAAGTCCGCTTTTTCCCGCCGCTGCCGTGCTAAAACAGGGGCAGTCATAACTGCCTGAATCGAGGGATTTTTATGAACGATATCCGTACCGTCGCGCTGATCGGCCTTGGGGCCATCGGCTCCTACTTTGCCGACCGGCTCCAGGATGTGCTGAGGGACGGGCTGCGGCTCATCGCCGGGGGCCGCCGGGCCGAGGCGCTGGCCCGGAAGGGCCGCATCATCAACGGCCGGCAGCGTGTTTTCACTCCGGTTTCGCCGGAGGCGGAAACCGGCCCGGCGGACCTGGTCATCATCACCACCAAAATGGACGGCCTGCGTCAGGCGCTGGCCGACGTCCGCCGCCAGGTGGGGCCGGAAACGCTGATTCTCACCCCCCTCAACGGGGTGGAAAGCGAGGAAATCGCCGCCTCCGTCTACGGGGACCGGGTTCTCTATTCGCTGATGCGGGTCAGCAGCGTCAAATCCGGCAACCGGGTTTCCTACGATCCCGCCGTCTCCTACATGGAATTCGGCGAAAAGCGGAACGACCCCGCCGCACCCACGGACCGGGTCCGGCGTCTGGCGGCGCTGTTTGACCGCTGCGGCATCCGTGCGCGGGTCCGGCCGGACATGGAGCTTGCTATCTGGGAGAAATTCGTCTGCAACGTCAGCGAAAATCAGGTGGCCGCCCTGCTGCGGGTGCCCTTCGGCGCCTGGGGCGCCAGCCCGGACGCCAATCTGCTGCGGGTGCTGGTGGCCCGGGAGGTCATCGCCGTGGCCCGGGCCAAGGGCGTGAACATTGCGCCGGATTACCCGGAGAAGGATCTGGATTTCCTGAAAAGCCTGCCGCCGGACAATATGCCCTCCACCCTGCAGGACCTGCTGGCCGGGCGGAAAACGGAAAAGGAGATGTTCGGCGGCACCATGGTGCGGCTAGGCAAGGCGCTGGGCGTTCCCACGCCCCTCAACGAATTTCTCTATCACGCCATCGCCGTGCTGGAGGGCCAGAACGACGGCACCGTCCCCCGGGTACAGGGATAGGCGCCGTTCAGACGGCGGCTGGTGCCGGTGCATCCGGCGGAGGTCGATCATCCGGAAATCGGAACCGTCCGGATTGCCACCGGATGGCGGCGGTAAGCGGCGATTTGCTGCCGCGCAGCCGTCAAAGCATCCCCCTGCCGCACAGAACGGTCCGGCAGGGGGATGGTGTTCAATTCGCGCCTTTTTTCCGCTTTGCCCGCCAGGCGGGCAGGTCCAGCCGGATCATGCCCACCACGATGGAGCACAGGGTGAAGCCCTCGCAGGCCACCCCGGCGTAGGACCCTACGGCGGCGTTGTAAATCAGCCAGCAGGTGCTGGTGAACAGGATCATCAGCCGCACCAGCGCCGTGTTGCTGCTGCCGTAGGCGTAGGTGGACACCACCTTGGCCACGCCGCTGAGCAGGCTCTTCGGCCCCGCCCAGGTCAGCGCCGTCATGATGAGAAACAGCGCCGAAAAGGCCAGCCTGGTAGCCTGGGTGCTTTTTCCCCGCCGGACCTGGGCGGAAAACACCGTGTTGCGGACGCAGCCCACCAGATTCATGGCCATGCCGGTGTAGGCCCCCAGCATGGCGTACTGCACCGCAAACAGCAGCTCGTTGGCCGTCCGCAGGGCCAGAATCCGGCTGTGCTTCCGGCACTGGAAGGAGAGAATGCTGGCCAGGATACCCAGCACCCCGATCCCCTGAATCAGAATTTCTTTCGGTGTCATATCACTTGTTCCTTTACATTCAGACTGGCTCTATGATACAATATCCGCAGAAAATGTCAAGGAATGTGCGTTTTGTTTGTCAACGAACATTCCGCCGATCAGGAGGGATTTTTATGGTGCTCAATGCCCGTCAATCCGACATTCTGGAGCTGCTGGACCGGGACCAGCGGGTGTCGGTGCGGAAGCTGGCCGCCACCTTTTTCGTCAGCGAAATGACCATCCGCCGGGACCTGCGGGAGATGGAGCGCAACGGCTATCTGCGGCGCTATAACGGCGGCGCCGTCCGGGCCGGGTCCGAGGCGCTGCTGCCCTTTTCCTCCCGCCGCCTGCTGGAGGCCGACGAAAAGGCCGCGCTGGTCCGCCACGCCCGGGCCTATCTGGCGGACGGCCAGTCCGTCTTTCTGGACAGCTCCTCCACCTGCACCTATCTGGTGCCGCTGCTGGCCGAATTCCGGGATGTCCGCATCGTCACCAACTCCATTCCCACGGCGCTGGCGGCGGGGGAGCATCACATCCCCTGCATTCTGGCCGGCGGCGACTGCTTCGAACGGGATTTATGCACCGTGGGCAGCGCGGCGGAGGAATTTCTCCGGAATCTGAACGTGGACGTGGGCTTTTTCTCCGCCCTGGGCATTTCCGACGACGGCGTCATCAGCGACAGCGACCCGCTGCAAAACGCCGTCCGCAAGGCCATGCTGCCCAACGCCGCCAAGCGGATTTTCCTCTTTGCCCGGGCCAAGCAGCACAAAACCTACCTCTATACCCTCTGCCGCCGGGAGGACGCCGACGCCGTCATTCTGATTTAAGGCGTGTTTCCGTTCCGTCCGCTGTGGTCTTCCGCCGCCAAAGGGTAATACAGCGGTGCAACACCCAGCTTTTTCTTGAACAGGGCGGAAAAATAGTAGGGATCCGAAAAGCCGGACAGCCGGGCAATCTCCCGGACGGAGTAGCCGCCCCGCTCCGGCAGCGCCAGCAGCTTCCGGGCGTGGTCCAGCCGGAGCCAGAGCAGATAATCCGTGGGGGTCCGGCCCGTCTCCCGCCGGAAGCACCGGCGGAAATGGTCGGCACTGTAGCCGCTGGCCTCCATCCAGGGCAGCGGCGAAAAATCGGGATTGGACAAATGGAGAATCATGGCCCGCCGCAGGGCCTGCACCGCCGGATAGGCGGTTTTTTCGCCGCCGAAGCTGCCCAGCAGCCGGTACGCCGCCTCCCACAGCGACGGAACCACCCCTTCTCCGCCGGGAGGCGGGTTGACGAAAAATTCGTAGAGCATTTTCAGCAGAATCCGGAAATGGCCCCCGTCATCGTCCCGGTAAACCGGCACCTCTGCCTTGTCCGGCGGCAGAAAATCCTCCACCCGGACCCAGAGATCCGTGATTCCCCCGTCGCTTTCCACTCCGTGGGGCACCTCCGGCGGCTGGCAGACGATGCACCCCGGCTCGTAGGGGATTTCCCGGTCCCCCACCCGCAGAATGCCGCTGCCGGTCAGGCACAGCACAATTTCCCACTGCCGGTGGGTATGGGCCGGGCAGAACCGGGTTCCCGGGGCGGATAACCCCACCATCTTCACCTGCATACGCCTTCCTCCCTTTCTGGGTCTACCATAGCACGCCGTTCCGGATTGTCAAGAAGAAAATGTCGGAATCACACATCCTGCCGTCGCTTTCCGGCATTGCACTTTGCCCCCGGGGCGGGTATGATGATCGTACATATTACACAACAGGAGGCCCTTTTATGGACTGCACACGTTTTCCCCGCACCGAAGTGGGCGGTATTTCCCTGCCCCGGATGCTCATCGGTTCCAACTGGCTGCTTGGCTACAGCCACACCGGCCCTGCGGCCGATCAGCTGATCCGGGACCGTCACGCCGACCCCCGCAATGTCGCCGCCGTTCTCGGCGCTTATCTGGCGTACGGCGTGGATGCCATCATGGCGCCGGACTTCCGCGAAGATACCCCCATGCGTCAGGGAATGCACCTGGCGGAGGAGGCTGCCGGGCAGAAGCTGATTCAGATCGTCACCCCGGGCATCAACGTGGACAATAACCCCGCCGCCCGTGCCCAGGCCGAGGCGGACATTGCCCGCTGCGCCGCTGACGGCGCTTCCGTCTGCCTGATTCACCACGCCTCCGCCGAGCAGCTGGTGAACAAGAACACCCAGACCATCGACCGGCTGCCGGACTATCTGGACATGATCCGCCAGCACGGCATGATCCCCGGCCTGTCCGCCCATATGCCGGAGCTGGTCATCTATTCCGACAAAAACGGCTACGACGTGGAAACCTACATTCAGATTTACAACTGCATGGGCTTTATGATGCAGATTGAAATTGAAGGCGTCAACGGCGTGATCTGGAACGCGAAAAGGCCCGTCATGACCATCAAATCCATGGCCGCCGGCCGCTGCACGCCCTTTGTGGGCCTGACCTTCAACTACAGCACCATCCGCCCCTGCGACATGGTCACGGTGGGAGCCTTCACGCCCCAGGAGGTCCACGAGGATGTGGAAATCGCCATGGCCGCGCTGGAGCGTCGCCGCCCGGTGCTGGGCCGCCGCAGCAGCCCGGTGATGACCGCCGTGCTGGAAGCCCGGAAATGACCTGCCGAAAATCCCTGCGGGCGGCAACTTTGCAAGACTTTTGATGCGCTGATATTCCGCCCCGGTTTGCACCGGGGCGGAATTTGTGAATTTTCCTTGAAGGGACAAAAATGCTATTGATTTTGTTCCCGAAACGTCGTATTATATACTGGAACTACAATGGAGTAGTTGAAAAGGACTCTGCTGCCGCTGCCTGTGCAGCCGGCAGTCATCAACTAAGGAAAGAGGTTTATTGCAATGGCTGAAATTGATCTGAAGCAGTACGGTATCACCGGTACCACCGAGATTGTGCACAATCCTTCTTACGAAATGCTCTTCGAAGAAGAGACCAAGCCCGAACTCACCGGCTACGAAAAGGGCCAGGTCAGCGAGCTTGGCGCCGTCAACGTCATGACCGGCATCTACACCGGCCGTTCCCCCAAAGACAAGTACATCGTCGTGGACGAGAACTCC
>CAJLCS010000060.1 GCA_905205195.1 uncultured Eubacteriales bacterium
ACCCCACTTATTAGATAGTATATCATACTTGTCTAACAAATGGGGTGCTGTTCACGCACGATAGCGGGATTTCATTTTTCTTTCTTCCTTCGAATCAGGAAAACGGTACAAGTCACAATGATAATGACTAACATTGTACACACCGCGATTACCGCATAAGTCGTTGTCATTCTTGATGCTCTTGCCCATGCATTATATTCTTCCAGCGTCATAATATCCTGTGTTTCGGTGCGTAGTGAAACAATCGGCACGAACGGGAGGCCAACTGCTTGCGGGTCTTGCGGAATCCACTTGTTTTGTACACGAAAGTAGACAGTTTCTCCGTTTTTCAGTATCCGTGTTGCATCAAGTCCCGTAATTGTTTTGACATCATCCAGAGTTAACCTCAACATAAACATATTGTCAGATTGGGTTGAGCTTAAAACACAGTCTCGTACGTTTTGCTTTTGCACATCATTGACAACCGCAGAAAACTCAGTGGTATTTTCTTCTGTACTTTCAGCATTCCAGTTCATTTGAACGATCAAATAAGCAGATGCAACTAACACGAAAATTGCGATTCCTCTGATGATCTGAAGATGTATTTTTTTCATTGCTATTACCCTCCGAACTGCGGAAACCCACCTATCAATGGATTAGGGATTCCGATGCAAAATAGAATGATTCCTACTGTTGGCCATCCGATACTGACGTCGAGATCGTTAGATGTTGTATTTACGTCATATCCAATATTAAACCCAATTCCAGCAGTCCCAATAGAAACGCCACAATGAAAAATTGGTGATATCTGAAGCGTTTCGGAAATTGTAAAACCGTCTAGGGAAACGCTGAGTCCTATCTCTTCTCCTAACCAATCTCCAAGATGGCCGCCTAAGCCAAACGAAGCCTCCCTATCGCCCAGCCTCGTTTCTATCCCAAAATCCGAATAGCTGTAAACATGGCTGGACCATCCTGTGAATCTGGTGACAAATGTGTAAATGTTGCGGCAACGATTTCTGAATTACATGTTTTCTGGTATTTCTCTCTTCGCGTCGTCCTGCCGGTCAAAACAGAAAACCGTTAAAATGATCTGTTCCTTCGTATTAAGTTTAACAAGCAATAAGCAAGCTGTCAATAAATGGGTTTGTTTCGCGCAAAAGTTTGTGCACATTGCTGCATCGTTAGTTTTCAAAACTTTATTCCCGTTACGCCACATGACATCGATATTCCTCTTGAAATGGAGTCATCGCTTTTAAGCTTTCAATCCCATGCACGTGTCGGCAAGGGAATTTCAAAAAAATGCCGGCTTCATCGATTGGTATGTGTGGTAACAGGAAAGCCCCTCCTGCCGATGATGTATCCGGACATACTGCAACGAGAAGCTGGTCCTTTGAAAAGAGGCACGGCGTATGTCAAATCGGAACGTCTGCAATCCGTCGAAATTTTTGGCTTTACGATTGTTGATTGATGATACGGAGGCAAGTGATCTGCACTTGCCTCCGTTTTTTATCCCGCCGCGTCCAGCATCTTTTCGATATAAATCCCATAGCCCGTATTCGGCTGGTTCACCAGCACATGGGTCACGGCGCCCACCAGACGGCCGTTCTGGATTATCGGGGAGCCGGACATCCCCTGCACAATGCCGCCGGTCTGCTCCAGCAGCGCCGGGTCGGTGACCTTCAGCAGGAAGTTCCGGCCGTCCGCCTTCTTTTCCGGATAAATTTTCAGAATTTCCACAGAATATTCCTGCACATCGCCGCCGGACACCGTGGCCCGGATGACGGCCGGACCGGTTTGAATTTCCGAATAGGCGGCCGTCGGCATTGCTTCTCCCGGCCAGGACGTCTCCAGGTGGCCGAAAACGCCCTGGGCGGTGTTCTCTTCCAGCGTACCGCCGGTTTGCCGGTCCGTCACCGCCGCGTGAAGCTGGCCGGGGCTGCCGCTTTTGCCTTTTCGCACCGAAACCACCGCGGCCGGATAGGCCCGGCCCTGCACCAGATGCAGAAGGCCGCCGCCCACATCGTTGACCCCGTGGCCCAGCGTGCCGAAGGTGCCCTGGGCCGGGTCCACCCAGGTGACCGTTCCCACGCCCGCCACGCCCTGACGCAGCGATACCCCCAGACGCGGGCCGTCCCGGGTGATCTGCGGCTGAAGCGTCAGGGTTTTCTCCCGGCCGCCGCGCAAAATCTGAACCCGAACCGTGCCGTCGGACCGGTCCAGCGCCCGGCGGACATCCGCAGCGGACGAAACCGGGGTTCCGTCCACGGAAACGATTAGATCCCCTTCCCGCAGCGCCGTTTGCGATGTCGGTTCCAGACCTGCCACCGACACCCGATCACCTTGCAGCTCCAGCCCGACAACCTGCCCGCCGGGCACCAGCATCCGCGCCGCCAGCGCCTTTCCCGGCAGCAGCCACAGCACCAGCACGGCTGCCGCCGCCAAACGAATTCTCTTTTTCATATGCCGCCCCTCCTTTTCGATCTGCCCTCTTAATATTCCGCAGCCGCCGGTTTGTAACCGCTGAAAAAGTCGAAAAAAGAGGAAGAATTCGCCGCCGGTTTCAAAATTTTCCTTGTGAAATCAGAAGATATTTGATAAAATACGGTTTTGGAGGCGAAAAGAATGGACAAACAAGTCAATTATCCCGCGCTGGCTGAGGCGCTGGCGACTCTGACAAGCGGCATCCCCTATGAAATTGCCAATCTGGCCAATGCGGCGGCGCTGCTGTGGCAGACGCTGCCGGAGCTGAACTGGGCCGGTTTTTATCGGATGGAGGAGGGGCAGCTGGTGCTGGGACCCTTTCAGGGAAAACCGGCCTGCATCGTCATTCCTCTGGGCAAGGGCGTCTGCGGCACCGCCGCGGCAGAGGACCGGGTGCAGCTGGTGCCGGATGTGCACCGGTTTCCGGGACACATCGCCTGCGACGACGCATCCCGGTCCGAGCTGGTGATTCCGCTTCACCGGGGCGGTGCGGTCTGGGGCGTGCTGGATCTGGACAGTCCCCGGGAAGGGCGCTTCACGGAGGAGGACCGGCTGGGACTGCTCCGGGTGGCGGCGGTGCTGGAGCAGGCTCTTACCCATTGACAAAGTAGGCAAATCATGGTATATTAACCTACGAAACGACTAGGTAACCACACATTGGGAGGATACGACACCATGCAAGTTTACGCAGACAACGCCGCCACCACCAAAATGAGCAAAACCGCTATTGCGGCGATGCTGCCCTATTTTGATGAGGTTTACGGCAACCCGTCCAGCCTGCACTCCGTCGGTCAGGTCGCCAAGGAGGCGCTGGAGGATGCCCGCGCCC
This sequence comes from uncultured Eubacteriales bacterium, assembly GCA_905205195.1. Taxonomy (GTDB): domain Bacteria; phylum Bacillota; class Clostridia; order Oscillospirales; family Oscillospiraceae; genus Faecousia. The sequence continues at coordinate 3,290 of CAJLCS010000060.1, forward strand.
GGGTCGCCGCCTGTCTCGGATGTCAGCCCCGGGAGATTTATTTCACCTCCGGCGGCAGCGAGGCGGACAATCAGGCCATTCTCTCCGCCGCCCGGCTGGGAGAGCGGAAGGGCAAAAAGCACATTATTTCCACGGCATTTGAGCATCACGCCGTGCTGCATACCCTGAAAAAACTGGAAAAAGAAGGCTTTGAGGTCACGCTGCTGGACGTCCGGAACCATCACAACATCACGGCCCAGCAGGTGCGGGAGGCCATCCGACCGGACACCTGTCTGGTGACCACCATGTACGCCAACAACGAAATCGGCTCCGTGCTGCCCATTGCGGAAATCGGCGCCATCTGCAAGGAGGCGGGGGTCCCCTTCCATACCGACGCCGTTCAGGCGGTGGGGCACCTGCACATCAACGTCAAGGACGAGCATATCGACCTTCTGAGTCTGTCCGCCCACAAGTTCCACGGACCCAAGGGCATCGGCGTGCTGTACGCCCGGCAGGGCTTCCCGCTGGTGAACGTCATTGAAGGCGGCGCCCAGGAACGGGGCAAGCGGGCCGGCACGGAGAACATTCCGGCCATCCGGGGCCTTGCCGCCGCGCTGGAGGAAGCCTGCGCCCACATCGACGAAAATGCCGCCAAGGTTTCCGCCATGCGGGACCGGCTTATTGACGGACTGTCCAAAATTCCCCACTGCGCCCTCAACGGCGACACCGAGCACCGGCTGCCGGGCATTGTGAGCTTCTGCTTTGAAGGCATCGAAGGCGAGTCGCTGCTGCTTCTGCTGGATATGAAGGGGGTCTGCGCCTCCTCCGGCTCCGCCTGCACCTCCGGCAGTCTGGATCCCAGTCATGTGCTGCTGGCCATCGGCCGGGTCCACGACGTGGCACACGGTTCCCTGCGGCTGTCCCTGAGCGAATACAACACGGAGCAGGACGTGGATCACATTCTGGAGGCCGTTCCGGAAGTGGTTTCCTATCTCCGCAATATGTCCCCGGTCTGGCGGGATTTGCAGACCGGCAAACGGCAGTATATTCTGTAAGAAAAAGGAGAAAACCTATGGCTCTGTACAGCGAAAAAGTGATGGATCACTTCACCCATCCCCGGAATGTGGGCGTCATTGAGGACGCCGACGGCGTCGGAGAAGTGGGCAACGCCAAGTGCGGCGACATCATGAAGATTTACCTGAAAATCAAGGATGACGTGATCACCGACGTCAAGTTTGAAACCTTCGGCTGCGGCTCCGCCATTGCCTCGTCCTCCATGGCCACCGAAATGATCAAGGGCAAGCCCGTTTCCGAGGCCATGGCCCTGACCAACAAGGCCGTGGCCGAGGCGCTGGACGGTCTGCCCGCCCACAAGCTCCACTGTTCCGTGCTGGCGGAGGAAGCCATCAAGAACGCCCTGAAGGATTACTACGACCGCAACGGCATTGCTTACGACGAATCTCAGTTCCCGGAGGGCCACTGCGCCCACTGCGAATAAGCCATGATTGTCTCGACAAAGGGGCGCTACGCCCTGCGGGTGATGGTGTATCTGGCGGAAAAGGAGCCGGGGGTCTATGTCCCGCTGAAGGAAATCGCCGAATGCGAGGAGATTTCCCAGAAATATCTGGAGGCCATCATGACCACCCTGTCCAAGGCCGGGTTTGTGGACGCCGTCCACGGCAAGGGCGGCGGCTACCGGCTCAACCGGAAGCCGGAGGAATACTCCATCGGCAGCATTCTGGTGCTGACGGAGGGGAGTCTGGCTTCCGTTTCCTGCACCGAGCAGGGGGCCGCGGCCTGTTCCCGGACCACCTGCTGTGCCACGCTGCCCATGTGGGAGCGGTTGGACAAGCTGATTTCCGACTTTTTTGAGAACATCACGCTGGCGGATCTGGTGAAGGATCCCCAGGAAAAGGCATAAGAAAACAACATAAATTCCGCAGAATCCAATGGATCCTGCGGAATTTTCTTATCTTTCCGGACGGGAGGGCAGGGCGGCCAGCGCCGTCAGGCCGAGGGCGAGGAGAAGCCCCAGCAGCGTCCCCGGAAGGGTGGCAGCCCGGAGCAGGGCGGCGGCAGCGGCGGAAGCCAGAAAGGCCGCCAGATAGAAAAAGGCCAGCCGCAGCGGGTAAATCGCCCGGATTTGCGCCATGGTCAGGCCGGACAGCAGCAGCATTTCACGGGGTGCTTCGTTTTGCGGCAGCTCCCGCCGACGCCGTTCCCGCAGCAGAAGCACGCTGCAAAGAAGCAGGCAAAGGCTGACGATTCCGCTCTGGCGGCATTGGCCCACGGCATACTGCCAGGCCGGTCCCAGCGTGGGATCCAACTCCGGCGTCACGGACAGTTTTTTCAGCGCCGCCGCCACGGATTCCACCTTGTTTTTGCCCGAAAGGGCAATCCGCAGCGTCAGGCGGTCGCCCTGCCCGTAAAACCGGGCCGCCGTATCGTAGCTCATGTAGCCCACAGAGGTTCGGCTCCCGTCGTCGAAAATGCCGCAGATCTGCGCCGTGCGGGTATCCTCCCCGACCTGAAGCGTCACCGTATCCCCGGCGGAAATCCGTTTGGTGCCCCGGTCTTTTTCAAAACCGGAGGCTGCCGCCTGATTCAGCAGCAGCTGGGGCATATTGGCGCCGTCCGTAAAACGGGTGCCTTCCGTCAGCGTCAGGTCCGGGAAGGCGGCATACACCGCCGAAAGGGAGCAGCGCCGGGTGTAGCCGTCCAGCTCCAGCGTTCCCTCCAGCTGCAGCAGCGGGGTTACGGCGGTGACGCCGTCGATGCGGCGGATTTCCCCCAGATCCGCCGTGCGGCCTGCGGTGGCCGTCAGCACATAGGGGGTATGCCGCTCCAGCAGGACGGCCCGCATCTGGGACACCGTGAAAAACAGAGCCGTCAGGCCGAGCAGCGCCAGCAGCGCTGCCGCCGCGCCGCCCCGGCGGGCGGTGCGCCAGGCAATGCTACAGACCTGCCTGACTGCGCTTCTTCGCGCTGCGCCGGACGACCAGGACAACGATTCCTGCCGCAACAAGTCCACCTCCCAAAATGAGGACCGTAATCCACCAGATATTCCGGTTCTGCCGGGTCTGTTCCGCCGGATCCGCCTCCGGAATCTGGGTCACGGCCCGGGCCACGGAAGTTTCCAGCGTCAATTCCTGACGGTATTCCTGCCCGTCGGCATCCTCGTACAGAAGCGTCAGGGTCCCGGCGGTATCGCCGTAGGACTCCCCGGCGGTGCTTCCGGCGTTGGCGTTCAGGGCAATGATAAAGACGTCGATTTTCGTCATAGAGGAAGAGCCGGCGGTCATGGTGCCGATGTAGCCGGTGCCGGCGGGGGCAAAGCCCGGACCGGACAGAGTGCAGCGCACATTATAAACCGCATCCCGGCCCATGTTCATCACCTGCAGCGACAGCGGGACGGTTTCTCCCACCGTCACCTGCTCCGGGAAGCTGGGCGTCACCAGCTCCAGATTGGCAGGCTGGCGGATTTCCGCCACCACGCTGCCGGAGGAGGAGAGATTCAGCGTTTCGCTGCTGTCGTAGCGGAAGGTCAGATTCACGGGGTATTTCCCCGCCGGAATGGACGGATCCGCCTGAAAATGCAGCGTCAGCACCGTTTCGCCGCCGGCATCCAGATCCTCGGCCTGAAAGACGTTGCTGTCCTCCTGTAAATTCAGCTGCAAATTGCCGGTATCCACCTGCACCATCAGATTTCTGACGCATTTGGTGTCCAGCGAGTTGCGAAGCACCAGCGTCAGGGTAAACGGCTCCCCGGCCATGGCGGCCGCAGGCAGGCAGGTGCTGCGGGCGATGTACACCACCGGCTCCGCCGTCGGTTTTTCCGGTTCCGGCGTTTCCGGCTGGCCGGAGGCACCGTCGGAAACGGTGACGTACAGCGTAAAGTCGCCGGAAACCGGATTTCCGGCCGTATCCGCCCCGGAAACCCGGACGGTCACGGGATAAACGCCGTTGATCCGGTCCGCCGTCAGCTTCACCGCAAACCGGATCAGGTACAGGGACACGGCGTCACCGCCGCCCTGGGGCTTGACCGATTCCAGCGGGAAAATTTTTTCGTAATTGGCCGCCACAAAGGGCAGGCCGCCGCTGCCAAGCTCCAGCGACGCTTTCAGGCGACTGTCCTTCAGGGCACCGTCGCACAGAAGGGGCAGCACCAGATAGACGGTGCCGTTTTCCGTTTTGGGCAGGTAACCGTCCTCATAGGGGGTATCCATGTCCGCATAGACGTGCTTTGTGTCCAGCTCCAGCTTGGGCGCTGTCGCCGGAGCCGCGGGCGTCGTCTCCTCCGTAGGTGCTGTCGCCAGCGCCGGAAGGGCCAGCCCCACGGCCAGCGTCAGCGCCAGCAGCACCGCGCCAAATCGTTTCCACATATGCGCTCCTCCAATCAGATCGGGACCGTGACGGTCCGGTTTTCCTGTGCCGTCCGGGGGCTGCTGCTGAAAATCAGCAGGGCGCTGTCCGACGGCCGCATTGCCTCCACGGCGTCCCACAGTCGCGCCGTTTCCCGGTCCGGCAGCGTCTCCGGCCAGTCGTGCATCAGAAGCAACTTCGGCTCCGGCAGCACGGCCCGCAGCAGCGCCGCGTAAAGCCGCCGAGCCGGATGGCAGTCCCCAGGGCGGTTATACAGCAGGTGCAGGGGCAGATCCTCGCCGGTAAAACGGCACAGACGGTCCTCGATTTCCGCCCCGGTCAGGCCGGACAGACGCAGCGGCAGGGTCACCTGCTCCATCATCGGCACCTCCGGCAGGAAGCCGCCGCCCCGCGGCACGGCACCGAGGATGGTCCGCCGCAATGCTGCCGCCTCCCGGGGCGGCAGCGCCATGGGGTTCACCCCCGCCAGCTGTACCTCCCCCTCCACCGGCCGCTGAAGGCCGGAAAGAATGCGAAAATGCCGGTCGCACCGACCCGGCGCGCCCCACAGCACCGCCGTATCGCCGGGATACAGCGTCAGCCGGAGCCGCCGGTCCGGCTCCCCGTCCGAACGGCGGTCCGCCCGATAGTCGGCGGTCAGAAGCGGGGCTGTCATCGGACCACCGTCAGGACACCGGCGTCCATTTCGCAGACCGTGTCGCAAAGCTCGTCGATATCAAACTGATTATGGCTGGCCAGAAGCACCGTTTTGCCCTCCTCCCGCAGTCCCTTGATCACATTGCGGATGTGGACCACGCCGTATTTGTCCAGACCGTTCAGCGGCTCATCCAGAATCAGCACGCCGGGGTCCTCCAGCAGCGCCTGGGCAAGGCCCAGCCGCTGACGCATGCCGAGGGAATACTTGCCCACGGGCTTTTTCAGATCCGGGTCCAACCCCACCTGCTCCAGCACGGCACGGATGGTATGGCGGTTGGCCTTGCGGCGGAGGGAGGCCAGAATCCGCAGATTCTGGGTGCCCGACAGATGAGGTAGAAAACCCGGGGTTTCGATGATGATGCCGATATCCTCCGGAAAATCCGTATCCCGCCCCACCTGCTTGCCGCTGACCAGAATGGTGCCGGTATCCGGCCGGAGAAAGCCGCAGATGCACTTCATCAGGACGGTTTTGCCGGAGCCGTTGTTGCCCACGATGCCGTGAATCTGCCCCCGGCGGAAGCTGTGGCAGACATCCTTCAGCACCTGCTCCTCGCCGAAGCGCTTGCTGACATGACGCACCTCGATGACGTCATCCATGTTATCCCTCCGTTCCGGTAAAGCTGAAATTATAGCGCTTGGCGCTGCGAAGCGCCGCCAGATAGGCCGCGGCCATCAGAAGCGCGAAAATCAGATAGGACTGCCACAGCCGCGGCAGGCGGTCGTAGCCGAAATTGTGCATATGGAAGGTGGCCTGATTCAGCGGCGACAGCCAGCCCACCAGAACGTTGGCCTGATAGTACCCTTCCTCCGGCAGCCGCAACACCAGCGCGATGGTATCCGGGCGCATGAGAATGCCGTAGAGGCTGAAGGCCAGCACACTGACGGCCCCCGCCGCCTGTCCCCAGCGCAGGTTGCACACCAGCATCAGCATAACCATGACGCCGGTATAGCCCAGCATCAGCAGGAAAATGCAGGCAGCGCTCTGGTAAGGCAGGCTCATTTCCAGCGTTTTCACCAGCGCCGGAATGGCAATCCGCTCCCCGGCGTTGGTATAGCTGAGGATGACGGAGGTGGGGCTCCACAGATTGCCGGGAAAGCTCAGCTGCATGGACAGCAGCGCCGTGGACAGCAGCACAAACAGCAGATAAATGGTCGTGGCGGCCAGAATATAGAGGACCTGACCGGTGATCCACGTCCGCCGGTTGGTCCGCACCAGGTAGAAGGGGGTCCCGGCGGAAAGGAAGGGCATATCGGCAAACAGCATCACCAGCAGCGCCGAGGAAAGCAGGATGGAATTGCTGTCGCCGAAGCACCAGATGAAGGTTTCCAGCATTTGCAGGCTGGTGTGATGGCTTTCGGCAAAGCGGACGGCCTTGTCCGTCAGCAAAAAGCACAGAATAAGGGCCAGCGCAAAGGTCACGAGGATCCGGGGATTGCGCCGCCAGAGGCGGAAATTGTACCCGGCAATCGTGAAGGCCTGTCTGAGTTGTTTCACAGCGTCCGCAGCCTCCTTTCCCCCCGGATGCAGAACAGGACGACAAACAGTGCCGTCAGTTCCAGCAGAAAGATCGCCGCACCCCAGCAGCCGTAGGGCCACAGCTCCGGCTGAAGCCAGTTTTTCGGCGACAGGACGAAGGCCTTGGGCAGGTAGCGCTCATAGAGAATGACCAGAATGTAATCCGTCACGAACGCCGCCGAATAGGCGATGTACTTACTCTCCATCACGGTGCTCATGGCCAGACCGACCATGGACCACAGGCCGCCGGTGAGGAACAGCAGCAGGCAGAGGGCAGCGCGGAGGTCGGTTTTCTCGGGTCTGCCCATTGCCGGGACCTCCAGCGGAATCAGGACGGCGGCCGTCAGGCCCCAGGCCAGCAGCGCACCCAGCAGGATGGACAGGCCCCCGGCCAGAAACGCCGTCACCACCCGGCTGCACAGGTAGCCCCGGTAGCTGCTGCGGATGAGGAAATATCGGGCAAACCGGTTCTTCACGTCATCCACAAAGGCCCCGGAGAAGGGCAGCACCGCCAGCACCGGCAGGAAAAAGCTGACGCTGTCGGCCCGGAAGCCGTCCATCAGCAGGGAGATGTGGAAGCCCGCAAAAATCCGGCCGTTTTCCTGATAAGCCCGGATGATGGGGTTGACGAAATTCACCAGAATCAGTGCGGCAATCAGCAGCGGCACCAGCAGCATCCATTTTCCGACCGTCTGGCGAAAGCCGGCCACGATTCCGTTTCGCATGGCATTCTCCTTTTCCGATTTCAGAACGACACCACGGTGCCGTCGATGGCGT
>CAJLCS010000061.1 GCA_905205195.1 uncultured Eubacteriales bacterium
GAACATGATTTTGATCGCTTCGTCGCCTGCGGGCGACGAACTCTGCGAGGCTTTTAGACGCGTTTTGGGTGCTTCCCTTCGGGGAAGCACCTTTTTTTGTGGAAAGAAAACCACCGGCACGGCCGGTGGTTATGATTGACGGAAATCGGGAATGGGCGAAAATGCAGGAAACTTTGACGTTGAACCTGCCGCGAAAACTTTGTAAAACGGCGAAAATCGCCGGGGCGATTGTGCATTGTGCAAAAAAGGCCCGGATTTTACAAAGAAAATCATTGACATTTCCGCGAAAAAGTGTTACATTTTTATCGGTAAGAAAATACCGATAAAAAATGTGCGGTGGAGCCAATCCAACGGCAGCCGCATAAATCCTGTATGGACTGCGCCACTGTAACGGCAGGTCCAACCATCTACAAGGAGTGTATGAACATGGAATTCAAATCCGACATCCAAATCGCCCAGGAAACCGAAATGCTGCCCATCACCGAGATCGCCAAGACCGCCGGTGTGGACGAGAAGTATCTGGAGCAGTACGGCAAGTACAAGGCCAAGGTGGACTACAATATCCTCAAGGATAAGGCCAATGAGCCTGACGGCAAGCTGATCCTGGTCACCGCCATCAACCCCACCCCCGCCGGTGAAGGCAAGACCACCACGACGGTGGGCCTGGCCGACGGTATGCGGAAGCTGGGCAAGAACGTGCTGGTGGCACTGCGTGAGCCGTCCCTCGGCCCGGTCTTCGGCGTCAAGGGCGGCGCGGCCGGCGGCGGCTATGCGCAGGTGGTTCCCATGGAGGACATCAACCTGCACTTCACCGGCGACTTCCACGCCATCGGTGCGGCCAACAACCTGCTGGCGGCGATGCTGGATAACCATATTTATCAGGGCAACGCCCTGAACATCGATCCCCGCCAGATCACCTGGCGCCGCTGCGTGGACATGAACGACCGGCAGCTGCGGTTTGTGGTGGACGGTCTGGGCGGCAAGACCAACGGTATGCCCCGCGAAGACGGCTACGACATCACCGTGGCCTCCGAAGTCATGGCCGTGCTGTGCCTGGCTTCCGACATTTCCGACCTGAAGCTCCGCCTGTCCCGTCTGGTGGTTGCCTATACCCGGGACGGCAAGCCCGTCACCGCCGGTGACCTGAACGCCCAGGGCGCCATGGCTGCCCTGCTGAAGGATGCTCTGAAGCCCAATCTGGTGCAGACGCTGGAGCATACCCCTGCGTTCGTCCATGGCGGTCCCTTCGCCAACATCGCCCACGGCTGCAACTCCGTCACCGCTACGAAGGTTGCCCTGAAGCTGTCCGACTACACCGTTACCGAGGCCGGCTTCGGTGCGGACCTGGGTGCCGAGAAGTTCCTGGACATCAAGTGCCGGATGGCCGGTCTGAAGCCCAGCTGCGTGGTTCTGGTTGCCACCGTCCGCGCCCTGAAGTATAATGGCGGCGTGCCCAAGGCCGAAACCGGCAAGGAAAATCTGGAGGCGCTGGAGAAGGGCCTGCCCAACCTGCTGCGGCATGTGAGCAATATCACCACCGTCTACAAGCTGCCCTGCGTGGTGGCCATCAACCGGTTCCCCCAGGATACCGAGGCGGAGCTGGCGCTGGTGGAGCGCAAGTGCAAGGAGCTGGGCGTGAACGTGGCCCTGTCCGAAGTGTGGGGCAAGGGCGGCGAAGGCGGCATTGCGCTGGCCGAGGAGGTCATCCGTCTGTGCGAGCAGCCCAACGACTTCACCTTCTCCTATGATCTGGATCTGCCCATCAAGGAAAAGATTGAGGCCATTGTCAAGAAGATTTATCACGGCGACGGCGTGAACTTCACCGCCAACGCCGAAAAGCAGATCAAGTCCCTCACCGAGCTTGGCTACGACAAGATGCCCATCTGCATGGCCAAGACCCAGTATTCCTTCACCGACGACCAGACCAAGCTGGGTGCCCCCGAAGGCTTCACCATCACGGTGCGGAACGTGAAGGTTTCCGCCGGCGCAGGCTTCCTGGTTGCCCTGACCGGCGAAATCATGACCATGCCCGGTCTGCCCAAGGTCCCCGCTGCCGAGCGGATCGACGTGGACGACACCGGCAAGATTTCCGGCCTGTTCTAATCGCAAACGGACCAAAGCACAGGCGGTACGCCGCCTGTGCTTTTCCGGCATTCCGAACACTCAAAAAGGAGACAACCTGTTATGGATATGACGCAAGAATCCTGCCGTAAGTTTGTGGAGGTGCTGGCCTCCAACGCCCCGGCTCCCGGCGGCGGCGGTGCGGCGGCGCTGGTGGGCGCCATCGGCACGGCCCTGGGCAACATGGTCGGCTCGCTGACCGTGGGCAAGAAGAAATACGCCGATGTGGAGGCGGAAATCGTGGCCCTGAAGGCCAAGTGCGACGCGCTCCAGACCGAGCTTCTGGATCAGGTGGAGGCTGACGACAAGGGCTTCGTGCCGCTGGCCAAGGCCTATTCCATCCCCAAGGACGATCCCACCCGGGACGAGGTGCTGGAAAAGGCCACCGTGACGGCCTGCGCCGTGCCCCTGCATATCATGGAGCTGTGCTGTCAGGCCATCGACGCCGTGGCCGTGTTTGCGGCGAAGGGTTCCCGGCTGGCCGTGTCCGACGCGGGCTGCGGCGCGGTGTGCTGCAAGGCGGCGCTGCAGGCTGCCAGCCTGAACGTGCTGATCAACACAAAGAGCCTGAAAAACCGGACCGTGGCCGAGGAGCTGAACGGAAAGGTCAATGCGATGCTGGATCATTACTGCCCTCTGGCGGACGAGATTTTTGCGTCCGTGCGGGCCAATTTTTAATTGACGGAGGAGAAAGCAATGGCAAAATTACTGCTGGGTAAGGAAGTTACCGATGCGCTGAACGCAAATCTCACGGAGCGGACCGCCGCTTTGAAGGCCAAGGGCATTACCCCCACGCTGGCCATCGTCCGCTGCGGCGAGAACCCCAGCGACCTGTCCTACGAAAAGGGTGCCACCAAGCGGGCTGAGCTGGTGGGCGTGAAGGTCGTGAACTTCCTGCTGCCTGCCGACGTGACGAAGGAAACGCTGATTGATACCATCAAGCAGATCAACGCCGACGATTCCATCCACGGCGTGCTGATGTTCCGGCCCCTGCCCAAGCACCTCAAGGCCGATCAGGACGAAATCTGCAACACCCTGGACCCGAAGAAGGACATGGACTGCATGACCGACCTGTCCAACGCCGGTGTGTTTGAAGGCCGGAATCTGGGCTACGCCCCCTGCACCCCCGCGGCCTGCATGGAGATTCTGGACCACTACGGCATCGACTGCAAGGGCAAGAACGCCGTGGTCATCGGCCGGAGTCTGGTGGTAGGCCGTCCGGCGGCCATGATGCTCATGGGCAAGAACGCCACCGTGACCATCTGCCATACCAAGACCGTGAATACCGCCGAAATCTGCCGCAATGCCGATATCATCGTGTCGGCAGCGGGCGTGCTGAACAGCCTGACCAAGGACTACGTCCGGCCCGGCCAGGTGGTCATCGACGTGTCCATCAACTGGGACGAGAACAAGATCAACGCCAAGGGCGGCAAGGGCGCTATCGCAGGCGACGCCAAGTTTGACGAGGTGGAGCCGATTGTGGAGGCCATCACCCCGGTGCCCGGCGGCGTGGGCAGTGTCACCACCTCCGTGCTGATGAAGCACGTCGTGGAGGCCGCGGAGAAGATCTGACGGAACCCGGCCGGTGCCTGCCGGCGCAGGGACCGGTCGTTTCCGAATGAGGAAAAACCGATGAAAAAATTGAATACATTGCAGGACAGTACCTTCCTGAAGGCTTTTTTTGCCTTTGTGACCGGCTGCTTTCTGATCGGCGCGGTGTGTATGCCGGACCGGGCGGAAATGCTGGCGGGCCTGTGGCGGATTGTGAGCAATCCATCCAAAATTTCTACCAATTACTTTGCCGTCGGCGGCTACGCGGCTACCTTCCTGAACATGGGACTGGTGTGCCTGATCTGCACGCTGCTGTACTGCCTGCCTGGGGCCAAGGCCAACAACGTTTCCACGCTGGCGTTCCTGCTGACGGCCGGATTCTGCTCCTGGGGCATTCATGTGCTCAACGTGTGGCCCACGTTTCTGGGTGTGGCGCTGTATGCGCTGGTGAAGAAGGAAAAGCTGGCGTCCCAGGTCAACGCCATGCTGTTTTCCACCGGCATTGCACCGCTGATCACCGAGCTGATGGTGCGCTATCTCCATCCGGACACCGTGGGCTTCACCCTGCCCGGGGTGGTGCTGTCGCTGGCGGTGGGCATCGTCATCGGCTTCACCCTGCCTGCGGGGCTGGTCCATGCGCCCAAGGTGCATAAGGGCTTCGATCTGTACAACGCCGCCGTTCCCGTGGGCATGATGGCCTTCGCGCTGCAGGGCATTCTGTACAAGGCCACCGGCGCGGCGCTTCCGGCGGCACCGGACGCGGAGACGCTGAAGGTCGCTTCCCGGCTGACGGTGAACGTGTTCTGCTGCGTGGTGTTCGGCCTGTGCGTGGTGATTTCCCTGCTGATGGGCGGCAGTTTCCGGCGCTACTGGAAGATGCTCCGCGCCGGGGATCAGGTGGCCAACGTGGGCACGGAGTACGGCATGGATACCTTCCTGATGAACGTGGGCATCTACGGCCTGTTCATTCTGGCCTACTACAATCTGGTGGGGGCCAGCTTCAACGGCGTGACCTTCGGCATCATCTTCTGTATGCTGGCCTGCTGTAACTCCGGCTCCAACCCGGCGACGGTGTGGCCGATCATGGCGGGCTATGTGCTCTCGTCGCTGCTGTTCGGCTGGCTGTCCGGCCTGGTGGGCGGTACCTTCACCCAGGCTATCAACGCCCAGGCCATTCTGGTGGGCCTGTGCTACGCCAACGGCCTGAGCCCCATTTCCGCCAAGTACGGCTGGCCCTTCGGGTTGGCGGCGGGAATGCTCCACTACTGCATGGTCACCACGGTGCCGAATCTGCACGGCGGCTACTGCCTGTATAACGGCGGCTTCACGGCGGCATTCGTGTGCCTGCTGCTGGTGCCGATGTTCGAAAAATTCTTCCATACCAAGGCAGAAAGACGCCAACTGGCTGCAAAGTAAAACCCCGGAGGGCTGCACGATTCCGTGCAGCCCTCCCTTGCTTTTGCGGGATGGGTATGCTATACTGGCCTTGTCAAGCGATGCTACCAAACTCTGACAAAGGAGGCATTACCATGAAACACAGGCAACTTCTCGCACTGCTTCTCATCCTTGTGTTCCTTGCGGCGCTGTCCGGCTGCGGCACTTCTTCAAACCGGGCGGTGGGCGGCGGCGTCTATTCCGAAGAAGGTGTCAACGAGGTCATTTCCGCGGAAACGGCCAACGGCACCGCCGACCGCACCCTGCCCGGCAATCAGAAATGGGTCCGGACGCTGCATATCAGCGCGGAAACCGGAGATCTGGACGCGCTGCTGGCGTCGGTGGGAGACCGGGTGACGGCGCTGGAGGGCTATATCGAAAGCCGGGACCTGCAAAGCGGCAGCCGCCGCAGCGCCGACCTGACGGTGCGGATTCCGGCGGACCGGGCCGACGACTTTGTCCGGCAGGTGACGGAGGCTTCCAACGTGACCTCCAGCAGCGAAACGGTGGAGAACATCACGCTGACCTATGTGGCCACCCAGAGCCGGATTTCCGCCCTGGAAACCGAGGAAAAGCGGCTGCTGGAGTTGATGGCCCAGGCGGAAACCGTGTCTGACCTGCTGGAAATCGAGGCCCGGCTGACGGACGTCCGCAGCGAGCTGGAAACCGTCACGTCCCAGCTGCGTTCCATGGACAATCTGGTGGATTATGCCACGGTCCACCTGTACCTGCGGGAGGTGGAGACCTTCACGACCTCTCAGGAGGCCACCTTCTGGGAGAAAATCTCGTCGGGCTTCCTGGACAGCCTGCGGGGCATGGGCAGTTTCCTGGAAACGCTGGTGATTCTGCTTCTGACCAAGCTGCCCTATCTGCTGGCGCTGGCGATCATCGTGCTGGTGATCGTGCTGCTGTGCCGCCGCCGTCGCAAAAAGGAGAAAAAACACCCGCCTGTGCCGCCGTTGAATCCGCCTGCACAGGCCTGACCGTTGGAGGAACTTATGAACAGCTACTGGATCTGGAATTACGGCGATTACGAAATTTTTCATTCCAACCGGGTCAATTCCCGGCGGCAAGAGTTCGGCGCGGACTATCCGTCCTTCTGGAAGCTCTACGACGTGGACCGGAACGTGAGATTCTTCCGGGATGTCACGCTGGAGAAGCCCGGCACCATGACGCTGCGGGTGCGGGGACTGGGCAGCCTGGTGGTGGACGGTATCCGCTTCCCCTCCGACACGCCGGTGGCCGTGGAGGCCGGGGCACATACGCTGCGAATTGACGTGGTGAACCTGACCGGCCTGCCGGCGGCCTATCTGGAAAGCGACGTGCTGCCCACCGACGGCGCGTGGTACACCCTCCGCAGCCCCCACCGGCAGCACGTTCCGGCGGGCTTTGACCGGCAGTACGACCGGCCGGACCGAAACCCCGAGGAATTTCCCTTCTGCTATCAGTCCGTGGCCCCGGTGACCCGGTGGGAGCAGGACGGCGGCGTGATGTTTGATTTCGGCCGGGAACTGTTCGGCTACCTGAACCTGACCGGCGCGGACCCGGCCCGGGAGCTTTACGTCGGCTATGGCGAGTCGCCGGAGGAGGCACTGGACCGGGACGAGGCCATCGTCCGGGAAACCGTCACCGGGAAAAGCAGTTACCGGCTGACCCAGCGGGCCTTCCGCTACCTGTATATCGCCGGGTGCCCGGATATTCAGGTGTCGGCGGATTACGAATATCTGCCGCTGGCCTACCGGGGGGCCTTCCGCTGCGACCGGGAGGAGGTCAACCGGATCTGGGACGTCTGCGCCTATACCCTCCACCTGACCAGCCGGGAGGTGCTGCAGGAGGCCATCAAGCGGGACCGGTGGCTCTGGGGCGGCGATGCCTATCAGGCCTTCAAATTCAACCAGTACCTGTTCTTTGACCGGGATCTGACCCGGCGGTCGCTGATTGCCCTGCGGGGCAAGGAGCCTTTTGACGAGCATATCAACACCATCACGGATTACAGCCTGTTCTGGGTGCTGGGCGTGCTGGAATACGAGCAGGCCTACCACGATCCGGATTTTCTCCGCTTCATTTACCCCCGAGCGGTGTCGCTGATGAATTTCTGCGCCGGGCGGGTCAATGAGGAGGGCTTCCTGATCGGCGTGGACGGCGACTGGATCTTTGTGGACTGGTCCGAAATGGACAAAACCGGCGCGGTCTGCGCCGAGCAGATGCTGTATATCGCGGCCAACCGGGCCATGGCCCAATTGGCGGCGCTGGTGGGCGAGGACGGCAGCGCTTACGATGCGGCGGGCCGGCGGCTGACGGAGCAGGTCAACCGGTATTTCTGGGACGAGGCCCAGGGGGCCTTTGTGGACAGCTACGTCTCCGGGCGGCGCCATGTGACCCGGCACGCCAACATTTTCGCCGTTCTCTATGATATTGCCACGCCGGCGCAGACGGCGTCCATCCGGGACCGGGTCCTGCTGAACGACGCCGTTACCCTCATCACGACGCCCTATTTTGAGGGCTACGAGCTGGACGTCATGGGCAAGCTGGGCCGGTACGACTACATCGAGGGCAAGCTGGAAAGCTACTGGAAGGGAATGCTGGATCTGGGGGCCACCACGATCTGGGAGGCCTTTGATCCCCGGGATCAGGGTACGGCCCACTATGCCATGTACGGCCACAAGTACGGCAAATCCCTGTGCCACGCCTGGGGCGCGTCGCCGATTTACCTGCTGGGGAAGTACTATCTGGGCGTCACGCCGGTGACGCCGGGGTATGAGACCTTCCTCGTCCGGCCCTGCCGGGGCGGCTTTGGGTCCGTGTGCGGCACGGTGCCGCTGCCCGGCGGCGAGGTCCGGGTGGAGCTGTCGCCGGAGCGGCTGAAGGTGACGGCCACCAAGGACGGCGGCACGCTGGAATGGCAGGGCACACGTTATGAACTGAAAGCGGGGCAGACGCTGGAGCTGCCCGGTGCCTGAACGGGAGGAAAACCATCATGTTTCGACCTATGCGAAGACAAAAGAAAGCCCTTCCCCCGGAGGCGGCGGAGGCCCTGCTCCGGGAGGAGCGCCGGGGCGTGCTGGCGGTGAACGGGGACGACGGCTATCCCTACGCCATCCCGGTGAATTTCCTTTACGACCCGGACACCCGGCGGATTTACTTCCACGGTGCCCGGGCGGGCCACAAGGCGGACGCCCTGCGGCGCAGCGACAAGGTCTGCTTTACGGTGTACGGCCACGAGACGGTGAAGCAGGAGCCGTGGGCGCCCCATGTGCAGAGTGTGGTGGCCTTCGGCCGGTGCCGCCTGCTGCCGACGAATCCGGTGGATACGGCGCTGCTCCGGCGGATTGCCCGGAAGTACTATCCGGAGGAATCGCTGATCGACGGGGAAATCGCGTCGTCGGGCAAGGCCGTCCAGCTCTACGGAATCGAAATCGAGCACCTGACCGCCAAGGAAATTCAGGAGCGCTGAGAAGCGGCCCTCTCAGTCGCCTTCGGCGCCAGCTCCCCCAGAGGGGGAGCCAAGGGGGCTGCGCCTCAACATTTGACAGAAAAACCGGAGCGTATCGGCATCGATACGCTCCATCAATTTACAATTAAAAAGGCCTTTCCGCTCAGGTCAGGGTGCCGTCGGGGGCACAGGTCAGGGTGAAGGTGAAGGTATCCTTCTTGACGGGAATCCAGAAGTACCGCTGGCCCACCACCACGGTGCATTCGGCGGTGTCGCCGTGGAAGGTGACGTCGCCGGACACCTGATACCAGGTTGTGTTGTAGGAGTCGAACTGATAGTCGGCGGCGGTGCAGACGTAGGCGTCGCCCTGCCGGGCGAAGGAGGCGCTGAGCCGCAGCGTCCAGCGCACGGTGCCGTCCTCGGAGGTCACCTTGTCCTGATACTGGCAGGTTTTCACGGCATCGGCAGGCGTGCCGTCGGCCTGGCCCACCACCTTGGCCAGCTCGTCCGGGAAAACGTAAAGCCGGGGGGACGTTTCATCCAGCACCGGCGCGCTGCGCTGATGGGGCATGAGCGCCAGAAACAGCAGGGCAATGACCAGAAACAGCAGCAGATCTCTGCCCATGTGGGGTTCTTTTTTGTTGGACATGGTGATTCCTCCGTCCTGTTGCATTGCACCCAGTATACCATAAGCGACGGGCAAAAGCAACAAAGGAATCGGAAGAACACAGCCCAAAATTGACATATTGCCAAAGCATAAAAATCCCGGTGCAGAAATCTCTGCACCGGGACAAAAATTGCAGTGAGAATTACTTACCGGCACCGGCGACCTGGGCCGCAACCTCGGCGGCGAAGTCGTCCACCTTCTTCTCCAGGCCCTCGCCCTTCTCGTAACGGATGAAGGAGTTGACCTTGATGGAGCCGCCCAGCTCCTTGGCAACGGCGGCGACGTGCTTCTCCACGGACACGCCCTTTTCCTTGACGAATTCCATCTGCATCAGGCAGTTTTCTTCGTAGTACTTGCCCAGACGGCCCATGACCATCTTCTCGATGATGTTCTGGGGCTTGGGCTTGGCGGCGGTGGCGTTCTCGTTGAGGGCCAGCGTCATCTGGATTTCCTTCTCCTTGGCCATGGCTTCCTCGGAGACGTCGGTCTTGTCGCAGTAGGTGGGGTTCATGGCGGCCACCTGCATGCACAGATCCTTGCCCAGCTCGGTGACGGCCTCGGGGGCGATGCCCTCCAGCGTCATGTTCACCAGAACGCCGATCCGGCCGCCCATGTGGATGTAGGGCACGGTGACGCCTTCGGTGTACAGGGCGAAGCGGCGGATCTTCAGGTTCTCACCGATGACCAGCACCTTGTCGGGGATGGTCTCGGCCACGGTCTTGCCGGTGCCGGGGTAGGTGCAGTTCATCAGCGCATCCAGATCGGCGGGCTTGTCGGTGAGGACCACATCGGTGATGTCCTTCAGGAATCCCTTGAACTTGTCGGAACCGGCGGCGAAGTCGGTCTCGCAGTTGATTTCCACGATGGCGCCCACGCCGTCGCGGACCGCGGCGCACACGGCGCCCTCGGCGGCAATCCGGCCGGACTTCTTGGCGGCGGCGGCCAGGCCCTTTTCACGGAGCCATTCCACGGCCTTATCCATATCACCGTCGGACGCGGTCAGGGCCTTCTTGCAGTCCATCATGCCGACGTTGGTCATTTCACGCAGTTTCTTAACATCAAGCGCGGTAAAAGATGCCATTATCATTTCCTCCTTAGTCTATGGTGGGTCATCCCGGCGGGGCCGGGATGACGGCTTTCGTTGGGAACTTATTCCGCAGCCTCGGTGGCTTCGGCAGGCTCGGCAGCAGCCTCGGCGGCGTCCTCGCCCTGACGGCCTTCGATCACGGCATTGGCCATGGCGGAAGCGATCAGACGGATGGCGCGGATGGCGTCGTCGTTGCCGGGGATGACGTAATCGATCTCATCGGGGTCGCAGTTGGTGTCCACGATGGCCACGATGGGGATGTTCAGCTTGCGGGCTTCGG
>CAJLCS010000062.1 GCA_905205195.1 uncultured Eubacteriales bacterium
TGGCGGAAATCGGATAGGCAAAGCCGGTCAGCAGCGGCAGGCTCAGGTTCAGATTGACCTTCCCGTCCGCCGTCACGGTTTCCGGCAGGGAAAACCGGAAATTCAGCGTCAGGTCTCCGGCGGCGTCATAGCCGCTCAGGTCCACCACCCGGAAGGTGCCGTCGAAATGGGCGGAAACCTTCTGGCCGTTAAGGGTAATGTCCGCCGCGTCGCCGGGCAGCGGAAACGTCAGGTTCCCCACCGGGCCGTCAAGATGCAGCACCGCCCGGACGGCCATCTGGGCCGTGCCGTCGGCGGCGACGTCGGCGGTAGTCTGGTAATCCGTCACCTCATTTGCCGCCAGCACCGGCACCGCCAGACAAAACAGGCACGCCAGCGCCAGAATCAGCCGTCGCAGCATTGGTTTTCCCTCCTTTCGCCGGAAAATCCGACTGTTTTTTACAGTTTACCATAATGCCGCAGAAAATGCAAGCCGGGAGGGCGTCATTCCCCCGCCTGCGGGGAATTTTTTCGGTGCGTCAAAAAAGAACTAGGAAAATCGTTCCGTTTCTGCTAAAATAGGAAAGTATCTTCTGTCCGGAAGGATGGTTTTCATGAAGCAATCTCTCAATAAAATACTCTCCTGTCTTTTGGCCGCCGTGCTGGTCGTTAGCGCCGGCGGATGCACGCTGACACCGGCCTCCCCCTCCACCGCCGCCACCGAAACGGAAAACGCCACGTCGGCCGCGCCGGATCCCGTGTATCATGACAGCCTGACTCAGTCCCCCGTAAACTGGAACCCCCAGGAGTGGGTCAACGATGCGGACCGGTACATTCTCAGCCTCACCGCCCCCGGCCTGTACGCCGTAGTGGCAGGCGAGGACGGCAGCTACGAGGCCATGCCCGAAATGGCCGCCGCCCTGCCCCGGGACGTCACCGCCGAATATGCCGGCAGTGAAACCTACGATGTCCCGGCGGAGGAGGAAAGCGGCTACGCCTTCCGCATTGACCTGAATCCCGCCGCCTGCTGGTCCGACGGCACCCCCATCAACGCCGACACCTACTTATATTCCATGGAGCAGATGCTCAGCAGCGAGAAAAAGCATCCCCGGGCCGCCGCCTACGATTCCGGCCCTCTGTGCCTGGCCAACGCCTACGACTACTATATGCAGGATCAGGCGGGGCTGACGGAGTTCCGCTCTCTGGCCGACGCGGGCTACGGCTCGGTGGCCGAGGCCCAGAACGACGGCATCAAGGGGCTGTATCTGGACATGGACGGCTTCTGGGGGCTGGACTGCGGCTGGGTGCCCATCACCAGCGAGGAAGCCTACCGGGACGAGGCCGTCATGGAGGGCGAGGACGAGGACACCGTCAGCGCCAAGTACCTTTACGACACCTATCTGGCCGCCGGTGCGCCCTACTCCGCCTACCAGACCACCTTTGTGGGCATCCGGGTCTCCCGGGTGCTGCAGCGGGACTTTTCCGAGGTGGGCATCATCAAAACCGGCAATTACCAGATCACGCTGGTGCTGGCCAAGCCCATCCAGGCGGAGGTGCTGCCGTATTTCCTGACCGACTGCTTTCTGGTCCGGGAAAGCCTGTACGGCGACGCCTACGGCACCACCGTCAACCGCTACGATTCCTGCGGCCCCTATGTTCTCACCGGCGTGGAGCCGGACAACCTCTATTTTTCCCGCAACGACCGGTGGTACGGCTACACCGACGGCGCGCACGAGGGCCAGTACGGCCCCGAGGCCGTGACCTGCACCCTCTTCGACAGCGGCGCCGAGGCGCTGGCCGCCTTTGACCGGCAGGAAATCGACACCGTCCACACCACCGAGGATCGGGACGGTGCACTGCGGATTCCCGAAACCTACGTCAGCAAGCTCAGCTTCAATACCAGCCTTGC
The DNA here is from genome assembly GCA_905205195.1 of uncultured Eubacteriales bacterium. Classification (GTDB taxonomy): domain Bacteria; phylum Bacillota; class Clostridia; order Oscillospirales; family Oscillospiraceae; genus Faecousia. The sequence goes on from CAJLCS010000062.1 coordinate 1,889, forward strand.
CATGCTGGGCCAGCGGGAAACCGACGGGGTGTGCAAGACCATTCTGGCCTATCCCGCCTTCCGGCAGGCCATTTCCCTGTGCGTGGACCGGCAGGCCTTCGTCAATGCCTGCACCCCCACCAGCAGCCCGGCGCTGGGCCTGCTGAGCGACGCCTATGTCTCCGACCCCGGCTCCGGCAGCGCCTACCGTGCCTCCGACGCCGGAAAGGCGGCGCTGGCCGACGTCTACGGCAGTGCCGACGCCACCGGCTATGACGTGGAGAAGGCCCGCTCCTTCTTTCTTGCCGCCTACGACGAGGCGCTGGCCGACGGCCGGATGGACGGCAGCGACGTGATCGATCTGGAATTCCTTGTCTACAGCGACGAGGCGGTGTACGAAACCATCGTCTCCTTCCTCCAGCAGTCCATCGACGGCGCCGTGGCCGGTTCGGCGCTGGAGGGGCGGATTCATCTGACCAAAACCGTAGACCCGGACTACTACCAGACCGCCAGGAGCGGACAGTTTGAGCTGATTCTGTCCACCTGGGGCGGGCAGGCCGCCGATCCCTACGGGCTGATGAGCAGCTACTGCGACGAGGACAAGCGGTTTGAATTCGGCTTTGAGCCGAGTGTGGAGGAATGCACCCTGACGGTGGACGGCACCCCGGTGACCCGGACCTACCGAGGCTGGTACGAGTCTCTCACCGGCGGCCGCTATGCCGCCGCCGACCCGGCGCTGCGGGAATCCGTTCTGTCCGGTCTGGAGGCCGCGCTGCTGGCGCGCTGCATCTGCGTGCCGCTGTACCAGCGGACCCGGTCCGTGCTGGACGGCAGCCGGGTGATCCGCACCGTCCCCGCCGCCGTGCCGCTGGCGGACACCGACGGCGTGCGCTATGTCCGCCTGGCCGATGCGGCGCCGGAATCTTAAAGAAATTTTCCCTTGTCCCCGCCGCCGGTTTGCGGTACAATAGGGGTAATCCCATTTTTCCATCAGGAGGTGTCTGCAACGGCCCGATCCCATTCTCATCAGCCGCCCCGGCGGCGTTTCACCGGCGCTCTGCTGGCTGCGGCGGCCCTTCTTCTGTGCGGCGGATTGATTTTCCTGCTGACCCGTTCCGGCAGCAGGCAGCCTTCGGCGCCCACTTCCCCCAAAACCGATACGTCCCCCTCGGCCGGGGTTGAAAACACCATCATCCATCTGGCGGCCGCCGGGGACGTGAACGTGACGGACAATACCGTCGCCGCCGGGCAGAACGGCGGCAGCTACGACTTTACCGATGTGTTTCTGGACGCGGTGCCGCTGCTGGCCGACGCGGACCTGACGGTGGTGAATTTTGAAGGCACCCTCTGCGGCGCCCCCTATGGCACGGAAACCGCCTCCGCCCCGGCGGAGATGATGACCGCCCTGCGAAATGCCGGGGTGGACCTGGTGCAGACCGCCAACTCCTGCTCCATCGCAGGCGGTCTGGTGGGTCTGGCGGAGACGCTGGACGGCGTCCGCAACGCCGGTCTGGAGCCGGTGGGCACCTTCCGGGACAGCGCGGAATTCAAAAAAACCGGCGGCTACACCATCCGGGAGGTCCGGGGCATCCGGATTGCCTTTGTTGCCTTCACCAAGGGCATGAACAACCGCGGCCTGCCCGCCGGAAGCGAGGACTGCGTCAATCTGCTCTACGAGGACTACGCCAGCACCTATCAGAGCGTGGATACTGCCGCCATCACCCGGGTTCTCCAGGCTGTGCAGTCGGAAAATCCCGATCTGACGGTGGCGCTGCTCCACTGGGGCAGCGAATACAACGACCAGATCAGCTCCACCCAGGAATCCATCCGGAATCTGATGATTTCCGAAGGCGTGGACGTGATTCTGGGCACCCATTCCCACTATGTGCAGGAAATCGACTACGACGAGACGGATCACACACTGGTGGCCTACTCGCTGGGGGATTTTCTGGGGGACGCCCAGCGGGCGGGCAGCAACTACTCGCTGGTTCTGAATCTGGAAATCACCAAAAACGGCGAAACCGGCGAAACCTATGTGTCCGGCTACCGGTATGACCCCATTTTCATCCGCACCAGCGGCAGTCTGCGGGTCCTGCGGATGGACGCGGCCATCGCCGCCTACGAAGCCGACAACATCGACCGGGTGACCAAGGACGAGTACGACGCCATGGTCTACGCCAAAACCCGCATCGAGGAGCGCATCCATCCGGCGGCGGACACCGCCGATTCCGGCGACAGTTAAAAAACGACGCGGCGGCGCGGTTCCATTTCCGGAACCGCGCCGCCAAACTGTCGTCCCCCTTCGGGCTTTTCCGACGGTTATGCCGCCATGGTCATGCTTTGCAGCACCCGCACCAGAAGGTCCCGCCACCGCAGCCGCTCCACCGCTTCTGCCGCCACCAGCGGCACCTGGGCCAGAACCCGGTCCCCGGCCCGGACCGTCAGCGTCCCCAGACGCTGGCCCCGGCTCACCGGCGCCGTCAGCTCCGGCTCCAGCGTGACCTCCGTGGTGACGCTGCCGCGCAGCTCCTTCTCCACCAGCAGCCTGGGATCCTCCGACGGCTCCGCCGCCACCGTATCCGCCGCCCCCAGACGCACCGGCACCGCCGCCTCCGCCGGAAGCTCCGGCGTCACCAGTGCGAAGTTGGCAAAGCCGTAATCCAGCAGCGCCTTGCAGGCGGCGAACCGGTCCTTGGAGGTTTCGCAGCCCATGACCACGGCAATCAGCCCCAGCCCGTCCCGCTGGGCCGACGCCGACAGGCAGTACCCTGCCTTGGAGGTAAAGCCGGTTTTCAGCCCCGTGGCCCCGGCGTAGAACCGGATCAGCTTGTTGGTATTGGCCAGCCCGAAGGAGCCGCTGCGGACGGTGTCCATCCAGATGGTGGTGTATTTCTGAATGTCCGGATGGGCCTTCAGCAGCTCCCGGGACATGAGGGCAATGTCATAGGCGGAGGTCCGGTGGTTTTCCGCCTCCGCCCCGTCGTCCAGCCCGGTGCAGTTGACGAAATGGGTATCGTTCATCCCCAGCTCCGCCGCCCGGGCGTTCATCCGGTCCACAAAGGCGCTCTCGCTGCCTGCCAGATGCTCCGCCATGGCGCAGGCGCAGTCGTTGGCGGAGGACACGGCGATGGACTTGACCATATCCGCCACGGACATGGTCTCCCCTGCCTTCAGATAAATCTGGCTGCCGCCCTTGGCCGCCGCCGCTTCGGAGGCCGTCACCGTGTCGTCCCAGCCGATTTTGCCGGAATCGATGGCCTCCATAATCAGCAGCATGGTCATCACCTTGGTGACGCTGGCCGGTGCCAGCGGTTCATGAGGATTCTGCTGGCCCAGCACCGTCCCCGTGGCAATGTCCATCAGCACCGCGCTTTTGGCCGCCACCTCCGGCGCCGCCGCCCGGCTCCGCAGCGGCAGTGCCCCCATGGCCAGCACCACCGCCAGCAGGATGATTCCTCCCCGTCTCATCGCCATCCCTCCCAAACTTGGTGGTACAGCCTATGTATCGGACGGTGCCGTTATGAACAGCGCCGACCAGGGACAGTCCGGATCGCCGCAGCGGCGGCAGTCCCGGCTGCTTTCCAGGCAGCACAGCAGATAGTCGCACTCGTCGCAGCGGCAGTCCTCCCCGCTGACGCCGCCGGGGCAGTCCCGGCCGCCCCTGCCGGGGCGGACCGGCTCCTTTTCGCGTTCCATCAAAAAGCCTCCCTTCCGCTGTCATCATACCGCAAAAGGGAGGTTTTTTTCGTCGAACCGGCGTCAGCCGCCGAGATAAGCCGTCAGGTCGTCCCAGACCGCCCCGGCAATTTCCAGGCCGTGGCGATAGTAGCCCCGCATTTTTTCGTGGTCCTTTTCCAGGCCCCGGATCTCGCAGTGGGTCGGCCGGATCACAAACAGCCGCCCGGCCTTCTCCAGCGCCAGAATCTCGTCCATCTGGGCGAAATACCGGTCGTAGCGGGTCATCAGCGCCTCGCACAGCGCCGGATACCGCTGGCCGTACAGCCCGTAGAGCACATGGCGGACCTTCCGGAAGTCCGTGGGGTGAAGATTGTCCGCCGGCTTGGTGGTCACCAGCACCACCCGGTCGCAGCCCTGCTCCATGGCCCGGGCCACCGGCATGGGATCGGCGATGCCGCCGTCCAGACAGGGCCGCCCGTCCACCGTCACCGGCGCGCAGATGCCCGGCATGGAGGAGCTGGCCTCCACAATGGCCACAAGCCGCTTCTGATAGGCCCGCTCGCTGAGATACAGGGCGCCGCCCGTCCCGCAGTCGGTCACCACATATTCACAGACCATGGGATTTGCATAATACGCCCCGAAATCAAAGGGCATGGGCGGCTCAAAGCTGAGCCGGTTATAAATCAGATCCAGATTCAGCAGCTTTTTGGATTCCAGCGCCTGCCGGAAGCCGAAATAGACCGGACTTTCCGTCCCGGCCGTCAGGGCAAAGGCCCGGCCCCGCTGACCGGAGCGGAAATTCATGGCGTTGCCCGCCCCGGCGGAAACGCCGATGCAGTAATCAAACGTCAGCCCCCGGTCCAGCATGGTATCCAGCACGCCGGAGGTAAACACGCCCCGGCAGGCGCCGCCCTCCAGAACCAGTCCCGTTTTCATGGCACTTCCCTCCTTTTTCTCTATTATACCCGCAAACCGGTTTCCCGGCAAGGGAAAAATAGGGCTTGACAACGGTGTCTCGGTTTGCTATCATAACTGTGCTAACGCAATTAGTACAGTTAATCAGGGAGGTGCTGCGTATGCAGCTGGATTTTCGTGACGCCCGGCCGATTTACAGCCAGATCATCGACAGTATCCGGGAGCAGATCGTCTCCGGCGTCCTGCGGCAGGGGGACCGGCTGCCCAGCGTCCGGGAGCTTGCCTGCCAGCTGACCATCAACCCCAATACCATCCAGCGGGCCTACCGGGAGCTGGAAATGCAGGGCTGGATCGCTTCCGTCCCCGGGAAGGGCAGCTTCGTCTGCGGGATTCCCAGCGAACAGCAGCGGCAACGGCTGGAGCTGCTGGCCCAGTACGACAAGCTGGGCCGGGACCTGCTGGCTCTCGGGCTGTCCCGGGACGATCTGATCGCCCACATCCAACAAGGAGGTGCTTCCGCTCATGCTTGAAGCCAGAGAACTCGTCAAATCCTTCGGCGCCTTCCGGGCGCTGGACGGCCTGACCCTCACCGTCCCCGACGGCGCGGTTTACGGTCTGGTCGGCCCCAACGGCGCCGGAAAAACCACCGCCATCCGCCACCTGACCGGCGTGTTCCGCCCGGATTCCGGCAGCGTGACCTTCGGCGGACAGCCGGTGTTTGAAAATCCGGACGTAAAGGCCAGAATCGGCCTGATTCCGGACGAAATTTTCTTCTTCCCCTCCGCCACGCTGGAGGAAATGCACCGCTACTACTGCAGCGTCTATCCCGCCTTCGACGACGGCCTGTACAAGCGCCTTGCCCCGGTTTTTTCCCTTCCGGCCAAAACACCGCTGCGGCGCTATTCCAAGGGAATGCAGAAGCAGGCCGCCTTCCAGCTGACGGTGTGCATCCGGCCGGACCTGCTGATCCTCGACGAGCCGGTGGACGGGCTGGACCCGGTGATGCGGCGGCAGGTATGGAACCTGCTGCTGGCGGAGGTGTCCCAGCGGGGCGCCGCCGTGCTGATTTCCTCCCACAACCTGCGGGAGCTGGAGGATATCTGCGACCATGTGGGCATCATGAACCGCGGAAAAATGCTGCTGGAGCGGAGCCTTGCGGATATGCAGGGCAGCACCGTCAAGCTGCAGATCGTCGGCGACACGCCGCCGGGACTGAACGTGCTCCACGAAAGCGCCTCCGGGCGGCTGAAAACGCTGGTGGTCCGGGGCAGCGCCGAGGAGGTTGCCGCCCGGGCAAGCGCCGCCGCACCCACCTATTTCGACGTGCTGCCGCTGTCGCTGGAAGAAATATTTATCTACGAGCTGGGAGGTGCCGATTATGAAATCAAAGACATCCTTCTTTAACGCCGGTCTGTTCCGCAAGGACCTGACCCGCTTTGCCCCGGCCTGGAGTATTTATCTGGTGGGCTGCCTGCTGGTGCTGGTGAACACCGTGTCGGCCCAGGGCGGCAAAGCCTACGCCGTTCTCGCCACGCTGGACAACACCGTGGGGCTGATGGCGCTGGTGAACCTGGGCTACGGCCTGCTCACCGCCCTGCTGCTGTTCGGCGATCTGTTCGTGCCCCGGCTGTGCTACGCCCTTCACGCCATGCCCCTGCGCCGGGAATGCCGGTTTTTCTCCCATCTGGCGGCGGGACTGTGCTTCAGCCTGGTGCCGAATCTGATCATTGCCCTGTTTCTGATGCCCGCCCTGACCTGGAACTGGGCCGCCGTCTTCGTCTGGCTGGCCGCCGTGACGACGGAATACCTGTTCTTCTTCGGCGTGGCGGTGCTGTGCGTGTTTCTCACCGGAAACCGGTTCGCCGCGGCGCTGGTGTACGGCCTGCTTCAGTTCGCGGAGCCGCTGGCCATGACCTTTGCGGAAACGCTCTATCTGCCGCTGCTGCCCGGTGTCCGGATGCCCGATCTGCCCATGAACCTGTGCCCCACCGCCCGCCTGCTGCTCAGCGACGGTAAAAGCTGCTTTTTGCGCTGGCGGGTGCCCGGGGTGGACTGCGACGGCAGCCTCTGGCCCTATCTTCTGATTCTGGGCGGCATTGCGCTGGTGCTGCTGGCGGTCAGCCTGCTGCTGTATCGCCGCCGGAAGCTGGAATGCGCCGGAGATTTCGCCGCTCTGCCCATTCTGCGGCCCGTGTTCTGCGTGGTATTCTCGCTGGCTGCCGCCACCGTGGCCCAGCTGTTCGGCGCGCTGTTTTTCTACCGGCAGTCCCTGAACCTGTTCACCGTGGCAGGCTTCGTGGTGGGCTTCTTCGGCGCCCAGATGCTGCTGCAGCGGCAGGTGAAGGTGTTCCAGCGCCGGACCGTCCTGCGGGAATACCAGTTTGACACGGATTCCGACATCGCCCGGACCGTCATCCGCTATGCCAGCGCCCCCGAAACGGTGCTGGGCTACACGGATTGGGCGGACTATTGCAGCCAGCTGCTGTTCGTGGACCTGGGGACGCAGTCCTATTCCGGAGAGGAAGCCCGGTCGCTGATGGAGGCCGTAAAGGCCGACTGCGAGGCCGGTTTGATGGCCCAGGAAACCTGGTGCCATCCGGATACCGGCAATGAAAAGGTCAGTCTCGTGTGGCTGTCCGTCTGCATTGAGCTGCCGGACGGCGAGACCGAGCACCGGGACGTGACCGTCTACCCGGACGCCGTCCAGACCATGGCATGGCTCCGGGACCACAACGCCTTCCAGGAGGAATAACCGAAAACGTGCCGCCAGCCGGGTTACGCCGGTTGGCGGCACCATTTTACGTTTCTTTTTACGCCATTGGGGTTGCGGATTTTTCATTTCCGGCTTATCCTCAAACCGAAAAGAGGTGCGCGATGAAACGAAAACTTCTCTGCCTGCTTCTCGGCACGGTCACGCTGCTGCTCTGCGCCGGGCTTGGCTATCCGCTCCGGCCCTACCGCTTTGCCGATTTGCTCCCGAAACGCAGAAACGCCCAAAACCGTTTCCCGCTGTATAGTTTCGGGGCGATTTTGGGCGTTTTCTTTCGATAGGAGCGGCTTTGTTTTAGCGGCGGTATCCTTTACCGCCAACCATTCAAAAGCCGCTGTTTGTCGCTTCCGGGTAACAAAAAGCGCCGTATTTCTACGACGCTTTTGTTTTGCTCGGAAGATGGGGCAAGGGAACACTATTCCATTATCTGTTGTACTTTTTCTTTCTACTGACAACCGTTGTGCCGATGGCTGCACCGCCGCTGATGAACAACAGGGCAATCCACAAAGCAAGGTTGCTTGTATCGCCGGTCTGCGGACTCTTATCGGATGTTCCCGGTTTGGTACTGGCAGGCTTTTTCTCAAGAGCAGCAATCGCATCTTCGATAGCCTTTGCCATCTTGTCTACTTCAGATTGCTCCGTAATATTTTTACCACGGACAACAGCCTTGACAGCAGCTTCCACACCGGAGAAATCCTTGTAGTCATTCTTGTTTAGTGCATTTGCTTTGGCAATGGCTGCATCAACCTTTGTGTAATCAGCATCCTTGTATTGCAGGGCAGCAATGGCATCTTCAATAGCCTTCGCCATTGCGTCAACTTCGCTCTGCTCAGTGATATTCTTGTCACGGACAACAGCATTGACGGCGGCTTCCACACCGGTGAAGTCCTTGTAGTTGTCCTTGTTCAGTGCGTTTGCTTTGGCAATAGCTT
>CAJLCS010000063.1 GCA_905205195.1 uncultured Eubacteriales bacterium
GGAACCGGGGCCAATGTGCCGCCTCAGGGCGGACGGAAGCACCCCCAGCAGGAGATGATTCAGGTGGACACCACCAACATCCTCTTTATCTGCGGCGGCGCTTTCGACGGTCTGGACAAAATCATCGAGGCCCGGACCGACCGGTCCGCCATCGGCTTTGATGCACCGGTGGAAAGCCGGAAAAAGCGGGATGTGGGCAAGCTGCTGGCACAGGTGGAGCCTCATGATCTGCTGAAATTCGGCATCATTCCGGAGCTGGTTGGCCGGATGCCGGTGATTACCTGCCTGGACAGCCTGAAAAAGGAAGATCTGGTGCGGATTCTGGTGGAGCCGAAAAATGCGCTGACCCGGCAGTATGCCAAGCTGCTGCAGCTGGATCATGTGGAGCTGGAGATCCAGCCCGAGGCGCTGGAGCTAATCGCCCAGAAGGCCATCGACCGCCAGATCGGCGCCCGGGGACTGCGGGCCATTATGGAGTCCATTATGATGAAAATCATGTACCAGATTCCGTCGGATCTGACCATTCAGAAGGTGACCATTACACCGGAATGCGTCAACGGCGGTGAGGCCTCCATTGTTCGGGATCCGGATCACCCGCGGACGCGGGTTTCGACCGGCGCATAACCAATCTTTCGGAAGGGGGTAGGACACTACCCCTTTTTTTGTACCACAGAGAAAGGAGTATCCTATGAGCGAATCTCTGACCTCCGGGCAGATGCCGTTTCTGGCGCTGCGCGGACTGACGGTTTTTCCGGGGCAGACCGTTCATTTTGACGTGGGACGCCCCAAGTCTACCATGGCGCTGGAAGCGGCCATGAAGCGGGATCAGACCATTTTTCTCGTCCCACAGAAGAATCTGGAGGACGACGACCCCACACAGGAGCAGCTGTATGCCGTTGGGACCGTGGCGGCGGTGAAGCAGGTGCTGCATCCGCAGGGGGAAAACCTCCGGGTGCTGGTGACGGGCCTGTGCCGGGGACGAATTGCCATTCTGGAGCAGACCCAGCCCTACCTCAGCGGCATCGTGGAGGCTATCCCGGAGGGACCCTCCTCCAACACACCTCAGGCCCAGGCCCTGCGCCGGGAAGCCAACGGGCTTTACGCTGCCTATCTGGAGGAAGCGGAGCATCCGGCCCAGTCCATCCAGCTGCGGATGCTGGCATCGGACAGCTGCAGCTTTCTGGCGGACTCCATTGCCCAGAATTCCGGCATCGACTATCCGGAAAAGGCGAAGCTGCTGTGCCAGCTCAATCCCCAGCGCCGTCTGGAGGAGGCCATCCGCCTGCTGCGGCGGGAAATGGAAATGATGCGGCTGGAAGCCCGTATTCAGGAGAAAACCAAGGCGGACATCGACCAGAACCAGAAGGAATATTACCTGCGGGAGCAGATGCGGGTGATCCGGGAGGAGCTGGGCGAGGAGGACGACGACGAGGAGTTCCAGCGCTACGAGACGGAGGTCCGGGCGCTGAAGCTGGACAAGGAAACGGAAGAAAAGCTGCTGACCGACGTCAGCCGTCTGAAAAAGCAGCCCTTCGGCTCCGCGGAAGCGTCGGTGCTCCGCAATTATCTGGACACGGTGCTGGCGCTGCCGTGGAATACCACCACCCGGGAACGGCTGGACATTGACGCGACGAAAAAAATTCTGGACCGGGACCATTTCGGCCTGGACAAGGTCAAGGAACGGATTTTGGAGACGGTGGCCGTGCGGAAAATGGCGCCGGAAATGCCGCCCCAGATTCTGTGTCTGGTTGGCCCGCCGGGCGTGGGCAAAACCTCCATCGCCTATTCCGTGGCCCGGAGCCTGAACCGGAAAATGGCCCGGATTTCGCTGGGCGGCGTCCATGACGAAGCCGATATCCGGGGCCACCGGAAGACCTATGTGGGCGCCATGCCGGGCCGGATTATCACCGCCATCACCCAGGCGGGCAGCCGCAATCCGCTGCTGCTGCTGGACGAGGTGGATAAAATGGGCACCGATTACCGGGGCGATCCCAGCGCGGCCCTGCTGGAGGTGCTGGACGGCGAGCAGAATAAGACCTACCGGGATCACTATCTGGAAATTCCCTTTGACCTGAGCAAGGTGCTGTTTATCGCCACGGCCAACACGCTGGATACCGTGCCCCGGCCGCTGCTGGACCGGATGGAAATCATCGAGCTGGGGTCCTATACCGACGAAGAGAAGCTGATGATTGCCAAGGACCACCTGCTGCCCAAGCAGCTGAAAAATCACGGTCTGCGGAAATCCCAGCTGAGAATCAGCGACGATGCCATCCGGGAAATTATCCGCTGCTACACCCGGGAGTCCGGCGTCCGCAGCCTGGAACGGGAGCTGGCGGAAATCTGCCGGAAAACCGACCGGCAGCTGCTGAACGACGAAAACCTGAAAAAGGTGACGGTCACCGGCTCCAATCTGGAGACCTATCTCGGCATCCGGCGGTTCCTGCCGGACCGGCTGCCCTCCACCGATCAGATCGGTCTGGTGACGGGGCTTGCCTGGACGTCGGTGGGCGGCGAAACGCTGGAAGTGGAAGTCAACGTCATGGACGGCAGCGGAAAGCTGGAGTTGACCGGCAATCTGGGCGACGTGATGAAGGAATCGGCCCACGCGGCGGTGAGCTACATCCGGGCCAACGCATCCAGACTGGGAGTGCCGGCGGACTTTTATAAGACAAAAGATCTCCACATTCACTTCCCCGAGGGCGCGGTGCCGAAGGACGGCCCCAGCGCCGGTGTAACGGTCTGCACGGCGCTGGTGTCGGCGCTGACGGAAACGCCGGTCCGGCGGGACGTGGCCATGACCGGCGAGATTTCCATCCGCGGCCGGGTGCTGCCCATCGGCGGCCTGAAGGAAAAGACCATGGCCGCCCTGCGCCACGGCGTCCGGACGGTGATCATCCCCAAGGCCAACGAGCGGGATCTGAAGAAAATTGACCAGACGGTCCGGAAATCCCTGAATTTCATCACGGCGGAGACGGTGGACACCGTCATGTCTGCGGCGCTGGTCCGCAAGGCGGAAACCGTGCCGCCGGTGCTTTCGGAGCTGCCTGCCGAGGTGAAAAAGCGGGGCCATCAGGCTGAGCTGCAGCAGTGAGGGCGCCTATGAACGTACAAAACGTCACGTTTCTGATTTCCGCGGCGTCCCCGAGGGATTTTCCCCGGAACCGGCTGCCGGAAATTGCCTTTGCGGGCAAGTCCAACGTGGGCAAGTCCTCGGTGATTAACCGGCTGCTGCAGCGCCGGGACTTCGCCCGGGTGGGCCAGCAGCCGGGCAAGACCATCCATGCCAACTACTTTGTGGTGGACAACGCCTGCTATTTCGTGGACCTGCCGGGCTATGGCTTTGCCAAGGTACCACAGGCGGAAAAGGCCCGCTGGGGCCGGCTGATGGAGGACTATTTTGCTGCCGGGCGGATTACGCTGGGCGTTCTGGTGGTGGACGTCCGCCATGCGCCGACCAACAACGACATTACCATGGCAAAATGGTTTCTGGACAGCGGCTGCCCCTTTGTGGTGGTGGCCAATAAGCTGGACAAGCTGAAAAAAAGCGAGCTGGAGCCGAATCTGGCGGTAATCCGCCGGGATCTGGAGCTGCCGGAGCAGTGCCTGCTGATTCCCTTCTCCGCGGAGAAGGGCGCCGGACGGGACGAGCTGATGCGGGCCATTTTATCGGCGGTTTCCGGCTGAAAAGCAACAAAATGGGGCGGACCTTGAACGGTCTGCCCCGCTTTTGAACGTAGAATGTCCCGGCTGCAAACGCAGCCGGGACATTTTCAGGTTAAAATCAGCACTCCACCAGAATAGTCTTGATTTCGAAAGGCGTGAAGGAAAGGGCAACCTTGCCGTCTTCCAGCGGCAGCTCTGCTTCCTTTTCTTCCAGCATATTGGTCAGCCAGACCCGCTTGGCGTTCCGGAGCGTCAGTGTGCAGGCGGAGTGATTCCGCTCGGCCTCGTACAGCCGCAGCACATAGGCACCTTCCACATCCTCGGCGTTCTTGACGGCCTCGCAGACGATGCCCGGGTTGGACAGGGTGAAGGGGGCGGTCAGATCGGCCACGCCGGGGATTACCACCGGGGCGTAGTTCAGCTCGTAGGCGGGATGGATGACCGTCTCGGCGTCGAAGGGGCCGCTGTGGGGCAGCAGGGCGTAGGTCATTTCCTGAATGCCCATATCCGTGAAGGGATCGGGACGGCAGCCGCCCTTATGCAGCGTCAGGCACAGGTTGGAGCCGTCGGCGGACATGCCGTACTTGCAGTCGTTGAGGATGGCCACGCCGTAGTGGATTTCGGACAGATCGGACCACTTGTGGTTGCAGACCTCGAATTTGCCCTCCTCGATGGTGTTGTTCCGGGTGGTGGGCCGGTCCATATAACCGAACTGGATTTCGTTCTTCACAAAGGCGGACCGGATGGCCACGTCGAAGCCGGCTTTTAGCAGGGCATGGCGCTCGTGCCAGTCCAGCTTGACCTGATAGTCAATCCGCCGGTTGGCGGCGTAGAACACGGTGTCCACGGTGGCGGTGGATTCCTTGCCGACGGCGTAGACGGTGCGGATCCGGTATTCCACCGCGCCGTCGGAGACCACGTTCCGGGACTGCATGGCGGTGACGGGACGGAGCTTCAGGAACACGTCGTCGTCGATATCCCAGTTGTCCCAGGCCCGGGGCATATCCTCGCCGAACCACAGCGTGCCAAGGGGCGCACCGGCGGTGTTGTGGACTTCCCGACCGGCTTCCAGATCATACAGGGAGGAAAGGTAGCCGTTTTCGTCGAAGGTCGCCCGGTAGTAGGGCGTCGCCAGAGTGCTGCCCTCCGCCTTGAAAGCGCTGGCGGAAGCGGTGGGGGCGGTGACGGTGACCACGGCGGCGGACATGGCGTCCGCGGTCAGGTGGAACGCGGTTTTCTCCTTGCCGTCATAGTCGGTGTAGCACTGGGTTTCCACCCCTTCCAGACCGAGGCTGCCGTCCAGCACGGCAATGCCGCTGCGGCGGAAGGACAGGGGGTTATACAGAGAGAGTTTCTTCTCGTCGGCTTTGGCCAGTCCGGCGGCATAGGCCTGGGTGTCGGCGTTGACGTCCCGGATCAGGGCCTCCATCTCGGGCACCTCCAGCTCGTACACCTTGGGAATGCAGGTGCCGGGGAGAATGTCGTGGAACTGGTTTTTCAGCAGAATGTGGTAGTATTCGTCCCGCTTGGGGGAGACGGCCTGGCCGGACAGTACGTTGAACAGCTCCAGATTGTGCAGGGCGATTTCCGCCAGACGGTTGTTACGCTTGACCGGGTGCATCTTGGTCAGCGTGCCCCGATGCAGCTCCAGGTACAGCTCCCCGTCGTAAACCGGCAGCCGGTCCTGATGCGCCTCCACCTTGTGCATGAACTTGCTGATGGTGGTTTCCTCCACCACGGGCATGCCGTCCAGCCCCTCGCTGCGCTTGAGGAACTCCAGCATGGCGTGAGTGGGGCCGCCGCCGCCGTCGCCGAAGCCGTAGGCCGCCAGACGCATATCGCAGGAGCTCTTGTCGTAGTTCTGGGTGATGACCTCGGTGAGCGTTTTGACGTCGGGGATGAAGTGGGTCCGGTTCAGATGGGTGATGACCTCGGAGCCGTCGATGCCGCGCCAGACGAAGGTGTCGGCGGGGAACCGGTTCAGGTCGTTCCAGCTGAGCTTGGTGGTGTAGAAATACTTGACGCCGGATTTCTGCATGATCTGGGGAATGGCGCCGTTATAGCCGAAGGTATCCGGCAGCCAGAAGGAGTCGGACCGGTAGCCGAAATACTTTTCCGTGAAGCGCTGGCCGTACAGGAACTGCCGGACCATGGCTTCGCCGCCGGTGATGTTGCAGTCGCACTCCACCCAGACGCCGCCGTTTGGCTCATAGCGGCCCTCGGCCACCCGCCGCTGAATTTCGGAGAAGATGGCGGGGTAATACTGCCGCATCCAGTCCAGATGCAGGGCGGAGGACTGGATGAAGGTGTAATTGGGGTACAGGTCCATGAAGGTCAGTGCCTGGGCGTAGGTCCGGGCGCACTTGCGGATGGTTTCCTCCACCGGCCACAGCCAGGCGGTGTCCATATGGGAGTGGCCGATGACGCCCACATAGCCCCGGGAGGCGTCGCCGCCGGTTTTCTTCAGCGCCGGAGCCAGAAGGGTACAGACCTTCCGGCAGGCGTCGTGCAGATCTTCCTCGGAGGCGCTGCGGACGTCCTGAATCAGGTAGGGGAAGGCGTCCAGCAGGCACTGATGGGCCTTCATGGCCATGTAGTTTTCGCCGGGGAGCCGGGCCAGCTGCAAAACGGTGGCCAGATCAAAGACGAAGTCGTTGATGACCTGATCCAGTATGACGATCCTGATGCCGTGATAGGTCTTGTTAAAATCGCCGGGGGCGGTTTCGTCCTCCTCGTAGGAGGTATAGGGCTGGGTGCCCAGGCACCGGTGCCAGGCGTAGCACTCAAAGTCCAGCCGGAGGGCGGTGCCGGGCACCGCGTCCTTCAGGGCGAACATGGCGCTGTGCATACCGCCCAGGAACTGATTCTTGGAATTGATGATGCCCGCGGGGACGCCGTCCTTGAAGCAGAGGGTTTCCACGGCCTCCGCCTCGGGAATGGCGCCCAGCACGGCACCGGCGGCGCAGGCCGGGACGGTGACGTCACAGCTGAGCCAGATGTTGTCATATTCGCCGCCCCAGACGGTGCCGGGGGTGATGACGGACATTTCGCAGCGGGCGGGGGGCGTGCGGAGATGGTCCTGGGTCTTCATGGCGTAGACTGTTTCGGCCTTGCCGATGTCTTTCCAGATACGCTCCGCATAATACGGAAGGACAGCCTCCAGCTTGTCGTGCAGGCGGTCAATGTAGTGGGAATTGTTCACTTGATAGCCTCCTTGCGTCCATTGGTTTCTGCCTGTCGGTCAGATGTTAGGCATATTGTACATCAAGACGAAAAAAATATCAAGTAAGTTCGGCAAAATTCAAAATAAAAAAATATTACTTTGAAACAATCATAAAAGCCGCATCCATCTTTCGACGGATGCGGCCTTGGAGCTAGTGACCTGATTCGAACAGGCGACCTTCTCATTACGAGTGAGATGCACTACCGGCTGTGCTACACTAGCATTTCGTTTGCCATGCTATTATAGCGGTTTTTCGGCGGCTTGTCAACTGTTTTTTCCGGAAGAAGCGGATGAAGATTGATTTTCCCGGCGCCGGATGGTATAATCAATCGGAATAGACAGCGTCGCTGCGTGCTCTTGTCGAGCGACGCCGGAAAGGGTGAGAGCATTTGAAACATCTGCTCAAATACATGAAGGGCTACGGTCGGGACTGCGTGCTGGCGCCGCTGTTCAAGCTGCTGGAAGCGACCTTCGAACTGCTGGTGCCGCTGGTGGTGGCCCGCATTGTGGACGTGGGCATCGTCCGGGGGGATCAGGCGTACCTGATCCGGATGTGCCTGCTGATGGTGCTGCTGGGCGTTGTGGGCCTGGTGTGCGCCGTGACGGCCCAGTACTTTGCCGCCCGGAGCGCCGTGGGCTTTGCCGCCCGGCTGCGCCACGCGGTGATGGCCCATCTTCTGACGCTGTCGTACACGGAGCTGGACAAGCTCGGTACGGCCACCATGGTGACCCGGATGACATCGGATATCAATCAGGTCCAGAACGGCGTGAATCTGACGCTGCGGCTGCTGCTCCGGTCGCCGTTTGTGGTGTTCGGCGCCATGATTATGGCCTTTACCATCGATACCCAGGCGGCGCTGGTGTTTGCCTGCGTGATTCCCGTGCTGTGCGTGGTGGTGTTCGGCATTATGCTGGTGACCATTCCCATGTACCGCCGGGTGCAGGGACGGCTGGACCGGGTCACGTCGGCTACGCGGCAGAATCTGGCCGGTGTGCGGGTGATTCGCGCCTTCTGCAAGGAGGACCGGGAAATGACCGACTATGAGGACCAGACCCAGGTGCTGACTCATGAGCAGCTGACCGCCGGGCGGATCTCTGCGCTGATGAATCCGCTGACCTATGTCATCATCAATCTGGCGGTGGTGGCGCTGATGCAGGTCGGCGCGCTGAAGGTCCAGTCCGGCGTGCTGACCCAGGGCCTTGTGGTGGCGCTGTACAACTATATGTCCCAGATTCTGATTGAGCTGATTAAAATGGCCAATCTGATTATCAACATGACCAAGGCGGCGGCCTGCGCCAACCGGGTGCAGAGCATTCTGGAGCTGCCCGGTGCAGCGGACGGCAGCAAGACGGCCGCTTCGGCTGCCGGAAGCGTGGAATTCCGGGATGTGACCGCCAAGTATGCCGGAGCTGGCGGCACCTCGCTGAACCACGTTTCGTTTACGGCGGCACCGGGGGCAACGGTGGGCATTATCGGCGGCACCGGCAGCGGCAAGACCACGCTGGTGAATCTGATTCCCGACTTTTACGATGCCTTCGGCGGCGAAGTGCTGGTGGACGGCATCGACGTCCGAACGCGGCAGAAGGAAGCGCTGCGGCAGGAAATCGGCGTGGTGCCCCAGAAGGCGGTGCTGTTTCAGGGCAGCATCCGCGACAATCTGAAATGGGGCAACCCGGACGCCGACGATGCGGCGCTCTGGGCGGCGCTGGAAACGGCCCAGGCCCGGGAAGTGGTGGAAAACAAGGACGGCGGCCTGGATGCGCCGGTGGAGCAGGGCGGCGTGAACTTCTCCGGCGGTCAGCGTCAGCGGCTGACCATTGCCCGGGCGCTGGTCCGCAATCCCCGGATCCTGATTCTGGACGACAGCGCGTCGGCGCTGGACTACGCCACCGACGCCAATCTGCGGATGGCCATCCGGAACCGGGAAAATCCGCCTACGACCTTCATTGTCTCCCAGCGGGCCGCGTCGGTGCGGTATGCCGACCGGATTCTGGTGTTGGACGACGGCAATCTGGTGGGCTGCGGCACCCACGACGAGCTGCTTGCAGGCTGCGCCGTGTATCAGGAAATCTACTATTCTCAGTTTCCCAAGGAGGCGGTAACCAATGGCTGATTCGCAGATGCAGATTCTTCGCAAGGTCCTGCGGCGGGTCCGGCGGTACCGCGCCGTGCTGATTCTGTCGCTGGTGCTGGCTTTCGGCTATGTGGCCATGACGCTGTATATTCCCATTCTGGTGGGCAAAGCCATCGACGCCATGATCGGCGCGGGGAGGGTGGATTTTCCGGCGCTGACCGGCTATCTGATCCGTGTGGCAGTCTGCGCGGGGGTTGCGGGCCTTGCCCAGTGGATCATGAACGAAATGAACAACCGGATTACCTATCGGGTGACCAAGGATATGCGGGACGAGGCCTTCCGCCATATCCAGAGCCTGCCCCTGTCCTATCTGGACAGCCATCCCCAGGGGGACCTGGTCAGCCGGGTGATTTCCGATGTGGACACCTTTGCCGACGGCCTGCTGATGGGCTTTACCCAGCTGTTTACCGGGGTGCTGACCATTCTCGGCACGCTGATTTTCATGCTGCGGATCAACTGGATCATTGCGCTGGTGGTGATTGTGATTACGCCGCTCTCCCTGTTTGTGGCAAACTTCATCGCCAAGCGGACCTACTCCATGTTCAAGCTTCAGACGGTCACACGAGGCGAACAGACGGCGCTGATTGACGAAACCATCGGCGAAATGAAGGTGGTCAAGGCTTTCGGCCACGAGAAGGCGTCGCTTGCCCAGTTTGACGAAGTCAACGAGCGGCTGGAAAAATGCTCGCTGCGGGCCATCTTCTTCTCCTCACTGACCAATCCCTGCACCCGGTTTGTCAATTCGCTGGTGTATGCCGGCGTGGGACTGGCCGGCGCACTGGTGGCGGTGGCAGGCGGGATTACCGTGGGCAGCCTGTCCAGCTTCCTGCACTACGCCAACCAGTACACCCGGCCCTTCAACGAGATTTCCGGCGTGGTAACGGAGCTGCAGAATGCGCTGGCCTGCGCGGGACGGATTTTCGAGCTGATCGAGCAGCCCGCCGAAACGCCGGATCCGGCCCAACCGACCCGGCTGCCCGGGGTGAAGGGACAGGTGCGGATCGAGAATCTGAAGTTCTCCTATACCCCCGACCGGCCGCTGATCGACCATTTC
>CAJLCS010000064.1 GCA_905205195.1 uncultured Eubacteriales bacterium
AAACGCAGATCCCCTTCGGGGTTTTGCCCGGTGCCGGCAGAAAAAGAGTTCCGTTTTTGCCGATCATGGCAAAGGCGGAACTCTTTTTTGCGTTTTCTGCTCCGGACGTGCGGCTCGGCGGCGTTACCGCATCAGCTCTGACAGAACGCGGAACAGCTTCGGCAGGTCCAGCGGCTTGGCAATATGGCCGTTCATTCCGGCGTTCAGCGCGTTTTTCCGGTCATCCTCAAAGGCGTTGGCCGTCATGGCCACAATGGGGACGCTGGCCTTCTCCTTGTCCGAAAGGGCGCGGATACGGCGGGTGGCCTCATAGCCGTCCATCACCGGCATCTGAATATCCATCAGGATCAGATCGTACCGGCCCGCAGGAGCATTCTCCACTTTTTCCAAGGCGATCTGCCCGTTTTCCGCCGTGTCCACCTCGAAACCGGCCTCCTGCAAAATAGTGGAGGCGATCTCCAGATTCAGCTCGTTATCCTCCACCAGCAGCAGCTTTTTCCCGGAGAAATCCGGTCCTTTTTCTGTCATGGCCGACGTATCCTCCGCGCCGAAGGGCTTCGCCAATACGCTGCGCAGCTCGGACATAAAGAGCGGTTTCGCACAGAAGGCCGTCACACCGGCCTCCTTCGCTTCCGTCTCGATATCCGTCCAGTCATAGGCGGTGAGAATGATGATGGGCGTCGCATCTCCGATGATTTTGCGGACCTGGTGCACCACCTCGATGCCGTTCATATCCGGGATCAGCCAGTCGATGATATAGACGCTGAAGGCGTCCCCCTGCTCCATGGCGTCCTTGGCCCGGATGACCGCCTCTTTGCCGGAGATGGTCCAATCCGGCCGCATCCCGATGGACCGCAGCATCTTGCTGACGTTCAGACAGGTGCCGGTATCGTCATCCGCCACCAAGGCGCGGAGGCCCTCCAACTGGGCGATCTGCTTCGGCTCCCGCTTCTCTCCGCTGACGGGGAACCGCAGCGCCACCACGAATTCCGAGCCCTTCCCGGGCTCGCTCTCCACGGTGATGGTCCCCCCCATCATATCCACAAGGCTCTTGGTGATGGACATTCCCAGACCGGTGCCCTGGGTCTTGCTGACGGTGGAGGTCTCCTCCCGGGAGAACTGCTCAAAGATATGCTTCCGGAACTCCTCGCTGATGCCGATGCCGTTGTCCCGGATGTGGAATTCATAGTCCGCATACCCCTTCGGCGCGGTGGGCTTCTCCACGATCCGCAGGCTGACCATACCGCCGGCGGGCGTGAATTTCACGGCGTTGGACAGGATGTTCAGCAGGATCTGGTTGAGCCGCATGGGGTCGGCAATGACCTGCTCATCCACAACATCGATGGTATCGATGAACAGGGACAGCCGCTTGGCAACGATGTTCGACTGAACGATGTCCCGGATGTCATGCACCAGATCCGGCAGATACACCGGCTTTGTCTCCAAGGTGACCCGGCCGCTTTCAATGCGGCTCATGTCCAGCACATCGTTGATGAGGGACAGCAGATGCTGGCTGGCGGTGGAGATCTTTTTCAGGTAATCAATGACCTGATCCCGGTTGTCAATATGGGTGGCCGCCAAAGAGGTAAAGCCGATGATGGCATTCATCGGTGTGCGGATATCGTGAGACATATTGAACAGGAACTCCCGCTTGGCGCGGTTCGCCGCCGCCTCGTGGCGGACAGCAAGCTCCAGCTCGGCATTCTTCTGCTCCAGAGATTCCTTATAAGCCTGCTCGGACTTCTCCTGCCGGAGCTGGAATTTCCGGACGGTGCTCCAGCGGAGCCACAGGATCAGCACCATGATCAGGATATATGCAGCCAGCGCCGCCGTCAGGTTCGGCGAGGTGGCGCTGTCGATCTGCCTGGCGGGAACGTATGCATAAAGATAGTAATTCCGCCCGTGGCTATACATGCCATAGTACTGCCCCATACCGTTTCCGACGTTCACAAATGTCAGCTTTTCCGACTGATTGCCCTTTCGGATCGACTGGATCAGCCGGTCGTCGGAAACGTCCTTTCCGATGAGCTCCGGGTCATTGGACGCCTCCACCCGGCTCCCCTTTACCACAAGGAAGGTTGCCACGGTGTTGGCATCATAGCCGTTCAGCAGCGTCTGGACGGACAGGACGGACTTCCGGGAAAAGGACGCCTGCGTATGGCGGTAGGCCAGCACCGCGCCGGTGTTATTGGCGCAGCTATGTACAGCGATATCGGCATAGGAGCCGTCCTCCAGATATACCCGCTTCACATAGGTCTTCTGGGGATAGCCGATGACGTCAAGGACCGACGCCCGTTCCAGGTCGGTCCGGAGCCGGGCGTAGCCGATGCCGTGCTCTGTGTACTCGCACACCACGTTCCCCTGCTGATCCAGTACGGAAATGCCTGTAAGCCACAGCTTGTCGGCATACGCCTTCAGTTCCGCCTCGCTGCAGTCCAGAGAGATCTCCTCCAGCGTCCGAATGACGGTACTGCCCCGCATCAGGCTTTTGGCGACGGCAATATTGTTGTAGTTCACATAGCTGTCCGTCTGATCCTTGATAAATTCGACTGTGGTCGTCAGCCGTTCCTCGCACCGGCGGATATCCACCTTGTGGGAGAAGGTGTACACCACGCTCAAAGCAATGATCCCCACCGCAAGACAGGCATACCAGAACCTTGCGCTGAACATGCTCTGTGTTTTTTCACTGCCCAAGGCTCTCTACCTCCAGATAGGTTTCGGGGTGCTCCAGATATCTGCCGAGGATCTCCTGCAGAGTGCCGTCCTGCCGCATCTGGGCAAAGGTCTCCGTCAGCCTTTGGGCCAGCCCCCGGTTATCATTGTTGGAAAAGGCGACGCCGATCCCGGTGACCAGCAGGGGCTTGTCCAGAATACGGAACTCCGCCCCGTAGTCCTCCATATATTGCAGAATGGCCATCTCATGGGTGGCAACAGCGTCCACATAGCCGCAGTCCAGCGCGGCGTACTGCACACCCCGGTCCTCCAGGCTGATGATGGCCCCGAACTCCGGGATATCGGCGATCCGGTGGTGGAGGAACAGATCCTCCGGCTTTCCGGTGGACTGCACGGCGATGGTCTTTCCGGCCAGATCGCCCATGGTGTAAATATCGCTGCCCGCGTCCACGGCGATCACCTGGCGGCTGATCGCGTAGGGCCCGGCCCACTGGTAGTCATACTCCCGGCCGCTCATAGAGAAGCAGCCCCAGATGCAGTCGATCTCGCCGCTGTCCACCAGTGTTTTCTTCTGTTCCCAGTCGATGGTGGTGAACACCGCCTGATATCCCATCCGCTGGAAGGCCTCCGTGGCGATCTCCACATCGATGCCGGTGGGGTCGCCGTTATCGTCCAGATAGACGTAGGGCGGGTAGGTATCGCTGCCGATGATGATCTCGGGGAGTGCGGGTTCCGGCTGCTGTGCGCCGCAGCCGCAGAGCAGCCCCACGGACAGCAGACAGGTCAAAATAAGTGCTGTGATGCGTTTCATGTATCTCGTTTTCCTCAGTTTCAAAGTAATTCCCGCAGCGTTTCCCGCAGGATCTCCGTATTGATGGGCTTGGCAATATGGCCGTTCATTCCCACGTTGAAGGCCTTCTGCCGGTCCTCGGCAAAGGCGTTGGCCGTCATGGCCACAATGGGGATCCCGGCTTTTTCCTTATCCGGCAGGCCGCGGATCGCCAGCGTCGCCTGATAGCCGTCCATATTGGGCATCTGAATGTCCATCAGGATCAGGCCGTAGGTCCCGGCCGCCTCATGCTGATACCGGTCCACGCAGTCGGCGCCGTCTACGGCCCGATCCACCGTAAAGCCCATATCCTGCAAAAATGCGGTGGCGATCTCCGCGTTCAGGTCATTGTCCTCCGCCAGCAGCAGCCGCTTCCCGGTAAAGCAGTGGTCAGGCTGCTCCTCCGTCCCGGCGGGCGTCTTCTCACAGTGCGCCTGATCCGCCAGCTTATGGGTCAGCGTCACGGTGAATTTCGACCCCTTCCCCTGCTCGCTTTCCACGGTGATCGTGCCGCCCATCAGCTCCACAAGGCTCCGGACGATGGGCATACCCAGTCCGGTTCCCAGCACTTTGCCCGCAGTGGTGTTCCGCTCTCTGGAGAAGGGCTCAAACAGGTGAGGCAGAAACGCCCGGCTGATGCCGATGCCGGTATCTGCTACCTCGGTACGCAGCGTCACATGTCCCGGCTGAGCGCAGGGCAGCTCCTCGGTGGTGACCGTGACGGTCCCGCCGGGCGGGGTGTACTTGACGGCGTTGCTGATCAGGTTTGTAAAGAGCTCCTGCAGCTTTGTAACGTCGCATAGAATATCCAGATTCGTCGCCTTCTGCACTCTGGTCAGTGTCAGATTCTTTTTCCGGGCCTCCCCCTGGAAAACGGCCACGATCTTGCCGACGACATCTCCCACGCGGTTGTAGTCTTCATTCAGTTCCAGCCGCCCGCTCTCGATCTTCGTCATGTCCAGCACGTTGTTGATGATGGACAGCAGCAGGCTGCCGGACTCCTCGATCATCTCCTGATAGTGGAGCAGCTTGGGGTCCGTCAGTTCCTTCCGCATCAGGTGTGCGTAGCCCAGAATGGCGTTCATGGGCGTGCGGATGTCATGGGACATATTCAGCAGGAAGGCGGTCTTGGCCTCGTTGGCCTTTTCCGTCGCCTGATAGGCGATCTTCAGCTTCTGGCGTTCCAGCTCCTGCCGCTTTTCCTTGGTGACGTTTCTGGTCACATAGAGGATGTTGGTGACCTGTCCGGCTTCATCCCGCCGCTTTTCGATAAACCGGGCCATGTACCAGTTGCCGTTGGTGGCTAAATAGTCCATCCCCACCGTATCGGTATCCGCCAGCCGGTCCGGCACCGTGGACAGGTCGAAGAACTGCCGGACCGCCATCCGGTACTCCGGGTCCACAAAGGTGCTGCACAGCTCGTTCAGCTTCTGCTGGGCCATGCCCCGGTGTCCCGTCAGGCGATGTACGGAGTTGTCGCTGGAGATCTCCTCATAGAAGTCCTTTTTCAGATCGATCCGGAAAATGGAGAAATACAGCCGGCTCACAGAGGAGATGATCTCGTGGTCCAGCTCCGCCTCCTGCCGGGCGGCCTGCGCCTCCCGCAGAGCCCGCTGGAAGCGCTCCCGCGTCTCATGCTTTTCATCGGTGTTGACGAAGATCCCGTCAAAAAACTCCGGGGACCCGTCCGCCCGGCGGGACAGGCCGCCGGTGGTGTGGAACCAGTGGTAGGTGCCGTCCTTGTGGCGCAGGCGGTATTCCACGTCAAAGGGCTGCTCCCCCGTGGTATCCTCCACCACCGCTTCGTAAGCGCTCAGTACCCGCGCCTCATCCTCCGGGTGGAGCTGTCCGGTCCACGCTTCAAAGGCATTGGGAAACTCCTTTTCCGAGCGGAAGCCCAGCATCTGCCGCAGCGTGTCGGACCATTCCACGGAGACCCGCTCCCACCGGTCATTGAACGTCAGATGCCAGGCGCCGGAGGACATGGACTTGTGGATATTCCGGAAGGAGACGATCTGCTCCTCCAGCTTTTTCCGATAGGTGTCCTCCTTCCAGGAGTTCCGCAGAAGCAGGGCGCACTCGCCTGCCTCGTCGATGGGCAGGCAGTCGATATACAGATGAAATTTCCGCGCCTCGTCCTGTACCTCCAGCCTTGCGGGGCTTTTTTCAAAGGCCGCCGTATAAAACGGTCCCATCCACTCGCTTGCGCCATCCGGGCGCAGCGTCAGGAAGCTGTTGCTCACCAGCTCCGCCCGGGTCCGCCCCGTCAGCGTTTCCAACGCCTGATTGCAGCAGAGAAAGCTCCAGTCTGCCGGACGGCCGGTCTCATCCAGCTCCACGCGGATAATGCCAAAAGGCAGGGAGCTGTCTTTGAACATGGTGATTAGGGCTTCTTTTCCGCAATTCTGCACCGCAGTCTCCACCTTCCTGTTTCGATTGAATATTCATGCTTATTTATCGCGGATTTTTATATTTTCTTCCATTTTCGGGGGGGGGGGGTGACAGGTTCCCCTTCTGTAACAAAATGCACTTTATTATAATCCAACAGGAAGACCCCCCCCCCCCCCCCCCCCCCCCCCCCCCCCCCCCGCCGCCCGCCCGACATGTTCCCCTTCTGTATAATATTTCTCTTTATTTTCATACATCAGGTAGTCCGCCTGACGGATGGCCTCCGCAAGGGGATGCACGCCGCTGACGCCGCCGATGCTGACGGACAGGTGCAGCTCCGGATACTCCGGAATGACGATCCGGCGGACCGCCTCCCGGATCTCGTTCTGCTTCCGCACAAAAATATGCTCGTCCATTTTGGGAAACAGCAGTAAAAATTCGTCGCCGCCGTAGCGGATCAGCGTATCCGTACTGCGGATGCAGGAGTGGATCGCGGCGGCAATGTCCCGCAGGACGGTGTCTCCGGTTTGGTGGCCGTAGGCGTCATTTACCTGCTTGAAGCTGTCCACGTCGATGATCGCCACATGCTCCATGCCCTCCAGATGGGAGTGATAGGACTCAAAATACCGCCGGTCATAGGTGTTCGTGAGCGGGTCCATGAACAGCTCCATGTTCTCGGCCCGGCTGTGATCCAGCAGGAGCCGGGTGCCGTTGGCGTCGATCCAGCGGCCCTCACTCAGCTTGGACAGCATTTCCAGCACACAGGGCATCCCATTCAGGCACAGGTATTTGGAAATGACGAAGTACATATCCGTATTGGTAAATTCCAGCTTGTTCAGGGTCGTTTTCTGGGCAAATGCCCGGGAGGAAATGCAGTTGGCGCAGCTGCGGTCGTTGTCCCAGAAGGCCGCACAGTGGCTGCCGTTGGGATGGAGAACGCCCTGCTCGTCCAATTCCAACACGGAATTGGTAGTGGGGTCTACAAGGCGGACAACATCGAATACCATTCTCAGACGGCGCATCTCCGCCGCGAGGGCCTGCGTGCCGTCCTCCGTATTCACGTCCGCGGCCGACAGCAGCAGCGGCTTTTTGACGGAGAGCTGCGGGTCCACCAGTTGACCCACGGCACCCACATAGTGCTCCGGCTGCCGGTCGGACCACAGCGTCCGCACCCGCAGGTCGCACCAGTGATGCTCCGTGCCGCAGGGCAGCAGCAGGCTCACGGAAAATTCCGGTGTTTCCTTGGTCGTGGCAGCCATCGCCTCCTGCAGCCGGTGGAAATCCTTCTGACTCAGGCGGTAGAAGCACTCCGGGTGAGCAGCGTTCTTCACCGTATGGCGGTACTGGGGCGGTTCATCCCAATTGGTGATGTCCGCCAGACCGGAAAGCGCATCGAACTCAAACTGGATCCCGCCGCTGCAGGACGCGAAGAAGTCGATGCGCTCCTGCAAGGACTCCAGTATCCGCTGCACCCGGTCATTCCGCGGCAGATCGGCCCGGGCCAGAAGCTCATCGGACAGCCGGTTCACCTCCAGCCGGTAGGGATCTCCGTCCAGCGGGACATGGGACGTAATGCGGAGCCGGGGCGATACGTCCGCCAGGCATTCCAGCAGCAGCGGATTGAAGGCGCCGCACTCTCCGCCCAGGATCATGGCGATGGCCGTATCGTGATCAAAGGCTTTTTTGTAGCACCGCTCGCTGGTCAGCGCGTTGTAGACATCTGCCAGTGCCACCACCTGCGCGGCGATGGGGATTCGTTCCCCCCGCAGCCCGTCCGGGTAGCCGTGGCCGTCCCACCGCTCATGGTGCCAGCGGCAGATCTCCAAGGCGTAACGGAACAGCGGCTTTTCCTGTCCGAAGGTCATCTGCTCCAGGATCACCGCGCCGGCTGCCGCGTGGGTCTTCATCACGGCGAATTCCTCCGAGGTCAGCTTCCCCGGCTTATTCAAAATCTCCTCCGGAATGGTGATCTTGCCGATATCATGGAGGGCGGAAGCCGTTTTGATCAGGGCGATGTCCTCCTCAGAAAGGTGGTAGGCCTTCGTCTTCTCTACCAGCCGGCGGAGCAGCAGCTCCGTTATGCCGCGGATGTTGCGGATATGGTCGCCGCCCTCATGGTTGCGGAACTCCACCACATGACTGAGAATTCCCACCATCAGGTTGCTGTTTTCCTCTTTTTCCCGGATCTGGTCGGAAACCAGATACATCAGCCGCTTCTGGTTGGCATAGAGCTTCAGGGTATTTTCCACGCGGTGGCGCACGATAAAGGTGTCGAAGGGGCGGCGGATATAGTCCGTAACGCCCATGGCGTATGCCTGCTGAATGGCCTGATTGGTCTCATCGGTGGAGATCATGATGACCGGGATCTCATCGATCCACCGGAAGCGGTTCATCTGCTCCAGCACCTGAAAGCCGTTCATCTCCGGCATATTGATGTCCAGCAGCATCAGATCCACCGTCAGCTTCTTTTCCATCAGCCGGACAGCCTCCCGCCCATTTTGAGCCTCAATATAGTGATACTGCTCTCCCAGAATCTCCATCAGCATCATGCGATTCAGTTCCGAATCGTCAACGATCAAGACCGTCTGTCGTTCCATACAGCCATCCCCTCCTGCTTCCGCTTGCAAAAAAGCGTGTCAACGTCCGCTTTTTGTTTTCGTATATTCATGCACCGCAGGTCTTCGCCGCGATGTACCGCGGCGACGGCCTGCTTCCCTCCCCCGGTCAGTCCACTGCCCGGAGAAGCTCCACCGTTCTGTTGTACGCCTGCGCCAGCTGGTCGTAAAGTGCTTCGCTGCCGTCCAGCCGTCCGGCCCGCAGAAGCTCCGTCAGCTCGCTGGCCGGGGCGGTCAGATGGGAAAAGCCCATCGTCAGACACAGGCCCTTGATGGTATGCGCCGCCCGGAACGCCGTTTCCACGTCGCCCTGTTCCAGCGCTTTCGTCAGCTCCGCAAAGCTCTTGTCCTCCGGGAACTTCACGGCGAATTTCCGGATCATGGCTTCGCTGGGAATTCGCTGGGAGATCTCCTCAAAATCCGCGCCCATCGCCTGATAACACTGCTTGATCGTCATTTTTGTGCCCCCATATCTGCTGTCAGCATTTTTATGAATGCAGCATTGTAACCACCGGCTGTGCCGGTGGTTACAATGCTATCTAATTCGTCTCCTGATTGATCTGCTTCACCTGAAAATCTGCCTCGGCCAGCTTGGTGTCCCGCCGGTCCTCGATTTGGAATTTAACGGTAAAAACTCTTTCCGTATCATTATATTCTACGGAAAAATCTTTGACCTTCAAACCCTCCGGATAGGCGTATGCACCCAGGAATTTATTTTCTCCCAGATACACCTGACCGCTGGCAAGATCCACTTTAAAAATATCCTTAGCCGGACCTTTCACATAGCCCACGCCCTGAATAAACACCGTGTTGTCGGCCTCCACCGTGCAGTAGCGCAGCTTGTCGCTGATGGCGGTGGTCAGCGTGGAGCAAAGCTCCTGGGCCTGAGAGTCCGCCATGGAAATGCGGAAGCTCCGCACCGCGGCATTGGCCCCCACTGCCACAAGGCTGCTGAACAGCAGCACGATGATCACCGTGCAGAGCATCTCCGTCAGGGTCAGGCCGTTTTGATTCCGCAGTCTTTTCATGACCCGGCCCCCGCTTTATCGTGGCTGTAATAGTAATAGCCGTTGTTTTCGTAGAGCGACACCGGGCCGGAGCCGGTTTTTTTGCCGTTCGCTCCCTCTCCGGTCAGCGTGACTGTCGGAGGATTTGCCGAATTTGTCGGTGCTGTTGCATACTTGAACATAACATTCGTGTTCCGGGTCTTGGCGTTGATCTTTTCCGCCGTGACCACAGACGTGGCCAGAATGCCAAAGGCCAGCACGGCGATCAGGATGGAGACCAGCGATTCGATCAGCGTTTCGCCCCGGTTATTTCTCAGCTTGTTCATGGGCCTGTCACCTC
>CAJLCS010000065.1 GCA_905205195.1 uncultured Eubacteriales bacterium
TCGATTGCCTCGCCGCAACCGCTCTCACGGACAGCTTTGATATAATACCAGATCACGCTTCATTTGTCAACCCCTTTTTCATCTTTTTTCGTGTTTCTTTTTCCTGCTGCCGTGGCGGCCAGAATCATCCCGGCCTGTGCCGCCAGAACCGTCGCCGCCCCCGGCCGGATCCCCGTCAGATAGGTAGCAGCTGACACAGCAGCCACCGCCGCAGCCCATTGGCATCCGTTCCCGGTCAGGATCTCCCCGGCCCTTCCCGCTGCCGTGAGTGCCAGGCTCAGCGACGCAAACCATCCCAGCAGCAACGCCGTCCCCGCCGCCGCTTCCAGATGCTTCACCGTGCCGAACATGGCAGCGGATCGGCCCATGGCATAAAAACGGTTCTCGCTGTACCCCACCGCCGCTCCCAGAACGCCGTTGGCCGCTGCCGTCAGGATTCCGCCTGCCAGGACGAGAAGCCAGAGTCCGCCTTGCTTTTTCCCCGGCTTTGGAAACAGCAGCAGCGGCAGCGGCAAAAGCCAGACCGTGATCTGCGCTGCCCAGGAGCTGGAGGTTTCCGCCAGAATCCGCCGTGGTTGGAGCTTTCCCATGGTACACAGCGTAACAATCAGAATACCCACCGTGAGAAACCGGAGCAGCACCGTCGCCGCCGAAGCGGCGGGGCCGTTTCCCTTCAGGCCGGATGCCGCCGCCAGCGCCAATAGGGTCAGCGGCAGCACCGCCGTTTTTCTGTCGGACGGCCAGGCGTTTTCCGCACCGACAAGCAGCGCCCACAGTTCGACGGTCAGTCCTGCCAGCATCACCACCGCCGTCCACCGGGTCCACTGCCGCGTCCTCCGGGACAGTACCAGCATCACCGCCGCAGCCGCGATGCCCGACAGCAGCGCCGCCGGAAGGTTTCCGCCGCAGCTTTGCGCCAGCGGCGCCAGCAGCGCCGCCGCAAACCAACCGTTCCACTGGTCGTCGGTCAACGGCTCATGATACAAGGCGGAACGCCCCCTTTTCATAACGAAGTACCGGAAGCGCTGTCTCTCCGGCCATGCAGTCGCCCAGCGTCGGTCGGATGGGGTGGGCACGCAGATAGGCCGCCGCTTCCTCCGTCGGCACCGGCGTTTCCGCGATGCAGACCGCGCAGGACGGATGCAGAAGCTCCGCCAGTTCCCCGATCCATACCGTTTTTCCCGGCGGAATCAGCACCGTTTCCGCCGTTTCCAGAAAAATCACCGCCGCCGTCCGGGCCTGCATGGCGGAAAGGGCCTGTCCCACCGTAGCGCCGCTGCCTGCGGCGCCGGTATCGGCCTGTACCGTGACCCCCTCGGCGGTTTCCGTCAGTTGTAACAGGCCGATCGGCTCCAGCTGCCCCACATCCCGCCGGTCCTGTACGCCGCCGGCCAGCAGAAAGACCGCAAACACGGCCGCAAGGGCCGCCAATCGCTTCATACCTGGTTCCTCCTGTCCTCCGGCGCCAGCCGCAGGTCCCGCCATTTCTGTGTTTTCAGCCGGGGACGGGTCACCCCGGCGTTGCTTTTGTCCCCGAAGGGGGCCAGATAGGCCACGTCCAGACTGCGAAGGCCCGACAGGTGAATCAGCAGCGCCAGGCCCCCTGCCGTCACGCCGAACAGGCCACCCAGCGACCCCAGTGCCGCCAGTGCAAACCGCCACAGCCGGATTCCCTCCGCCAGATCCCGATTCGGCAGTGCAAAGCCGCAGACACCGGCCAGACTGACCGCAATCAGCGCCGCCGGGGACACCAGCCCCGCTTCCACTGCCGCCGTGCCGACCACGATGCCGCCGATGATGGACACGGACTGCCCCACCGCCTGCGGCAGGTGGATGCCGGACTCCTGCAGCAGCTCGAAGGCCAGCAGAAGCGCCAGCACCTCCGCCGTGGTGGAAAACGGAACGCTCCGCTTGCTCTCAATGACGGCCCGCAGCAGCGGCAACGGCACCATTTCCTGATGAAACGTCATCATCGCCACATAAATTCCCGGCAGCAGCAGGCTCAGCAGCAGCGCGCCGTACCGCAGAATCCGGATGCCGGAGGCGGACAGATAGTCCCGGCTTCGGTCCTCCGGGCTGTCCATCAGGTAGCCCAGATCCACAGGGGCCAGATACCCCAGCGGCAATCCGTCTACCAGCAGTCCCACCCGGCCGTCCAGAAGGCCCTGGCAGAATTTGTCCGGCCGCTCGGTGTATTGTAGCAGAGGGAACGCGGTTTTCCGGGAGCCGTTCATGTATTCCTCCACCGCCGACGGGGACAAAAAGCCGTCCACGTCGATGGACGCAATCCGTTCCTTCATCCGCTCCACCAACGCCCGGTTGGTCACCCCCTCCAGCCAGAGCAGGGACAGATTGGTCAGACTCCGCCGCCCCACCTGGGTCTCATACAGCCGCAGCTCCGGCGCCCGGAGATGGCGGCGGACCAGGCTGGTGTTGGAGCGGACCGTCTCGACAAAGGCGTCCTTCGGACCTTTGACGGTGTTTTCCACCTCCGGGGCCGAGGGGCCGCGCTTATCGCCGGTCTTGACCTCAAAGGCAATGGCCCCCGCGCCGGGAAACAGCAGCACGCCGAAGCCGTTGACCAGCTTTTTCGCCGCCGTCGCCGCATCCGTGCAGGGATCCGCCACACAATTATAAACCATGCCTGCCAGCGCACCCCGGTACAGCTGCGCCATGGTGTCGCCGGTCAGATGCTCCGTCACCGGCTTGACCACCGTTTCCGACAGGTCCCCGCCGGAAACAAGGCCGTCGATGGCGTAAAGGTACAGCGTTTTGCCGCAGCAGGTCAGGGGCCGGGCCATAAAATCCGCGGCCTCCGCAAAGATTGCCCGGATGGCCCGGTCGGTCAGCGTCCGGTTCTCCACTTGTCTCACCTCCGCAGTAGGATGTCCCCGGAAGGCGGGATTATACAATTGCATTTTCACCCCGGCGGTGCTAAAATAGCAGAAAGTCACATTCTCTGGAGGAAAATCTCATGACTGACGTCATCGCCGCCGTTTCCACCGGCACCCAGGTCTGCGCCATCGGTATTCTGCGACTTTCCGGCCCCGGCTGCGCCGAAATCGCTGGGCGCGTGTTTACCTGCAAAAGCGGCCGTCCGCTGGCCGAAGCGCCGGTGCGGAAGCTGGTGCTGGGCACGCTCCGGGATAAGCAGGGCCGGATCATCGATTCCTGCATGGCCGTCCGCTGCGCCGCGCCCCACAGCTACACCGGCGAGGACACGGTAGAGCTGCAATGCCACGGCTCCCCCGCCGTGCTGGCCGCCGGACTGGAGGCGCTGTATCTGGCCGGGGCACGCCCCGCCGGGCGGGGGGAATTTACCCGCCGGGCCTTTCTCAACGGGCAGCTGGATCTGACCCAGGCCGAGGCGGTGATCGATCTGATCGAGGCGGACACCGCCGACGCCGCCGCCAACGCCGCCGGACAGGTGGAAGGGGCGCTGAAGCGCCGTCTGGTGCCGATTTATGACGATCTGACGAACCTTTGCAGCCATTTTCACGCGGTTCTGGACTATCCGGACGAGGATATCGAGGATTTCGGGTTGGACCGCTACCGGGACACGCTGGAAAATGCCGCAAGCCGTCTGGACGCCCTGCTGGCCACCTACCGGCAGGGCCGGGTGCTGCGTCAGGGCGTCGCCACCGCCATCGTGGGCAAGCCCAACGTGGGCAAAAGCAGCCTGCTCAACGCCATGGCCGGTTACGAGCGGGTCATCGTCACGGAAATTGCCGGAACCACCCGGGATACCGTGGAGGAAACCGTGCTGCTGGGCGCGACCCGGCTGCGCCTGACGGATACCGCCGGGATCCGCCGGACCGACGACCGGGTGGAGGCCATGGGCGTTGCCCGGAGCCGGGAGGCCGCCCGGCAGGCCGAGCTGGTGCTGTTCGTCTGCGACGGCTCCCGGCCGCTGGACGACGCCGACCGGGAGGTGATGGCGCTGTGCGCCGACGCGCCCCACGTCATCGCCCTGCTGAACAAAGCGGACCTGCCCCTTGCGGTGGACCCGGCGTCGCTGCCCTTCCGGACGGTGCTGCCTGTCTGCGCCCGCACCGGGGCGGGCCTTGACGCGCTGGCGGCCGCCGTGGACAAGCTGTTTGCCGGTGCCGCCCCCTGCGACGGCTCCGTACTGACCAACGCCCGGCAGCAGGACGCCATCCGCCGGGCCATGGACGCCATGGAATCCGCCCTGCGGGGCCTTTCGCTGGGCGTCACGCCGGACGCCGTGCTCACCGACGTGGAAGCCGCCATGGCGGCCATCGGCGAAGTCACCGGCGCCACCGTCCGGGAAGACATCACCGACCGGATCTTTGAACGGTTCTGCGTCGGCAAATAAGCGCATCGGAAAGGAGAAACTCCATCATGAACGTCTCATTTTGCAACAGCTCCGCCGAAATGGCCCGTTTCTGCGCCGCCGACCCCCGCTGGGCAGACGTGGTCCGCCGGGTGGAGGACGATCTGCGTGACCTGCGCGACCATTTTTCCGACGAAACCGATCTTCTCTGCGGCTGGGGCCACAATTTTGTCTGCCCCCGCTGCGCCGCCCAGCTTACCTTTGACTTCCTGGAGCCGCTGCGCCCCGGCCGGACCTATCGCTGCCCCCACTGCGGCACCGAGGCGGCCGGTCCGCTGCTGGACCAGGCCTGGCTTTATCATTACCGCCAGCACTACGCCGCCCACCTGCTGTCCGCCGCGCTGGCGGACCGGTTCGGGAACAAGGACGCCGCCCCGCTGATCGCCCGGGTGCTGGATCACTACGCGGACCGCTACGCCGGTTACCCCCTCCACGGTCAGTACGCCGGAAAGGGGCGGGTCATGGGACAGAGTCTGGACGAAGCGGTGTTCGCCCTCCATTTGCTCCGGGCCGTCGCCGTCTGTTGGGACCGGTTTTCTCCGGCGCAGACGGAGCGCTGGTACCGCAAGCTGTTTGCGCCGCTGGCCGATACGATTTTCCCCCAGGCAAACGCCATTCACAATATCCCGCTGTGGCTTCAGGCCGCCGTAGGGGCCATCGGGCTGGTCTTTGACAAGCCCGAGCAGCTCCGCCGGGCCATGGCCGCCCCCTACGGCATTCCCAATCAGGCGGCGGAGGGCTACACCGCCGACGGCTTCTGGAACGAATGCTCCACCCACTACCATTATTATGCCACCGAGGCGCTGACCTTCTTTGCCGCCTTTGCCGTGGGAACGCCGGAGGGCGACGTGACGGGCGTGCTGGCGAAGGCCTACCGGGTCCCGTCCCTGCTGTCGCCGGATGGGTACGCCCTGCCCTCCCTGAACGACGGCTGGTATCCCCTGAACGCCGGGCTGTACGCCCCCCAGCTTTTCCTCGCCGCCCGGGTGCTGCAGGACCGGCCGGAGGCCGCGCTGCTGACCGCCCAGCTGGACGCCGTTCGTCGGCGGCAGCCAGACGCCTTCTATACGCCGGTGGGACTGCTGTTCGGCACCGAAGCGCTGCTGGGCGGCCATCCGGTGCCCGCCGCGTCCCGGACCCCCGTCTGCTTCCCTGCCACCGGGCTGGCGGTACTGCCCGGGCCGGTGTTCTGCATCCTCAAAAGCGGTGTGGTCCGGGAGAGCCATATGCACCAGGATGCCCTTTCCGTGCTGCTGCCGCCCTTCTCCGACGATCTGGGCACCCCCGGCTACGGCCACCCGCTGACCCCCGGCTACTATCGGCAGTCCCTGTCCCACAACACCGTCCTCTACGACGGGCAGGGGCAGCAGGGCGGCGTCAAGGCCCACTGCCTGACGGTGGTGCCCGGCGGATTCCG
Organism: uncultured Eubacteriales bacterium; assembly: GCA_905205195.1. Lineage (GTDB taxonomy): Bacteria > Bacillota > Clostridia > Oscillospirales > Oscillospiraceae > Faecousia. Next base: position 5,772 of record CAJLCS010000065.1, read on the forward strand.
GGCAGAGGTGCCGGAGCTGTACCCCGGCGTTCATGCCCTCCGGACCGTCACCGTCCAGGGCGGGCAGGTGTGCGACGAAATCGAGCTGACCGCCGACGCGCCCCACGCCTTCACGCTGCTGTTCAAGGCTGACGGCTGCTGCAAGGAGGTCGCCGCGCCGGCGGCGGATGCCGTCCCCGCGTCGGTCCACGATCCGCTGCTGAAAAACGCTTCCGCCTATCCCGGCGCCCGGGCACTGACGCTGACCTGCCGCAGGGGCGGCGCCGTGCTGACGGCCACCGTCACCGCCGACGGCGAGGCCGATTTCCGGACCGCCGATTTTCCCGGGAACCCGGCGGACCGGCCCCTGCGGGGCATTCTCTGCACCGAAACCGGAACCCATGTCCGCTTCCGGTGCCACTATTCGATGAAAGGATCTTACGATGATCTACCTTGATAATTCCGCCACCACCCGTCCCTGTCCCGAAGCCGTGGAGGCCGTCGCCCGGACGCTCACCGAACAGTGGGCCAACCCCAGCGCCCTCTACAATTTCGGCATCGAAACGGCCCGGGCCTTACGGCTCTGGCACGGTCAGGTGGCCGCCGCCCTGGGCGCCGAGCCGGACCGGGTGTTTTTCACCTCCGGCGGCACGGAGGCCGACAACTGGGCTGTTTTCGGCACGGCCAAAAAGCTGGGCAAGCGGGGAAAGCACATCGTTTCCACCGCCGTGGAGCATCACGCCATGCTCAACAGTCTCAAGGAGCTGGAGGCCCGGGGCTTTGAGGTGACCTATCTGAAGCCGGACGCCATGGGCCGCATTTCCGAGGAGGACCTGAAGGCCGCCCTGCGGCCGGATACCGTTCTGGTATCCGTGATGATGGTCAATAACGAAACCGGCGCGGTTATGCCCATCGCCCGGATGGCCCGGCTGGTCCATCGGCTCTGCCCCGACGCCGTGTTCCACACCGACGCCGTGCAGGGCTTTCTGAAGGTGCCCTTTCAGGCGAAAACGCTGGGGGCCGACCTGATTTCCGTGTCCTCCCACAAAATTCACGGTCCCAAGGGGGCCGGTGCGCTGTACATCAGCCCCCGGCTCCGGTCCTTCCCGCCGCTGCTGCTGGGCGGCGGCCAGGAGGGAGGCTACCGCAGCGGCACCGAGGCCACCCCGGCCATTTCCGGCTTTGCCGCGGCCGCCGCCGTAGGCGCCGCCTCCTTCCGGGCCGACACTGCCCGGGAAAAGGCGCTGCTGGACGGTTTTCTGGCCCGGGCTGCGGCGCTTCCGGGTCTGACGGTGAACGGCGCCCACGACGCGCCCCACATTCTCTCCCTGTCCGTCCCCGGCGTGCCCACCCAGAACACCATCAACCTGCTGCAGGACGCCGGTATCTGCGTCTCCGCCGGTTCCGCCTGCGCCAAGGGCCACCGCAGCCATGTGCTCAGCGCCATGGGCGTGGCGCCGGAGGTCATTGACGGTGCCTTCCGGATCTCCCTGAGCCGGGAGACCACCGCCGGGGAGCTGGACACCCTGCTGGAGGTCCTGCAAAAGGACGTGCTCCCCCGGGCGCGCCGCTGACCTTCCCGCAAACGCATCCCGCCGCCGGTGTTTTCCGGCGGCGGGATTTTATACGGTTTTTTCGATACCCGGACTGCCGTTCCGGGCGGCGGCCCGGTAGGCGCTGGGGGTGGTGCCGGTCAGGGATTTGAAGACGCGGTTAAAGGTTTTCTGGTCGGAAAAGCCGCATTCCATGGCGATTTCCATCATTTTCCCGCCGGAATCCCGGAGCCGCTCCCGGGCGTAGGTCACCCGAAGCAGATGCAGATATTCCAGATAGCCGTAGCCCGTCCGCTGCTTGAACATCCGGGACAAATGGCAGGGGTCCACCGCAAACTGCCGGGCAAGCCCCTGCAGGGACAGCGGCTCCGTGAAGGACTGAGACAGATAGGCAAGCACCTCGGAAAAGGTGTCCGCCGCCAGCACGGTTTTCTGCGTCTGGCTGGGCAGGGACCGCAGCGCGCTGCCCAGCAGCACATACAGGTACCCTGTCAGAATCTCCGCCGCGCCGCCGCCCTCGTATTCCCGGCAGGCCGCCTCCGCCAGAGAAATATAGAATTCCCCCTGCCCCGTCAGGAAATTGTCATGGCTCCGGTTTTCCAGCTTGCCGGACAGCAGCGGGAACATCCGGGGATTGACGATCATCATGATTCCCGCCGCCGGACCGATGTCCTGATAGGCGTGGACCTGATTGGAAAACGCAATCATCAGATCGCCCCGGTGCAGCACGGCGCTTTTGCCGCAGCAGCTGACGCCGAAGGCCCCCTCCGTACAGACCAGAATTTCCAGATTGTGGTGCAGATGGGGCAAAAAATCAAAATTTCCCCGCCGCGCCATCATGAAATCCTCCACCCGGTTTTCAAACAGCAGCATACGTCCGCCCCCTTTCCTTTAGGATATCAATTTTTGACCATAAAATCAACGGTTTTTTCATTGTCTCCCACGAAAAGTTCTGCTAGGATAAAAGCACCAAAACCCGAACAAAAAACGGAAAGGATGACAGATATGAAAAAAGCACTGATTCTTTATGGTGGCTGGGATGGTCATACTCCCAAAGAAACCGCCGCGCTTTTCGCAGATGTCCTGAAAAACGAGCAATTCGAGGTTACGCTGTCCGACACGCTTTCGGTCCTGGATTCCTACGACGAAATCACAAAATATGACTTATTTGTGCCGGTCTGGACCATGGGCCGCATTGCCCCGGAGCAGAGCCGGAACATCTGCCGGGCCGTGGCCGAGGGCGCGGGCATCGCCGGATGTCACGGCGGCATGTGCGACAGCTTCCGGGACGACACCGAGTGGCAGTTCATGACCGGCTCCCAGTGGGTGGCCCATCCCGGCGGCGAAAGCGCCGTCTACGAGGTGATCTGCAAGCCCGACGAGCCACTGACCGCCGGTATCGCGCCCTTCACCGTTCACTCCGAGCAGTACTACATCCATGTGGACCCCGCCGTGAAGGTGCTGGCCACCACCTGGTTCCCCGTGGTGGAGGGCAATCACTCCTCCAACGGAAAGGTGGAGCTGCCGGTGGAATACACCAAATTCTGGGGAAAGGGCAAGGTGTTCTACAACTCCCTTGGCCATACCTACAAAATCTTCACCGACTACCCCCAGGCTCTGGAGCTGATGCGCCGGGGCTTCCTGTGGGCCGCCCGCTAAGGAGGAACCGTCATGCAGAAAGTCAACGTCGCCGTGGTCGGCTGCGGCAATATCAGCAGCATTTACCTACAGAATCTGACCACCCGGTTTCATAACGTCAACGTCTACGCCATTTCCGACCTGATTCCTCAGAATACCAAGGAAAAATCCGAAAAATACGGCATTTCCCGGATCATGACCTTTGAGGAAATCATCGCCGACCCCAACGTGGACGTGGTGCTGAATCTGACCACGCCGCCCATCCACTACCGGCTGTGCAAGGCCGCGCTGGAGGCCGGGAAAAACGTCTATGTGGAAAAACCACTGTCCCTGCGCTTTGAGGAGGGCAAGGAGCTGGTGGAGCTGGCCGCCCGGAAGGGGCTGCTGCTGGGCTGCGCCCCGGACACCTTCCTCGGCGCCGGCATCCAGACCTGCCGCCGGATCCTGGACGAGGGCCTGATCGGCGAGGTCATCGGCGCCACCGCCTTCATGGTCTGCCACGGCCACGAAAGCTGGCACCCCGGCCCCGAATTCTACTACAAAAAGGGCGGCGGCCCCATGTTCGATATGGGACCGTACTACCTGACGGCGCTGGTGAATCTGGTAGGCAGCGTGGATAGCGTCTCCGGCATGACCTCCATCAGTATGCCCACCCGGACCATCACCAGCCAGCCCAAATACGGCCAGATCATCGAGGTGGAGGTACCCACCCATGTCAACGGCCTGCTCCGCTTCCATAACGGCGCCGTTGGCAGCATTCTCACCTCCTTCGACGTCTGGGGCTCCACCCTGCCCCGGATCGAGA
>CAJLCS010000066.1 GCA_905205195.1 uncultured Eubacteriales bacterium
GGAATCACCCCTCCGTCATTACCTACTCCATCGGCAACGAAATTCAGGAGCGGGACGGCTTCTCCGACGGCGCCGCATGGGCGGCCCGGCTGGCATCGGAGATCCGGAAGTACGACGACACCCGTCTGGTCACCTCCGGCATCTGCGGTCTGTGGTATACCCCCTCGCCCACGGACCCGGCGGATTATGACGATCCCCGGAAAATGGGCCGGGACGACGCGGAAAGCCATGAAATCTGGCTCAAGCGCTCCGAAGCCTACATGGCCCCGCTGGATATCGTGGGCTACAACTATCTCTATCCCTTCTACGAACCGGACCACCGGAAGTACCCGGCGCGGGTGATGTGGGGCTCCGAGACCCACGCGCTGGACTTCTATGACTCCTGGAGTGAGGTCAAGCGCCTGCCCTATGTGCTGGGCGACTTTACCTGGACCGCCTACGACAATCTGGGCGAGGCCGGCACCGGCCGGTCCTGCTGGGCCAGAGACGGCTTTATTCCCAGCATCTCTCTGGCGGATTGGCCATGGCGGACCTGCTATCAGGGCGATCTGGACCTGTGCGGCTACCGCCGTCCCCAGTCCTATTTCCGGGAAGCGGTGTGGATCGGCGGCAAGGCGCCGGCCATCTTCACCACCCATCCGGAGCATTACGGCGAAGGCTTCTCCGGCACCCACTGGCACTGGTATGACGTACTGGACAGCTGGACCTTTGACGACGCCTATCTGGACAAGCCCGTGAAGGCCGACGTCTACACTGACGCGGAAGAAGTGGAATGGTTCGTAAACGGCCGGAGCCTCGGCACCAGCAAGCCGGAGAAGGGCATTGCCACCTTCACCGTGCCCTACGAAAAGGGAACGCTGTCCGTCATCGCCAGGAAGGGCGGCGTGGCCTGCGGCGAAGCCTCCCTGCATACCGTCGGCGCACCGGCCCGGGTGGAGGTCACGCGGGAGCGGGCGGAATTTACCGCCGACAACCGGGATCTGTGCTACTTCCGGGTCACCGTCCTGGACGAAAACGGCGACCGGGTGCCCCATGCCGCCAACGCCCTGACCTGCCTGGTGGACGGCGGCGAGCTGATGGGCATTTTCAGCGGCGACCCCGCCAACGAGGACGACTACACCTCCAATCAGTGCCACGCCTTCCAGGGCCGGGCGCTGGTGATCGTCCGGACCAAAACGCCGGGGAAGGTCACCGTCACCGTCGGCGCGCCGGGCCTGACCACCGGCCACGATACCGCCGAGGCCCGCTGATCCCGTATTTTCCGGGGGACAGCCACGCTGTCCCCCCGCTTTTTCTGTTTACAAAGCTGCCGGAATATGATATAACCGTACTGAAACAAGCCAGACTTTTTACCTGACAAGGGAGGACTTTGCCATGCTGCTGCGCTGCAGATCGGCGTCGATCCGAAAAGAGTATCTGCTGCCCACCCGGATTGTGGACAGCCGGGGGCTGGAATGCCCCGGGGAACTGCTGTACGACAAGCCCGCCGCCATCTCCTGGCGGACGGACAACTGTGCCCGGCTCACGGGTAAGGGCGCCTATGTGCTGCTGGACTTCGGCCGGGAGCTGTGCGGCGGCGTCCGGATGGCCGCCCGGGAGGTACAGGCGCCGGAAACCCAGGCCCTGTCCGTCAATCAGGGCGCCATGTTCCGCCTGACCTTCGGCGAATCCGTCGGCGAGGCCTGCGCGCCGCTGGGCGAGAAAAACGCCCAGAACGCCCACGCCGCCCGGGACTTTTCCGTGACGGTGCCCAGTATGTCGGTGCAGGAATTCGGCCAGACCGGCTTCCGGTTCCTCCGGGCGGAACTGCTGACCGACACGCCGGTGCGGCTGACGAACCTGTGGGCCTTCTGCACCCTGCCCGATCTGGCGGCGGAGGCGTCCATCGTCACCAACGACCCGCTGGTCAACCGGATTCTGGACACCGCCGCCTACACGCTGAAGCTCTGCTTCCAGGACGGCTGGATCTGGGACGGCATCAAGCGGGACCGGCTGGTGTGGTGCGGCGATATGCACCCGGAGATTCTCACGTCGCTGTATCTTTTCGGCAAAACCGAAAACGTCACCAATTCCCTGACCTTCCTCCGGGAAAACACCCCCGCCGACGGCTGGATCAACAATATGCCCACCTATTCCGCCTGGTGGGTGGCCAATCTGTGCGAATACGTCCGGCTCACCGGCGACACCGGCTATTTTGACCGGAACCGGGACTACGCCGAATCCATTCTGGCCCGGTTCAACCGGCTGGTGGACGAGGACGGCACCATGCACCTGTCCCCCGACCCCGCCAACGACGGCAACGCCTATTTTCTGGACTGGCCCACCCATCTGACGCCGGACGAGCGGTCCGGCGGCGCGGCGCTGCTTGTCTGGACCGCCCGGCAGTATCTGGACCGGGTGGACTGCCCGGCGGCGGCGGCGCTGATCCGGAAGCTGGCGGTGCATCTGAACGAGCCGGTGACGAAAAAACAGGTCCGGGCCTTCCAGGTGCTGGCCGGCGGCGATCCCTCCGGCGCCCGGGACCTGCTGGAGCAGGGCGGCGCCCGGGGAATGTCCACCTTTATGGGCTATTACATCCTCACCGCCGCCGCCCGGGTGGGCAGCGGCCGGATGCTGGAGATGATGAAGGACTATTACGGCGCCATGCTGTCCCGGGGGGCCACCACCTTCTGGGAGGATTTCGACCTGGACTGGCTGGAAGGCTCCGGGTCCATTGACGAACTGCCCCGGCCCGGGCAGAAGGACCTCCACGGCGACTACGGCCGGTTCTGCTACACCCGGTTCCGCCATTCCCTGTGCCACGGCTGGTCCGCCGGGGTGGCGGCCTTCTTCGTGGAGACGGTGCTGGGCCTGTCCGTAGGGGACGGCTACCGGTCCGTCACGGTCCGCCCCCGGCTTCTGGGGCTGACCGACGTGGACGCCGTGCTGCCCACCCCCTTCGGCCCGCTGGAAGTGCATCTCCACGGCGGCCGGACGGCCGTCACGGCTCCGGCGGAAATCGCCGTCCGGGTGGAAGAAAGGGACCTGCCGTGATTACGACGGTAACGCTGAATCCCGCCATCGACCGGACGGCGGTGGTGCCCCGGTTTACCCCCGGCATCGTCAACCGCATGGCCTCCCTCCGCAGCGACGTAGGCGGCAAGGGACTGAACGTGTCCAAATGCCTGAAAAGCTTTGGCTGCCCCACCACCGCCGTGGGCTTTTTCGGCGGCTACACCGGCATCTGGCTCAAGGAGCGGCTGGCGGCGCTGGAAATCCCCCTGTTGGCGGTGGAAATCGCCGGAGAAAACCGCAGCAATCTGAAAATTCTGGACCCGGAGGCCCATCGGAACACGGATATCAATGAACCCGGCCCGGTGATCGCCCCGGCGGAGCTGGCGCAGCTGCTGGCGGTGCTGGACGGCCATGTGGCGGCAGGGGACACGCTGATTCTCTCCGGCAGCCTACCCGGCGGCGTGCCGGCAACGCTGTACCGGGATCTGACGGCCCGGTTCCGGGCAAAAGGCGCGGCGGCCTATGTTGACGCCGACGGCGAGAGCTTCCGGGAAGCCGTCAGCGCCGCCCCGGAGCTGGTCAAGCCCAATCAGGAGGAGCTGGAGCGGTTCGCCGGACGGCCCCTGCCGGACTGGGCGTCGGTGCTGGACGCGGCCCGGGGGCTGCTGGATCGGGGCATCGGCACGGTGGTCGTCTCCCGGGGCGGCGACGGAGCGCTGCTCTGCCGCCGGGACGGGGTCTGGAAAGCGCCGGGCCTGTCCGTCCCCGTGGGCAGCACCGTGGGGGCCGGGGACTCCATGGTGGCGGCCCTGGCCTATGGGCAGGAAACCGGCATGGACTGGCCGGACCGGCTGCGGCTGGCCGTGGCCGTCAGTGCCGCCAGCGTCATGTGCCGGGGCACCCAGGTCCCCGAACATGACGCCATCGCCCGGCTTTACCGTCAGGTCACCATTGAGGAGGTTTGAATCATGAAAGCAACGGCCCTTCGGCTCCACGGCGCAGGGGATCTGCGTCTGGATACCTTTGAACTGCCGGAAATCGGCGACAACGAAATTCTCGTCCGGGTCATTTCCGACTCCGTGTGTATGTCCACCTACAAGTGCGCCATGCTGGGCACCGCCCACAAGCGGGTCCACCCGGACGTAGCGGAGCATCCGGCCATTATGGGCCACGAATTTGCCGGTGAAATCGTCAAAGTCGGCAAAAACCATCAAAATCAGTTCCGGCCCGGGATGCGCTTTGCCCAGCAGCCCGCCCTGAACTACCGGGGTACCATGTGGAGCCCCGGCTATTCCTACGAGTTTTTCGGCGGCGACGCCACCTACTGTATCATCCCGGCAGAGGTGATGAAGCTGGGCTGCCTGATGGAGTATAAGGGCCGGGCCTTCTACGAAGCGTCGCTGGCCGAGCCGATGAGCTGCTGCATCGGCGCCTTCCACGCCTGCTATCACACGAAAATGGGCGTGTATCACCACGAAATGGGCATTGTCCCCGGGGGCAAGCTGGCGCTGCTGGCCGGTGTCGGCCCCATGGGGCTGGGGGCGCTGGCCTACGCCCTGTGCTGCGACCGCCGCCCCGGCACCATCGTGGTGTCGGACATCAACGCGGCCCGGCTGGCCCGGGCAGAGAAGCTCTTCCGGGATCAGGCGGAAAAGGCGGGCATCGCGCTGCATTTCATCAACACCGACGGTATGGCCGACCCGGCCGCTGCCCTGAAAGCGCCCATCGGCGGCGACGGCTTTGACGACGTGTTCGCCTTTGCCCCGGTGGCGCCGGTGGTGGAGCTGGCCAGCGCCGTGCTGGGCCGGGACGGGTGCCTGAATTTCTTCGCCGGGCCCACCGACAAGCAGTTCGCCGCCAAGCTGAACTACTACGACGTTCACTACAACTCCACCCACGTCATGGGCACCACAGGCGGCAATACCGACGATCTGGTGGAATCCCTGAAGCTCAGCGAGGCGGGGCTGCTGAACCCCGCCGTCATGGTCACCCACATCGGCGGCCTGAACTGCGCCGGGGAGACCACCCTGAACCTGCCCAAGATTCCCGGCGGGAAGAAGCTGATTTACACCCACATCGAGATGCCCCTGACAGCCATCGAGGATTTCCGGCAGAAAGCCGCCGCGGATCCCCGGTTCGGCCCGCTGGCGGACCTGTGCGAGGCCAACCACAACCTGTGGTGCCCCGAAGCGGAGGAATATCTGCTGAAAACATGGCCCGATCAGGCAAAATAACCCCAAAATAGCGGTTCCCCGCGGAAATTTACTTTCCGCGGGGAACTTTTTGATGAAAATCGGGAATCAGAGCGCCGCGCCCTCGGCCCGGAGAAGCTGCTGAATGGCTGCCACATCCACGTTGTGGGTGGTGGCGCCGGATTTGCACACCACGGCCGCCGCGACGCCTGCCGCTTCGCCGGTGGTGGCGCAGATGGGCATGATCCGGATGGAGGCCTGGGCCTCATGGGTGGCGGAGATGCACCGGCCGCCCACCAGCAGGTTGTCGAACTCGCTGGCCACCAGGCTGCGGTAGGGAATGGTGTAATACTGGCCCGGCTTGAAGTAATAGTGGCTGGTGCCGGAGCCTTCCGGGTTGTGGATGTCGATGTCGTAGTTGCCCAGGGCGATGGAATCGTCGAATTTCCGGCAGGCCACCAGATCGTCGGCGGTCAGGATGTAGTCGCCCTTCAGCTTCCGGCTCTCCCGGACGCCGATGCTGATGGCCGTATTGACCAGGCAGGCATCCCGGAATGCATCGGGGTTGGTTTCCCGCAGGAACCGAACCATTTCCCAGATCTGCTTCCGGGCCAGCGTCTCCGCCTGGCTCAGGGAGAGGGGATCGGTGGGATTATGCTTGACGATGCGGGTTGTGTTGAAATGAATCACGCCCTTGCCGACGCCGCGTCCGGTAAAGGTCAGCACATCCTCCCGGGGATTCAGGATTCTGCCCTCCTGCTGCCAGCGGCGATAGGCGCCTTCCAGCTCCGCGTTATGCGGGCCGCCCCAGTAACGCATATCCACATTCGCCATACGGAAGCAGGTAGTCATGGGCTGGGACAGAGAATCCTTTGGCCGCCCCAGCTGGAAGTCGCAGCCCGCAAAGGCGAACAGGTCGCCGTCGCCGGTGGCGTCCACAAAGCAGCGGCCCTCCACATCCTGCTCGCCGGCCTTGGTGGCCAGACGCAGCGCCGTTACCCTCCGGCCGTCGGTCTTCACGCCGAACAGGGTGGCATGGTACAGCACCTCAACGCCCGCCTCGGACGTCATGTCATCCAGCACAAATTTGAAACATTCGCCGGAGAAATCACCCAGCCGCTCCGGCTCCTGATAGGCGCTCAGCCGCTGACGCATCTCCGTAAACAGGCCGTCGGAAAGCAGCTTCACTTCCCCGTTGACCTCCGTCCAGAACTGCATGAACGGATAAATCAGGCAGTTTGACATGGCGCCGCCCAGGCAGCCGCTCTGCTCAACCAGCAGGACGCTGCATCCCCGCCGGGCAGCAGCCACGGCAGCGGCCACGCCGGTCAGGCCGCCGCCTGCCACGATGACATCATAAGTTTTCATGGAAGTCACCTCCGATTAAGATAGTTCTATCCTACCACACCTGCTGCAAAAATGCCAGCAGGAAGGATACCTGACCTTGCACAAACGGCAGGTTTCTGCTAAAATAGAAGAAAACACATTCGGAAAGGATAATCCCAATGGCAAACGACGTCACGTTACAATCGCTGATCGACGAGCTGGAGCGGGGGTGCCGCTATCACATCAGCGTCCTGTTTTTCGGCCGGTGGGGAACCGGCCCCGCCCGGCTGGACCCGCTGCACACCATCCACGCCGCCCCCTTCTGCGACGCGGTGAAGCTGCGGCCCGGCGGACTGCGGCGGTGCCTGCGGTGCAAGGCGCTGGCCACGGAAAAGGCCCGGCGCACGGGCCGGGCCTTCGACGGGTACTGCATCAACGGCGTTTACGAATACTGCCTGCCCGTCCTCCGGGGCGGCAGCCCCATGGCGGTGGTGTTTGTGGGAAATCTGGCGACGGACCCGAACCGGATCTGCCGGAAAACCGGCCTGTCCCCCGACGATCCGCTGTTTGAAACGCTGGAACGGGACCTGACACCGGCGGACTGCCCGCGGATCGGGGCCATCGTGGCGTCGTTTCTGGAAACGCTGCCGGAACCGGCGGCCCGGCCGCCGGAGGCCCTGTCCGCCGCCGTGGCCGCGCTGAAGGAGTACGCCGACGCCTACTACGGGCAGGACCTGTCCCTGACGGCGCTGGCCCGGCTGTACCACTACAACGAAAAGTACCTGGGGCGGCTATTCCGCCAGCAGATGGGCCTGTCCTTCCATGCCTATCTCAACGCCCGGCGGCTCCGGCAGGCGGCGGCGCTGCTGGAAAGCACCAACCGGACGGTGACGGACATTGCCGCGGCGGCGGGATTCAACACCGTGACCTATTTCAACCGGCAATTCCGGAGTTTTTACGGAATATCTCCCACAGAATACCGCAAAAAAGCTCCCGACTGAAGTCGGGAGCTTTTTTGAGATTGGGATCAGCCCTTGACGCCGGCGGCCGTGTTGTTGTTCATAATGTACTTCTGGAAGATGCAGAAGAAAATGACAGGCGGCAGCACGGAGAACAGGGATGCACGAAGCTGGTCCAGCGCCACGCCGCCCTGGCCGCACTGCTGATACAGCTTGACCATAACGGTGGAACGGCCGGAGGACTTCAGGCACAGGTAGGGCATCAGGAAGTTGGACCATGCGCCGGTGAAGGCGTTGATGGCGGTGATGGCCACGATGGGCTTGGACAGGGGGCAGACAATCCGGAAGAAGATATCCATGTTGGACGCGCCGTCCAGACGTGCCGCCTCGATGTAGTCCCGGGGGATGTTCTCGAAGAAGGTCTTGAACATCATGATGGTGAAGGGAGCGCCGCCGGCACCGAGATACAGGGGCCAGATCTGGCCCTTGTTCAGGCCCAGTTTGACGAAGGTCCGGTACAGGACGACGAAGCCGCCGGTAGCGGGGATGAGCATGATGCCCATCAGCAGGCCCCACAGGAGCTTGCTGCCGCGCATCTTCACGACGCCCAGCGCGTAGCCGAACAGGCCGTTAAAGACGATGGAGCAGGCGATGTTGCCGGCGCACTCGTACAGGGACCACAGATAGGAGTTACCGTAGTCCAGACGGAGCCAGGTCCGCCGCAGGCCGTCCCAGTCCACCACCTTGGGCAGCAGGCTGCTGCTCTTGAACAGCTCGATGGAGTCCTTCAGGCAGGCGAAAATCAGCCAGATCATCGGGTACAGGAACACGATGGCCATCAGGATGCAGATGATGTAAATGGCGACGATGCCGATCCGGTTGGAGCGGCGCTTCAGGTCATAGTAGTGAATGACGCCGTCAACCTTATTCTGATAACTTTTGAAACCTTTCATAGCGACACACTCCCCTCCTTATTCGTCGTCAGTGTGCTTCTGCACGGCGTAGCGGACAATGGACAGGACGATCAGGAACAGGGCCACGACCAGCGACAGAGCGGACGCACGGCCAACCTGCGAATCCTCGAACGCGTACCGGTAAACCAGCAGCATCAGCGACAGGGAATAGTTGTTGGGGCCGCCGTTGGTCATAACCAGCGGCTCGTACAGGGTCTGGAACACGCCGATGATCTGCAGGATCAGCAGCAGGGAGAACTGGCCCTTGATGGCCGGCCAGGTGATGTGCTGGAAGCGCTTCCAGGGGGACGCGCCGTCCAGAGCGGCAGCCTCGTACAGCTCCGGGGAGATGTCGGCCATGGCTGCCATATACAGAAGGGCGGTACCGCCGGCGCCTTTCCAGGTCGCGCAGACGATCAGCCACATGATGACGAGGTTCTTGTTGGTGAGGAATCTGAACGGTCCAAGGCCGATCTGCCTGAACATCATGTTCAGGACGCCCTTATCGTCGGAACGGAAGAAGAACGTCAGAATCAGCAGAGATGCGATGGCGGGCAGGATGCCGGGCAGACGCATGGCAATGCGGAAGAAGCCGCGGCCTCTCGTGACTTCGGCGGTCAGGGCTGCGATGATGACAGGCACCAAAAGGCCGATGAGCAGGGACCAGAAGACGTACCCGACGGTATTCTGCAACGCCCGCAGGAAGTGGGGGTGATTCATGACAACCTTGAAGTTGTCGAACCCGCAATAGTTGACGATGGTAAAGCCTTTGGTCTTGGCAAAGGCCAGCTGAATGGAGCCGACGAGGGGCCACAGGGTGTAGAAGGCGATGATGGCCAGACCCGGCAGGACAAGACACCAACCGAGCAAGTCCGTTTTGAACTTACCCCAGGTGTAGTGGCTGCCGTCCAGGCGGGCTGCAGGGGCTTGGGCGGATGCTGATTTTGCTTTCACTGGTGTACACCTCTCTTAAGATATATTGGCCGCTTTCGCTTTGACCTTAGCTGTCCAGCCAAATAGGGGTCACGCCGAAAAATGGCCCATATTTGGCTAAACAGCTAAGGCCGCCGCACATGCGGCGGCCTCGCTGTTTATATAAGTTGCCTTATATACCTTATCTCAGTACCCCGAATCAGGTGTTGCCGAAGTCGTCCAGCAGCTGCTGTACGTTGGCCTGGGCCGTATCCATCAGGGCCTGCACATCAGCGCCGTTGGGATCGGTCATGACGGCCTGGATGACGGAGGTCAGCTCGCGGTACAGGTTCTGGGTGTCACCTTCCTCT
>CAJLCS010000067.1 GCA_905205195.1 uncultured Eubacteriales bacterium
ATGGCGGCATAACTCAGTTGGTAGAGTAGCCGGTTCATACCCGGTATGTCATCTGTTCGAATCAGATTGCCGCTACCAGGCCCGTTGGTCAAGCGGTTAAGACACCGCCCTTTCACGGCGGTAACATGGGTTCGATTCCCGTACGGGTCACCAAAAGCAGATCGTCTTCTGACGGTCTGCTTTTCTTTTGCCAACAATATTTTGGAAAATCTTTGGAATTTTCTTGCTATTGTGAAACGCGGATGGTATCATAGAAACAAGCAAAAGGAAATCCCGCGCGGCGGAAGAAAGGCAGGTTTGAAGATATGGGTTATTTTGGGGATCATTGCCTTTTTTGTGGGCGTTTTTGAGGCGTTGCTCAAAGGAAAGTAAGATTGCCCCGGAAGCCCTCGGCGTCCGGGGGTTGCCTGCGGAAAGGATTGACAGCGGCGGCGATTTTCTTTATAATAGAAGATGTGTATTTCTGATAAAATGCCATAAATATGAAGAATTAAAGGATTGATGAAGCTATGTCAAGCAAGCACTATGACGTTGCGATTATCGGCGGCGGCATCGGCGGCCTGATGGCGGCCTATCGGCTGCACCGAAACCTCCCCGGCATTCGGGTGGTCATCACCGAGCGGGGCAATACGCTGGAGAAGCGGCACTGTCCTGCCGGAAAAAATAATACCTGTGTCCACTGTAAGCACTGTTCCATCACCAGCGGCTTTGCCGGTGCCGGCGCTTTTTCCGACGGCAAGTTCAACCTGGGCACCGCCTACGGCGGCACGCTGGGCGAGGAGCTGGGGGACGATGTGGCCAACCGGTACATCGACGAGGTGGACAAGATCCTCAATACCTACTGCACCTCCGGCATTCCCAAGGTCTACCGCTCCAACGAGGCGCTGAAGCTCAAATGTCTTCAGAATAACCTCCGGCTGCTGGACATGAACGTCAAGCACCTGGGCACCGACAAGAATTTCCTGACCATGCAGAACCTGATCCACGCGCTGGCGGACATGGGCACGGAAATGCTGGCCTTCTACGACTGCGAGCAGGTGGAAAAGACCGAAAACGGCTATCTGCTCCACTACGCTAACGGCGAAACCATCGAGGCCGACCGGGTCATCATCGCCACGGGCCGGGGCGGCGCCAATTTCGTGTCCGGCTTCTGCCGTTCCTTCGGCGTGAAGATGCGCTCCAACCATGTGGACATCGGCGTCCGGGTGGAGATGAAGGACATGATCTGGAAGGAATTCTCCGACCAGATTTACGAGCCGAAAATCCTCTATAAAACCAAAACCTTCGAGGACCGCTGCCGGATGTTCTGCTTCAACAAGGGCGGCCTGGTGTCGGCGGAGAACAACCGGGGCGTCATCACCGCCAACGGCCACTCCTTTGCCGACCCGGACAAGAAGACGGACAACTGCAATTTCGCCATTCTTTCCAGCATCCGGTTCACCGAGCCGTTCGATCAGCCCACGGAGTACGCCGAGAACATTTCCCGGCTGGCCAACATGATCGGCAAGGGCAATGTGCTGGTGCAGCGCTTCGGCGATCTGGTCCGGGGCCGCCGCACCAACGATCACCGGCTGGGCCAGAACACCGTGATCCCCACCCTGAAGGCCACGGCAGGCGACATTTCCCTGGCGCTGCCCCACCGGATCCTGACCAACATCATCGAGACGATTTACGCCCTGGATCGGGTGGCCCCCGGCACCGCCAACGATGACACCCTGCTCTACGGCTGCGAAAGCAAGTACTATTCCATCCGCCCCGAGTTCATGAACGACCAATTTGAGCTGGTGGACGGCGTGTATATCATCGGTGACGGCAGCGGCATCTGCCGGGGCCTGTCCCAGTCCGGCGCCATGGGCATCTATGTGGCCGACTGCATTGCCAAGGCAAATTCCTGATGTGTCTTCCCGGAGGCCACCGGACGCCCTTCCGCAAGGAAGCACGTCGGGGGGGCTCCGGGCTTTTTTGGCCCGAATTGATGAAAGAAAGGGGAAACACCGCATGAACTTCCGGCTTCGCCGCCTGACGGGCGGCCTTCTGGCGATGGCGCTGCTGCTGGCCGTTTCCTTCGGCGCGGAGGCGGAGGAGCTGAATGATTCCGGGAGCGCCGAGACCGAAAGCGGCCTGACCGCCGTCCATGCGGCGGTGTACCGCACCGGAGAGGGAATGCTGTTTGAAAAAACCACGGCCTCCGGCAAGGTGCTGCCCGCCAGCGTGACCAAGCTGTTCACCGCCCTGGTGGCGCTGGAATATCTGACGCCGGATACTTACGTCACCGCCGGTTCGGAGCTGGATTTCGTGGCCTGGGATGCCTCCGAGGCGAAAATCGAAGAGGGGGACACCCTCAGCGTGGACATGCTGGTAGAGGGAATGCTGCTGCCCAGCGGCAACGACGCGGCCTATGTGCTGGCGGCGGCGGCCGGGCGGAAAATCGGCGGCGACCTGTCCGCCGGGGAGGCGGTGGCGGTGTTCGTCCGGGAGATGAACAAAACCGCCCGGCAGCTGGGGCTGACCCACACCCGGTTTCTCAATCCCGACGGCTACCATGTGGGCGGTCACTATTCCAGCCTGGAGGATCTGGTGCGGATCGGCCAGCTGGCGCTGGATACGCCGGAAATCGCCCGGTACGTCTCCATATCGGAGGACGAGGTGACCTTCGCCAGCGGCAAAACCCGGTTCTGGGAAAATACCAACGAATTGCTCCACCCTCAGTCGGATTACTACCGCAGCGACACCTGCGGCCTGAAAACCGGCATGACCGACGCGGCGGGCAGCTGCCTGCTGGCGGCCTTCCGGCGGGAGGAGGGGTATCTGATCGTGGGCGTGTTCGGATGTCCCGGATTTGACGACCGGTTTGACGACGCAGTGCTGCTGCGGGACCGGTACAGCTGAAAAAAATCGGAAACGGGGTGAGAGAAATCCCCGGCTCCTTCGTTTAAGAAGTGAAAAGCCCGGAAAGCGGCTTTCGGAAAGGAGGTTTCCCGATGACAGACGGTGCGGAAAGCTACCGGCGGTTTCTGGCGGGCGAGGAGGAAGGCCTTGCGGAGATCGTGCGGGACTATAAGGACGGCCTGATTCTCTACCTCAACGGCTATACCCATGATCTGGACGCCGCCGAGGACCTGATGGAGGACACGTTTGTGAAGCTGGTGGTGAAGCGGCCCCGGTTTACCAGCAGCGCCGGCTTCAAGACCTGGCTGTATACCATTGCCCGGAACCGGGCGGTGGATTATCTGCGGCACAACCGGGCGGTGGCCATGCTTCCGGAGCAGGCGGCCCAGGCGGCGGATCTGGAGCAGTCCTATCTGCGGCAGGAGCGGAAAATCGCGCTGCACCGGGCCATGGACCGGCTGAACGTGACCTACCGGCAGGTGCTGTATCTGGCGTATTTTGAGGATTTTTCCAATGAACAGATCGGCGCCGTCCTGAAAAAGACCCGGCGGCAGGTGGAAAACCTCCTTTACCGGGCCAAACAGGCACTGCGGGCTGAATGCAGCAAGGAGGGTGTTTCTGATGAAGGATTATAACGAAATCGTGCGGGACGTGCTGCGCCGGAGCGCAGAGGAAGAGAAGGAAAACCGGAAAAAGAAGCGAATGCTGGTGCAGCTGGGGTCCGCGGCGGCCTGCTGCTGCCTGATTGTGGCGGCGGCTGCGGTGCTGCGCCACCGCAATCCCGGCAATGCCCTGCCGGACCCGGCGGCATCCACCACCGGGGAGCCGAAGCAGGATACCCCGGCAAACGTTCACAAAGGAGACGGCGAGGTGCAGAATCAGCCCCAGTCCGGCGGGAGCAGCGGCCGGAATGATGCCCAGAGCCTCCCGGCGGAGGACGGCCGGACGGTGATTTCGGAGTACGGCGGCTGGGATGCCAACTGCTACGCCACCCCGGGCAACGGCACCGTGGGCTATTCCATGCCGCTGGAGGCGGCCATGGATCATTACGGCGACGACGTGCTCTACCGGGTCATTATTCAGATGTTCCGGGACAGCGCCCACCTGCCCGACGGCGGCGAAGCCGCCAGGGCTGAGGCGGAGCGGCTGTCGGCGCTGGGCTACGACGCCATGGTGGTCCATTCCGACGAGACGTCCCACGACTATCTGACGGTCTGCGCCACCCGGCAGCAGCTGGAGGCGCTGCCTGCCAGCGTGTCCTACGGGTATATGCTGTTTCTGTCCGGCGAGCTGGTCGGCGGCAGCGGCGGCAGCGGAGACGTGCAGCCGGAGCTGAGCAGGGAATAAAAAAACGGCCCGGGAAGGGGAAGCCTTCCCGGGCCGCGTTTCGATTTGCCATGGGAATTGGTTTCGATTTGCCATTGCGGAGTGCTGTGCATCCTGCTAAAATGAATGTCATCTAAAGACGAAAGGATGGTCGTTTTTTATGAAAATCGGCTGTTGTATGCCTGGCAACTTTACTCTGCCGGACAGCGCATTCCCGGAGCTGGGGGAGACCCTCCGGGCGCTGGTGGACGGATCCCGGTTCCTGCGGGAGGCGGGCTACGATTATCTGGAATTCAACGTTCCCGCCCTGGTGAACCTGTCCGACGCGGACATGGCGCAGGCGGAGGCGCTGCGGGCCAAGGGGCTGCTGTGCCTGGAGGCCTGCAACGGCTTCATCCCCGGCACCATCCCGCTGACCGGCCCGGACCGGGACCCGGCGCAGATCCGGGCCTACCTGGAAAAGGCGCTGTCCCGGCTGGGACGGCTGGGCGTGGAGGTCGTGGTGTTCGGCAGCGGCGGCGCCCGGCGGATTCCCGACGGCTTTGACCGGGAGACGGCGCTGGCCCAGCTGGACGAGGTGTTCCGGACGGCGGAGGCCATCGCCCGGGAAAACGGCGTGACCATCGTCATCGAGCCGCTGAACCGGAACGAAACCAACTGCATTCCCACGGTGACCGAGGGCGCGGCCATTGTCCGGCGACTGAATCTGCCCAATCTGAAGCTGCTGGGCGACGCGTACCATATGTATGTGGAGGGGGAGGACCCGGCGGTGCTTTCCGACAACCGGGACATCCTGCGCCACGTCCATGTGGCGGAGCCGGTGAACCGGACCGTCCCCGTGGACTGCCCCTACCTGCGGCAGGTCAGCAAGGCCCTGCGGGAAAGCGGCTATACGGGTCGGGTGTCCATTGAGGGCCGCCTGACCGATCTGCCCCGGGAGGTCCGGGAGGCCCAAGCCCTGATGCGGGACCTGTTTTAAGGAGTGCGCCATGGACATTCTGACCAGCGCCCGGCCCGAGGACGTGGGCGTCCGGCCCCAGTGGGTCACCGGCTACGTCCGGGAGATGAACCGCCGCCGGAAAATGTGCCACAGCTTCCTGATGATGCGCCGGGGCAAGGTTTTTGCCGAGGGCTACTGGAAGCCCTTCGGCCCGGAGACCAGGCACCGGATGTATTCCGTCAGCAAGAGCTTCGTCAGCGCGGCCATCGGGCTGCTGGTGGACGACGGGACGCTGCGCCTGACGGACCGGATTGTGGATTACTTCCCGGAGTACCTGCCGGAGGAGCTTGATCCCAAAATCGCCGCGACGACGATCCGGGATATGCTGCGGATGGCGGTGCCCCACCGGTATCCGTCCTATCGCGGCGAGGACAAGAACTGGATCCACACCTTCTTCCAGCCCCGGGAGACGCCGGACCTGCCGGCGGGCACCAAATTCCGCTACGACACGTCGGCCACCTATACCCTCTGCGTGCTCATCGAGCGGCTCACCGGCAAGACCTTCCTGGAGCTTCTGCAGGAGCGGGTGTTGACGGACATCGGCTTTTCTAAGGACGCCCGGTGCGTCTGCGCCCCGGAGGGCTACGCCTGGGGCGGCTCCGGCGTGCTGTGTACCACCCGGGATCTGGCCCGGTTCGGAGTGCTGATGCTCCGGGAGGGAAATCTGAACGGCAAACAGTACCTGAGCCGGGACTACTGCCGGGCGGCCACGTCGTTTCAGATCGACAATCGGGAAGGGGCGGTGGACAACATCCACGGCCACGGCTACGGCTATCAGTTCTGGCGGTTCCGGGACGGCGCCTTCGGCTGCCTGGGCATGGGGGGCCAGCTGGTGGTGTGCGTGCCGGAGAAGGACTTCCTCTTCGTCTGCACCAGCGATATGCAGGGCGACGCCGACGGCTATGTGCCCATTGCGGACGTGCTGTGGCAGGAGGTCATCGACAAGCTGGACAGCGAACCCACGCCCCGGGACGACGGGGCGCTGGCGGAGATGAGCGGGCTGCTGGCTCATTTGACCTGCAATCTTCCGGCGGGGGAACCGTCCTCGCCGCTGGAGCAGGCGGTGGACGGGGCCGTTTACGCGCTGGAGGACAACCCCATGGGCATCCGGCGGCTGCGCCTGCGTTTTACCCCCGCCGGGGGCAGCCTGTGGATGGATACGGTCCGGGGGGAGAAGGTCTTTGCCTTCGGCCGGGGCTGCTACTGGAAGGGCACCTTCCCGGAAACCGGCTATTCCGGCCGGGCCATCAACCATCCCCTGGGCCGGGGCTACAGGTGTATGCACACGGCGGTGTGGACATCGCCGCAGACGCTTCTGATCCGCACCTATGTGACCGACGATTATTTCGGCAATCTGGCGACGACATTGACCTTCGACGGCGACCGGGTGGCCGTGACCATGGAAAAGACCGCCGAATGGTTCCTGAACGAGTATCAGGGCCGGGCAAAAGGGCGGAAACTCTGAATTTGTGTTGACGAACTTCCGGAAGTATGGTATGATCTGGCCGGGAGATGAGCATTTTGGAGAAAAAACTGTACCGCTACGAAACCCACCTGCACACCAGTCCCGTCAGCCGCTGCGCGTCGGTGCCGCCGGAGGAAACGGTGGCCTTTTATAAGGAATTGGGCTACGACGGGGTGTTCCTGACCAACCACTTTCTGGACGGCAACATCGGCATCGACCGGGACCGGCCCTATGAAGAGAAAATCGCCTTCTACTTTTCGGACTTCGACAAGGCCGCGGCGGCGGGCAAGGCACTGGGGCTGAAGGTGTTCCCCGGCGTGGAGCTGTCCTACGGCGGCACGGACTTCCTGATTTACGGGCTGGACCGGCAGTGGTATCTGGACCATCCGGAAATCATGGACATGACCAAGCGGCAGGAGCTGGCGCTGATGCAGGAGGCCGGGGCGCTGGTGGTGCAGGCCCATCCCTTCCGGGAGAAGGACTATATCGACCATATCCGGCTGTACCCCCGGTCGGTGGAGGCGGTGGAGGTCATCAACGCCACCAATACCGACGAGGAAAACGCCATGGCCCGGCTGTATGCGGCCCATTACGGGCTGCGGATGGTGGCCGGCTCCGACAATCACAAGGCCGGCGGGCAGAAAAAGCTGGCCGGCATCCGGACCGAGGCCCCGCTGACCTGCGTGGAGGACTATATGGCCGCCGTGCGGGCCGGAGAGACGGAAATCTTCACGATGGATTTATGATACAATCCTAAAAATTCCTTAACTTTACAGTCCGCCGGTTGGGAGGAATTGACTTCCCCACCGGCGGGTATTATAATAAGCATCCACAACTGTGAGAAGAGAGACGGGAAAGAAGAAAAGAGGACGATCATGGGATTCGGGAGAAAGCTGAAAATTTTTCTGGTGCGGGCCAAAACCGGCAGCGTCCGCCGCTTGTTTACCTATACGGGCCTGGCGGCCAGGGAGGCCGGGCGGAATCCGGTGCCGGTGTTTTTTGACGTGGTCCGCTGGATGGGCCGGGGCATCGGGTATCAGGATTACCGGGTGTTCGGCTTTGCGCGGCTGAACGACGCCCAGAAGAGGACCTATTTTACTTACGGCAACAACGTGGCGCTGACCAGAATGCTCAACGACCCGCAGTATAGCCGCTATCTCAACGACAAGTGCCTGTTTCTGGAGCGGTACAATGCCTATCTCAACCGGGACTGGCTGGACCTTCGCAAGGCCGACGCGCTGGCGCTGAAGGAATTCTGTGCCGGGAAGTCCTGGATTTTCGTCAAGGTGGTCAACGACTTCGGCGGCACCGGGGCGGAGAAAATCGCCGTCGGCCCGGAGACGGACTACAACCTGCTTTATAACCGGCTGATGAATCAGCACCAGTATCTGGTGGATGATCTGATCCGCCAGCACCCGGAGATGAACCGGCTGTACGCCGGAAGTGTCAACACCCTGCGGATTGTGACGGTGATGAGCGCCGACGGGCCGAAAATCGTGTATACGCTGGTCCGGGTGGGCCAGGGCAACAAGGCCATCGACAATGTTTGCGCCGGAGGCATGTACACGGTGGTGGACGAAAGCGGCAGGCTGAACTTCCCCGCCTTCTGTGACCGGGACGCCTGCTATTACGATGCCCACCCCGAAACCGGCGTCCGGTTTGTGGGGTTCCAAATCCCCTTCTACCGGGAAGCCGCCGCGCTGTGCTGCCGGGCGGCCGCGGAAATCCCCCAGTTGGGCTACATCGGCTGGGACGTGGCTATCACGGAAAACGGCCCGGTGCTGGTGGAGGGCAACGACCTTCCCGGCTACGATATGCCCCAGAACTGGCGCTTCTGCCCCGACGGCATCGGCCTGCTGCCGAAGATGGAGCAGCTGATCGGAAGGCCCATCCCCCAAAACTAAAAAATTGCCGCATCCATTCTCCGGCGTTCCATAGGGACAATTTATGAACCTACCCACATAACTTAATATTTGTTCCTGTGGAGGGAGGCTGTGTTTCGGCACAGCCTCCCTTTTCTGCTCATGCAACCTCGTTTGGAATTTCTTCTGCCATGGAATCTGCCATACTCTGAGGCAGTTCATCCACCAGACCAATGTCGCGGTAATAGATACGCACCTCCTGCGGTGCTGTGCGGGAGTATTTCTCCGCACGCTCTCCGACCTCCACTCGCTTGATGAAGATGCGCAGGATCTCAGCAGTCAGCTTCGGGATCTCCTTGTACCGCTTGGCGTTCTCAATGAACCGGGCAATATTGGTGCTGGAGTCTTTCAGCTCCTGAAGCCTTACTTCCATGGCGGGGAGCTGCTCTTGAATCTCTTTCTGCTCGGTGGTGTACTCCTGAGAGAGGATGCGGTATTGCTCATCCGGGATACGGCCAAGGACGCTGTCCTCGTAGAGCCGTTTGAACAGCTTTGTCAGCTCAGCCTGGCGCTTCTGCATGGTGTCGATCTTCTTCCGGAGCACTGCAATCTCCTGCTGCGCCTCCTTGCCCTGCTTCTTGCGGATATGCTCCGCAAACCGCAGCTCATTCTGACGAGCGAAGTGCGTAACACGGCGGATATCATCCAGCAGGATGGCACTGAGCTCCTGTTCCCGGATGTAATGACCGGAGCAGACCTCCTTACCTTTTTTCTTATAGGTGGAGCACATGAAGTTGTTTTTCACCGCATCCATGGTGTGCGCCCGGTGCAGTACCATGGTGCCGCCGCAGTCCAGGCAATAGACCAGCCCGGAGAAGATATTCTGCTCGGCCATGTTGGCTCTGCGCCGCTTATGCTTGCGGATATCCTGTACGATCTCCCAGGTCTGTCGCGAAATAAGCGCCTCATGCGTATTCTCAAAGCGGAGTTGCTCAGACTCGGGACGCTCAATGCGCTTCT
>CAJLCS010000068.1 GCA_905205195.1 uncultured Eubacteriales bacterium
GCACCCGCCGCACATCGTTGAACACGACGCCCAGCAGCCGGGCGCGGCACTGATTCAGCGCGTCCACCGCATCGTTGATTCTCGCCGCCGGAAGCACATCCTGCCGGATCACCAGCAGGGAGTAATCCGCCAGCTCCGCCATAGTTTCCGCGTCGGAGAAAACGCCCATGGGCGCCGTATCGATCAGGATGATATCCACGGCCTGCCGCATTTCCTCCAGCAGGGACCGCATTCCCCGGGAGGACAGCAGCTCCGACGCGCCGCTCTGGGCCGTAGTGGAATAGATGGCATAAAGGCCGCTCTGGGCGGTTTCCTCCGGCTCGCAGGGTGCTTTTCCCCGAAGAATGGCCGCCAGCACCCGGGTCGGCTTGGCGCCCAGCAGCTTATACAGCGCCGCCTTGTGCAGATCGGCGTCAATCAGCAGCACCCGCTTGCCCTGCCTGGCCAGTGCCAGGGCCAGATTCGCGGTAATGGTGGATTTTCCCTCGTTTTCCGCCACACTGGTCACCATGACCACCTTTTTCCCGTCCTTCTGGACCGCCCGGCTGACCTTGGAAGCCAGCTTGCCGAATTCCTCGGTAAAATAGAAGCCTGCGGTCGGCATGGTAATCAGCAGGCCCTTATTCGTGTGATGGAGCCTGGTGCGAAGGGTCTTATTCTTCTTTTCGTGATGAATGGTGCCGTAGAGGCGGGCATCAATCTTATGGCGCACCGCCGCCGAGGTCTGCACCGTATCCGACAGGAGAATCACCGCCAGCACCGCCGCCGTCATCAGCGCCGCCCCGGCAATGGCCGCCTTTTTGGCAAGCGACCGGAGATTCTGAGGGTTGGACGGGGCCGTCGGCACGGTGGGGCTGTCCAGCTCCCGGAGAATCACGTTCTGAAACACATGATCCGACACCAGGTTATAGTTTTCCAGTACAAACCGCACCGAACGGAAGGCGTCAATGGGATCGTCGTCCGTCACCGTCAGCGTCAGCAGATTGGTTTCCGGAATCACCTGGGCCGTCAGCGTGCCGGTCACGCTGCCCGCCTGCTCCCGGGTCAGGGTATTGAAGGTATCCCCGCCGAACAGCTTGGTCATGGTTTCGGCGATTTCCGAAGTCGTGGACAAATTCGAATAAATGGAGGCGTAGCTGGCGTTTTTCATGCTCACCGCCACGGTGGCCCGGGCCGTATAGGACGGGTGCCACATCAACTGCGACACCGAGGTGGCCAGCAGCGCCGCCGCCACCGCCGCCATCACAATGGCAGGCAGCTGCGCCAGCAGCCGCCGGATCACGCACACCGGATTCAGATCGCTCCAGTTCCATACTGTCTGTTTTTCCATCGCTGCCCTCACTCCACCACGACGTACAGCGCCGCCTTGCCGACGGCCCCGCTGCTACCGGTGCAGGAATATATCACCCGGTTCACGCCCTTCTGCAAGCCGCCGGTCGGCAGCTCCGTCTTCACGTCCGCCCGGTCGCCGCCGGTTACGCCGGACAGATACCGCTCCGCCCGGAAGGTCTCCCCTTCCGGCAGGTACACCAGGTACTCCGTCAGCGTAATCACCGGATCCAGCAGCGTCCGGCTGCGGATTTCGATGTCCAGCGTCAGGGTCGTGGTATCGCCGAAGCTGTTGGTCACCTCCAGCGTCAGCGGATACAGGCCTTCGTAAAGGGTATTCAGGTTGTTGGCCGTCACCTTGATCTGCTCGTTCAGGCTCCCGTCCAGCACATCCTCCGCCGAGACCCGGTCCCGGATGCGGATGGTCTCCCCCGGCGCGTAGCACAGTTCCTTCCGCAGGGAAAAACGCGGCGAAACGTAGTCCGTATAAATCAGCGTTCTGGTTTTCGTCACCACATGATTGTCGCTGTCCGCCACCACATAGGTCACGTTAAAGCTGCCGTCCTCCGGCGAGCGCTCCATTTTCTGCACCAGCAGCCGGTCCGTCAGGTCGCCGTCCTTGCCGTCCCAGGCGGTAATGCCGTCCAGGGCGCCGTCCCGGCCCTCGGAAACCGGAATCCGAAGCGGCTCATCGGCGCACTGGATCACTGGCACGGTGTCGTCCCGCAGCGCGCTCTGCCGCAGCCGTACCGTCCCCGTCAGGACAATCGACAGCACCAGCAGGATCGCAGCGGCGATTCTCAATTGCTTCATGGTTTTTCTCTCACTTTCTCTCTCAGAACTGATCCATCACCGATACGACAGACTGATCCTGTAAAATCCGGGCCGGATTGTCCTGCAGCAGGAAGTCCGCAACGGCCGCCGACGTCCGGTCGGCCAGAAACTCATACACGTCATCCATCCGGGTGGTCCGCCGGTAAGGGCTGTGGGCATCGCTGCCGACCAGATGGAAGCATCCGGTCCGCAGGCACCAGTGGGCCGTTTTGGCCGCCGGTTTGCCGAAGGAGCCGAAAAAGCTGCCCTTGTTCACCTGCAGCACCCGGCCCTGCTCGGCCCAGCGCTGGAGCACCGTGGGGTCATCCTGCACAAAGTAGTACCGCTCCGGATGGGCCACCACCGGAATCAGGTCAAACCGTTCCACCGTTTCCAGCGCCCAGTCCGCAAAGCTCCGGGGTTCCCCGAAGCCGAACTCGATCAGCAGATACCGGCTGCCGCCCAGCGTCAGCAGGGCGTTGTCCTCCAGCATCCGGGGCAGCTCCTCGGTGGCGTAGACCTCCATGCCCGCGCAGATCTGAAGCGGAATATGGGCCTGCTCCAGCCCCCGGCACAGCCGCCCGAACCGGCGGCTTAAGGCCTCGTCGGCAAAATTGGCAAAGCCGTCCCGCAGGTTGCAGTGGGGCGTGGCCGCAATCACCGTCACGCCGCTGTCCACCGCCAGCCGGGCCATCCGGAGGCTTTCCTCCAACGTCGAAGCGCCGTCGTCCACACCGGGCACAATGTGGCAGTGCAGATCGATCATACGCCCACCTTCTCCCGGGCCAGGGCATGACTGTTCACCTCTTCCGGCGTCCGGAAGGTCGGAACCAGCGCGTGAAGCTGCCGGACGATGCCCGCCCGGTCGCGCTCCTGTACCAGAAGCCGCAGCGTTTCCAGTTCCTGCTCCAGGTCCTCCCGGGGTACCGACGGCCGGGTTTCCACGAAAATTTTCTCGTTTTCCGTCTTTTCCAGCCGGTCGTTGGACATCAGCAGTTCCTCATAGAGCTTTTCCCCTGGCCGCAGGCCAATCTCCGTAATGGCAATGTCGCCACCGGGAACATGGCCGGACAGCCGGATCAGCTTTTCCGCCAGATCCAGAATGTGGACCGGCTCGCCCATATCCAGCACAAACACCTCGCCGCTGTGGGCAAAGGATCCGGCCTCCAACACCAACTGGGCCGCCTCGGGAATCGTCATAAAGTAGCGGATGATCCGCTTGTCCGTCACGGTCACCGGACCGCCGTAGGCAATCTGCTTGCGAAACAGCGGAATCACCGACCCGCTGGACCCCAGTACATTGCCGAACCGGACCGCCGCAAACTCCGTCGCCCCCGGCTCCCGCAGGCCCTGCAGCACCTGCTCGCACAAAAACTTGGTGGCCCCCATCACGTTGGTGGGGTTCACCGCCTTGTCGGTGGAAATCAGCACGAATTTCTCCGCGCCGTACCGTTTGGCGGTCTGGGCCGTATTGTAAGTACCGAATACGTTGTTTTTAATAGCCTCCTCCGGACATGTTTCCATCAGCGGCACATGCTTGTGGGCTGCCGCGTGGAACACCAGCTGGGGCCGGTAGGCAGCGAACACACGGTCCAGCTGATCCCGGTCGCAGACCGACGCGATTTCCACCGACAGCGGGAAGTCCTTCCCGTAACGATGAAGCAGATCGTTCTGAAGCTCATAGGTGGTATTTTCCGCCACGTCCAGAATCACCAGTCGGGCCGGACCGTAGGACGCAATCTGACGGCAAAGCTCCGATCCGATGGAGCCGCCGCCGCCGGTGACCAGCACGGTCTTACCCCGGAGGAAGGCGCCGATTTGGGGGTTGTTCAGCTCCACCGGCGGGCGGCCCAGCAGGTCCTCGATCTCAACCTCCCGGACCTGTACGCCCTTCCCCGGATGAAGCCGGGCCACCGGCTCCGTAATCATATGGACCCGGCGCCGGGTGTTGGCGCAGTGGGCCAGAATTTCCTTGCGCCGCTGGGGCGTCAGGCTGTGGATGGCCACAATCACATCCGTCACCGGTGTATCCGCCAGAAGCTCCTCGATATCGTCGATAGGGCCAAGCACCGGCACGCCGCAGATCCGCTTGTGCCGCTTGTCCGCCGCATCGTCAATCAGGCAGTAGGGACGGTAATATCCGTACACATGGTCCTTCATCTCCTGCACCAGCGCCGCACCGGCGGCACCTGCGCCCACAATGGCCGCCCAGCCCTGAGGGCCGCCGCCCATACCGCTGACCCGCCGGCGGTACAGCCGGTACAGAAAGCGATAGGCCAGCATGGCCAGCACCGCCAGCGAGGTGCCGGTCAGCGCCGACGAGATCCAGATATCGCTGGTGGCCAGCAGCATATTGAGCACCGCATACAGGCCGAAGCCCAGCCCGGCGCCCAGCAGCAGCGTCAGATACTCCCGGCTCTCGGCGTACCGCCACAGGGTATCATAGGTCCGGAGAGCCAACTGAAACACCAGAACGCACACGGA
Source organism: uncultured Eubacteriales bacterium (assembly GCA_905205195.1). Lineage (GTDB taxonomy): Bacteria > Bacillota > Clostridia > Oscillospirales > Oscillospiraceae > Faecousia. Next base: position 4,627 of record CAJLCS010000068.1, read on the forward strand.
AAGCAGCCCCGTGTGCAGCACCAGATTCAGGAGGCGGATGTTTGCATCCATCAGATCCGGCAAGAACATAATGAAATTACACAGGAAAATCAACAGGATATCCAGCAGCAGTACAATCAACCCACGGTAACGGGACATGGAGATTCCTCCCAGTTTTATCATTCCGCAAAATCCGGCATTATCTGTTAGTTATCATACCATTCCCGGTGCGGAAAGTCAAACCCATCGGCCGTGTTTTTTCCAGAACTTGTCGCCATGTTTCGACAATCCCCGACACAGCCGTTTTTCCGCGTCGGAATTATCGAAAATTCCTCTTGCTTTTCATGTTAATAAATGGTATACTGATACCGTCCGATTTTGAACAGGAGGGGAACTGAAATGAAAAGAAAAGCACTTGCCATCTTCATGGCAGTTCTGATCTGCTGCAGTATGCTGGCCCTGACCGCTTTTGCGACCGGCAATGTTTCCAGTCCGGAGCACGGCAACACGGATGTCGATCCTAATCCGCCTTCTCCGCAGACCGGTTACGCCCTGAGTGTCGGCGGCATTGCCTTGATCGCTGTGATTTGCGGCGGCGTTGCAATCGTATCCGGCAAGAAGGCCCACACCTGCGCTTAATTCAGAATCAATTGATCGAACAGCCCCATAAATGCTTGGCCGTTTATGGGGCTGTTCCTTTGAAAGGGAGTACCCACCCATGAAACGCCCCGCAAAGCTGCTCTATACCCTGACGGCCATTCTCGCCGCGCTGATCTGTATTGCCTGCCTTGTCTGGCTGGTTCTGTTCTTCCGCGGCCGGGCGGCCAGCCGACATTTTCAGCAGGAATTCCGCCCGGAGGAGACGGCGACCGCCTCTGCCTCTGCCTCTGCCTCCGCCGCCACCGACGCTGCCGATCCCGTCCCGGACGGCACCGCCCTGACCACCCCCACCATGGAGGTGTCGATCGACTTTGACGCCCTTCAGGCCGCCAATCCCGACGTCTACGCCTGGATTCGGGTGCCCGGCACCGTCATCGACTTTCCGGTGGTGCAAAGTCCCGACGACGATCTCTATTACATGGATCACGCCGCCGACGGCACCTACTATGCAGGCGGCAGCATCTTCTCCCAGCGCTACAACACCAAAACCTTTCAGGACCCGGTCACCGTGCTCTACGGCCACAATATCGACGATATTTTCGCCCAGCTGAACAACTTCGCCGACGCCGATTTTTTCGACGAAAACCGGGTGATGTACATCTACACCCCGGACCGGGTTTACGAATACACCATTTTCGCCGCCTACCCCCATGTCCGGGACCATCTGCTGCTGTGCAACGATTTTAGCAACCCGGAGGAATTCAATGCCTATTTTGCGTCGCTGAACGACGGCATCAGCTGCAACTACCGGCGGGATTTGTTTCCTTCCGCCGGTGACAAGGTGCTGACCCTGTCCACCTGCTACCGGCAGAACCGGATGCAGCGGTATCTGCTGCAGGGCGTCCTGACGCAGGAATATCAGCCCATTTTCAAGTGAGGTTCAGGAAAGCATGGAAAAGAAAGAAAAAAAGCGGCTGAGCACGCCGCTTCTGGTGCTTGTCATCCTGCTTGGACTGGCGCTGCTGCTCTGCCTGACGGCGCTGCTCGTCCTGATGCACGGCCGCAGCACGCTGCGTGGCAGCCGGGACCCGGCCCCGTCGCTGGAGCTGATCAGCCAGGCCCCCACGGAGGAAACCGCACCTTCGAAGGAGCGGCCGGACGGCTACACGGTCTACCATGACGGGAAATACTACCGCTACAAAGAGGGCATGGTGAATCTGCTACTGATCGGCGTGGATTCCGACGAAAAGCCCGATGCGCCGCTGCCCAACGGCAACGACAATCAGGCCGACGTCATCGTGCTGGCGGCGCTGGATACGAAAAACGACACCATGACGCTGATTTCCGTCTCCCGGGACACCATGTGCGACATCGCCGTGCTGGACGAAAACGGAAACGATCTCGGCTCCGCCCGGGCCCAGCTGGCGCTGTCCTACTCCTACGGCGACGGGCTGGAAACCAGCTGCGAGCTGTGCCGGGAGGCCGTGTCCAACCTGTTCGGCGGACTGAATATCGACGGCTACGCCGCCTTTTACATGGGCGGCATCTCCGATCTCAACGACGCGCTGGGCGGCGTCACCGTGCAGGTGCTGGACGACTACGACTTTACCGTCCACCCCGGCTGCGAAGTCATGACGTCGGGCAGCACCGTCACCCTCACCGGCGAACAGGCCCAGATGTACATCCGGTGCCGCAACGACGATACCACCGGCAACGACAACCGGATGCAGCGCCAGAAGCAGTATATGCTGGCCATGATCGCCCAGGCCAGGCAGAGCATTGCCGGCAATCCCACCCGGGTGTTCAGCCTGTATAACGCGCTGAGCAGTTACGTCCTGACGGACCTGAGCACCAGCAGCCTTGCCTATCTGGCGGCGGAGGGCGCGTCCATGCACTTCTCCGGCGATATGCTTCGGGTCACCGGTCAGTCGGTCCTCAGTGACCAGCACCACATGGAGCTGACGCCGGACCCCCAGGCGCTGTACCGCCTGATTCTGGACGTCTTTTACGAAGAATATAAGGGCTGAAAACATGGCGGATCAGGTTTTCTGATCCGCCATGTTTTATGTTTCTTCCGCCGGGGATTTGACCTTCCTGCACAGCAGGCTGCACACAATCAGCGCAAGGGGAAACACCGGCGCGAACAGCAGTCCAGCCTGGAGCCGGTCGCCGAAGGCACCGGCAATCAACCCCACGGCCGTGGGACCGCCGGAGCAGCCCAGGTCACCGGCCAGCGCCAGCAGCGCAAACATGGCCGTCCCGCCCTTGGGAATCCGCGCGGAGGCCACGCTGAAGATGCCAGGCCACAAAATGCCCACCGACAGGCCGCATAGCCCGCAGCCCGTCAGCGCCAGCAGCGGCCACGGCGCCAGCGCCGCCAGCAGATAGGCCCCGATGCAAAGCAGACTGCTGCCGATCATGGCCGCCGTCAGGTCGATTTTTTCGCCGAATTTCGCATAAAACACCCGGGCAAGGCCCATCAGGACGGAAAACAGGCAGGGACCTGCCAGGTCGCCCAGCGCCTTGGACACGCCAAGGCCCTTCTCCGCAAAGGCAGAGGCCCACTGGCTCATGGCCTGCTCCGACGCACCGGCCGCCACCATCAGAATCGCAAACAGCCAGAAAAGCTTCATGGAAAACAGCTTGCGGATAGAGTAGCCCTCCCCTTCCGCTGTCAGCGTGCCCAGCGGCACCCGGGTAAAGACGATGCCGTTCACAATGGGCACCACGGCCCACAGGCAGGTCAGCCAGCGCCAGTGCGCCGTGCCGAACAGGGCCAGAAAGCCGGTGGACAACGCAATGACCCCCACCGTGCCCCAGCAGTAAAAGGAATGGAGCAGGCTCATGACGGAGGCCTTGTTGTCCGTGGGGCAGGCCTCCACGATGGGGCTGATCAGCACCTCAATCAGGCCGCCGCCGACGGCATACAGGAAAATGGCCGCCAGAATGCCGTGGTAGGGATCCCGGAACAGCGCCGGAAACGCCGCCAGTCCGATCAGTCCCGCCGCGGCCAGAATATGGGCCGCCACAATGCAGATCCGATAGCCGATCCGGTCCACAAACTTGGCGGACACCAGATCCACCACCAGCTGAATGCAGAAATTCAGGGTGATCAGGAAGGTAATCTTCTCCAGTGGAATGGAAAACGTGCTTTGAAAAACCACAAACAGCAGCGGGGCCAGATTGTTCACAATGGCCTGCGTGATATAGCCGAAATAGCTGGCGTAAATGGTGGCGCGGTAGCGGTAATTGGGTGTACGCATCGCGGAAGACCTCTCTTTGCTCAAATCAGCGTTATCATAACGGATACCCCCGAAAAATGCAAGCAGAAAATGATCCCGCACCGGACATTTGCCCGGCGCGGGATCAACTGTTTTATTCCGCCGTTTTTTCGAGAACCGACACCACCTCGCCGATGTAGAAATCGTGAAAGTCCTTTTCCGGATAGTTCTTCTCCGCCACCGCCGGATCCACAAATTGGTCCTCCGTCAAAGTGCCGCGGTAGAGCTTCCGGCACACCAGCACCAGCTCCGCTTCCTCAAACCAGACGCCCCGGTCGTCTCCCGTCGGCGTCAGGCCGGTTTTGGCGATTTTATCCTCATCCCGGCCGGAATGGCTGCCCAGATAGGCCAGCTGCTTGCGGTATCCCTCCGGGAAGAAGGACAGGGTGTAATATTTCTCCCGGTCCACAAAGGTCTTGGTGTACCGCTGGGGCCGCACAAAAACCTCGCTGACCGGCTTGCTCCACAGGGTGCCCACCATGCCCCAGCTGGCCGTCATGGTGTTGAAGCCCCGGTCCGGCGTCCCCGCCGTCAGCAGCATCCACTGCTTGTCGATCTTCACAAAGGGGTTCATGGAAAGCTCCCGAACCGAACGTGTCTGAAATGCCATTGGCTTTCCCTCCTGATTTTTCGTTCGGCAGACGTGCTGCCTTTTCTATTGTAGCACGAGTCTGCCGAAAATACTACCGCTTATCGCTCCAGAAAGGCCCGGATGGTCCGGATATAGTCCTCCACCTTGAGCATGGTGCCCAAATGCCCGCCGGAAACATAGGAAACCGCCGGGTTGTGCATCAGCCGGACCAGATCCTCCTGCATTTCCACCGAGAAGAAGTCCTGATTCGGCAGAATCAGCAGGATATTCCCCTCCAGCGCCGAAAAATCCGCCGCCGTCATCTATTTCTTTAAGATTATCAGATTGTGAACGGATTGCCAAGAAAAATGTAAAGCGTACGGGCAGGGCACCCTCCCGCCGGAAGATGCCCTGCCCGTTTTTATCTGCA
>CAJLCS010000069.1 GCA_905205195.1 uncultured Eubacteriales bacterium
AGGCGGGCCGCCTTGCGGGGAGAGGAGCAGTCCTGACACTGGTGGAGTTTTCCGCTTGTGGGAAACGGAACATAGTGACAGGTGCTGCGACGAAGTGCGCGCAGCGGACTGCAATCCTTTTGTCGGAAAAGCCCGAAGGGATTTTCAAACAGTTTCGGCCGCCCCCGGTTGGGGGCGGCCCTTTTTGGAGTGGGAAAGACGCTGTCGCTTAGCGCGCGTGCTTCTTCTTATTCAGAACCGTCACGACTGCCAGCGCCGCCGCGGACATCATGCCCACCAGCGGCAGCAGGAGCTGCATTTCGTCGCCGGTGGAAGGCGTCTTGGGGGCTTCCTTCTTCGCCGCATGATCCAGCGCGGATTTCAGCGCCGCATAGGCCCCGTCCAGTTTTTCCTGGGTGCCGCGCTTTGCAATGACTTCCTCCGCCTTTGCAAGAGCGTCTCGGATTTCCGCCGCGCTCTTGTCGGTGAGCTTCGACAGATCCTTCTTCTTGGCTTCCTCGATCAGCTTGGTCAGCGCGTCGGCATTGCCGGAGGCCTCCAGCGCTTTCAGCGCCTTCTCCAGCGCCTCACCGGCGGCATTGACTTCTTCCTGGGTGGCGTCGGGATTGGCGGACACAGTCTTGGCCGCTTCCAGCGCCTCGGCCAGCTTCGCCCAGGATTCCTCGGTGTAGCCGTTCTGGTCCAGCGCTTCCGCCTGGGCAATCAGCGCGTTGAGGGCGTCCTTGTTCACCGTGACCCGCGCTTCCAGCCCGGCCTTGGCATCGGCCAGTGCGGCAGCCGCCGCATCCACCGCGTCCTGCGCGGCATTGGCGTCCTCGGCAACCGTCTTGGCAGCCGCCAGCGCTTCGGCCAGCTTCGCCCAGGATTCCTCGGTGTAACCGTTTTCGTTCAGTGCTTCCACCTTGGCAATCAGTTCATTGAGTGCCGTCTTGTCGGCCCGGGCGAGCAGGGCGTCTCTGGCTGCCGCCAGGGCTTCCTTGGCCGCGTCAATCTCGCTCTGCACCGCATCGGCGTTGCCGGCAACCGTCTTGGCGGCGGCCAGCTTCTCGGCCAGACCGGCCCAGGTTGCGGGCGTGTAGTCCTCTTCGTTCAGTGCTTCCACCTCGGCGATCAGCGCGTTGAGTTCGCTCTTGTCGCCCCGGTACACCAGCGCGTTCACCGCCGCCGTCAGGGCGTTGGCCGCCGCGTCGATCTCCGTCTGGGAGGCGTCGGTCCGGTTCAGCACCGTCTGGGCGGCCGCCAGCTTCCGGGCGACCTCCGCCCAGCTGGAGGAGGTATAGGCGCTTTCGGTCAGATCCGCCGCCTGGGCGATGGCCGTCTGCAGATCAGCAATCTTCACGAATTCCGCGGTGATGTAGGCATTTTCGCCGGGCATGGTGAATTTCAGGTCTTCCATCACGGTGCCGTTGACCTTCAGGGTGCCGGTGCGAAGGCGGTAGCCCTCCGCCGGGGTGACGGTCAGGGTGATTTCGGTGCCTTCGGTGGCTTCCCCGGCGCTGGGGGTCACCGTGCCGTTGGTCACGGAGGCGTCCACCGTTACGGTGTAGGTGGGATCCACCACGGTCACGGTGGCAGTGGCGCTCTTGGTCGGGTCCGCCACGGAGGTGGCGGTCACCGTCAGGGTGCCGGCCTTCTCGCCTTCGCCGATGAAGAGCTGACCGTTGGTAATCATGGTGCCCTCACTGACGTTGCCGGAAATGCTCCAGGTGACCTCCACATTATCGGTGCCGGTCACGGTAGCGGTGAACTGGCCCTTCTGGCCGGGGGTGCGCTCCACTTTCATGGTCTCGGGGGTGATGGAGACGGCAATTTCCTCCGCCGGGGCGCCTGCCTTCTTGCCGTACACCTCAATCTCGTAGATCCGGAGGGTATCCGGGCCTTGCCACCAGTTGTCGTCGCCGTCGGTGACGACGAAGCGGAACAGGCGGATATTGCCTTCCACGGTGAGCGGATCGTCGGTCACATTGGCCTCGTTGGCCTTGTAGCCCTTGATCTCGGTCCAGTAGCTGTCGTCGCCCATGATGGCTGCCCGCTCCGTCTCGGATTTGGCAAGGAACTCCTCCTCGGAAATCTTCTCGGTGTTCAGAATCTGAAGGGCGAAATCGTTGGTGTTGAAGCGCTCGTCCTCGGGCGGCGTGGCGCCGCCGGCGTGGGTGATCTTCAGGCGGTCGGGGTTGGCCGCAGTCTTGATGTCGAAGACGACCCAGTTCGGCGTCCTCTCACTGCACCACTTGGTGCTGTAGTCGCCGTCAAAGGCGTAGTTGGCGCCATCGGAGGCAGTCGTGCCCTTGGTGGAGCCTACGCCGAGAATGTCCGCACCGCTGCTGAGCAGCTTGGAATCCCCCGGCGTGGGCGGCTCGGGCTGTTCGCCGCCGTTGCCGTTGACGGTGACAATCGCCGTGCCGGAAACGGTAGGATCGGTGACGGAGGTGGCGGTGACGGTCAGCGTGGCCGCCGTCTCGTTGGGGCCGACGTAGAGGGTGTTTCTCACCATCTGCGTAAAGTCGTCGGTGTTGCCGGTGACGGTCCAGGTGACCTCCTGGGAGATCTCGCCCTCGCCCTCCACCGTGGCGGAGAACTTGAAGCCGGAGCTGCCCTTGTCCAGCGCAACAGTCGCAGGCGTGACGATTACGCCGGTGACGCCGCCGCTGCCTTCCACCAGGCCGCGGACGGCGGCTTCCAGCCGGATCCGCATCTGCTCCACCTGATAGGCGCTGCTGTCGTAGCCGGAAACCATGGCCTTGGCCTCGGTCAGGGTATCCCGGAAGGTCTTGAAGGAATCGGCCGTGTAGTGGCTTTCCTGATAGGTCTGCTCAAAGATTTCGCACAGCTCGCCCAGACGCTGGGCGCTGTTGCGGAAGCGCAGAGCGGCATAGGCCTCAGCCAAGGCGGTGCGGGCCGCTTCCGCCTGGGCGCCGGTGGGCGTGCCTGCCGCCACGGTCCGGGCGGATGCCAGGGCCTCCGAGAAGGCGGGCCAGGTGGCGGTGGTGCAGTCGGCCTGCCGGACGGCGGCGCACCGGGCAATCAGCTGATTCAGGCCCTCCGGATCCGCCGTCAGGGCCATGGGATCCGCATAGTCCAGAGCATAGCGCTGAGAATCCGGCTTGCCTTCCTTGTGGATTTCGTAGTAAACCTTACCGCCGTTCCGATCCAGCGGAACACGGCTCTGGCGGATGATGCCGTCGGCCTTAGCGGGCAGGGAATGGAGAATGGGGCTGTCCGCCGTCTCGGAGGCGTAAACCTTCAGGACGGCCCCCTCCTCCACGCCGGTGACGGTGAGGGTGGCATACTGCTTGCGGAGCTGCTCGCCGCCGGTGGTCCGCGTCAGCGTCGCACCGGAGGGCGTCTTGATGGCGGTGCCGCTTTCGGGGGCGTAGGCAACACTGGCCCGGCGGCTGTTCTTCACAACGCCGCTGGAGCCGTCCAGCACGTCATAGAACAGGCGGCCGCCGTTGGGATCCAGCTCCAGATTTTCAAACTTCGCAATGCCAACGCCCCGCTGCTTGTAGGACTCGTTGGGCTGCACGGCGCTGACCACGGCAATCGGCTCGGCGGAGGTCAGATCCTTGAACAGGCGGACTTTGCCGGTGTCCTCGTGGAAGGTGCCGTTCTTGTCGGAATAGGTGCCGCTGGAATAGATCATGGGCACATTGTCCACCACGACGGTATCCGCCGCGCCTGCGTTATTCCTGACGGAAACGTTGCGCTCGTAGGGAGAGGCGGTGTTGCCGTAGGGGCAGGCCTTCTCGTAAAGCTCAAATTCGTAAATTCGGATGGCGTGCCAGGCGGAATTGTCGCTTTGCGTCACGTTCAGCTTGACATATCGGGCCGTAATCGGGGCATCCAGATTGCGGTCGGTCACATCCTGCTTGTTGCCCGTCACTTCGTCGGCCTTGGTATAGGTCAGGGCCGCGACGCGGGTTCTGCTTTCGTTGTCGTCGCCGGTGAGCAGGGGCTTGCCGTCGTCCGGCGCATACTGCAGATCGAAACACACCGTATTCATATCGACGCTTTCACCGGCGCCCTTGCAGTTGGCGTGGTACACCACCCAGCGCTGGATGGTCTTGTTTTCGCCCAGGTCGATGACGGCGTAGCCTCTGGTGGTATCGGCGCACCACTTGGACTGGGGGATAACGCCGTCGTTAATCAGGCGGGCGGAGCCGTCGTCGGCAGTTCTCACGCTGGAAACGGCGGGCATTTTCAGGGCAATGTTCTCACCCTCGTCGAAATACGGGACAAAACCGTCCTTCACCTCGGCCGGCCAGTCGATCTCGAAGGTCTGCGTGCCGCCCTTGATGCCGTTTTCGGAATAGGAGGTGATTTCAAACTTGCAGGTCTTCTCACTGCCGTCCTTCTCGAAGCTGCCGAGGTAGAAGGCATCGGAAGGCGTTGCGCCGACGAATTCCTTCGTGCCGTCGGCATGGACGCGGTAGATGCGGTACATAAAGGCATTGGAGGCCTTTTCCCAGTACACTCTTGCTTCCATGGTCTTGTCGGTCGGATAGATCACTTCGTCAAGGGTCACCTTGGTCGTGGCGGCGGGAGCCGTCTCGTTGGTGGTGATCGCCATACGTCCGACATTCAGCGCATAATCGCTGACGCCTTCCGGGGCGTTGAGCTTCAGGGAGATGGCAATCGCCCGCTTGCCCGCGTCGGCGGAGAGATCGACGGTGGCGGTGGTCCATTCGCCGTTGGCCGTGGTGGTCACGGGGTAGAACTTGAAGTTGCCGTCGTCGTAGGTGTCACCGAAGCACAGGCCCAGAGACAGCTCCACGCCTGCGGTGCCGGTCTTATAGGTGATGGAGAACTTGGAGGTTGCCGTCAGGTCCAGCTGGCAGCTGTAGAGCTTGACATGGTTGGCCTTGCCGGCATCCATGGCGCCGGAAAGCTTCAGGGAGGTGCCTGCGTACCAGGCATCGTCAAAGTCGATCTTGGCACTGAGCTTCTGGCCCTCGGAATCGATGATCCAGCGCCAGGTGGGCAGCACGTCGGTGAGGGACCGGTTGTACCAGCCGTTTTCCTTGCCGACCACCGCGCCGTTTTCATAGAAGCGGTAGCCGTTGCCGGTGGTGAAGGTGGTGGCAAAATCGGTGCCGATGATGGGCGTGCGGTCCGCCACCAGATTGGCAAAGCCGCAGAACTCATATTCCGGACGGTAGGTGGAGGAGGGGTCCAGGCTGGGGCCGACCCACAGCTTCTGGTCCTGCACGTTGATGAAATCGTCGGAATCCTTCGAGGAGGTCAGCGAGGTCGTGGGCGCCAGAATGCCCAGCGAGCACTTGAGCAGGCCGTCGGCATCCAGGCGGGTCTGGTAGCGGCCGCCCTTGGCGTTGCCGGCCATGGGCCAGTATTCCCAGGTGGAGTGGATGTTCCAGGGGTTGACGCCGGTTTGCTGCGCCGCCGCGATGGTGCCGTCCACATTGCCGCTGCCGCTCATATCGAGCCACCACTCGTCGGTGATGCGGGTATCGCCGTCCTGCATCCAGGACTTGATGCTGCCGGCGCTGAGGCTGCCGGAGCCGTTATACCAGCTGATGGTGAAGTTGTCCGGCTTGTTTCCTGCAGGTAGGCCAGAAATTCCTTGAAGCCCGCCACGCCGGTGCCGGATTCGGCGTTGAAGATGTAGCCGTCGAAGCCGTAGTACTGGGCGATTTCGATCAGCTTGTCCGCCGCGATAAAGTGGCCGTTTTCGTCCTTTTCCACCATTTCCTTGACGAACTGGTTGCCGTAGGCACTGTCACCCCAGGGGATGAAGATGGTGCCGGTGGCCGGAACGCCGTTGCGGTGGGCAGAGTCGATGACTTCCGGAGAGGGGATGGCGATGGGGCCTTCCGCCGAAGAGCCGCCCCAGAAGTTGTAGATATCGACATACTGGAAGTTATTGAAGGCGTAGACGAAATCGCCGTCGCCGCCCTGGGAGGGAGCCTCGCTGGCGCGTGCATTCGCCATGGCAAGAGGCATGACCTTCGCGTCGCGGGAGGCCAGCGGATTGACGTTCGGACCCATCCAGCGATCCCGCAGGGCGATGGAACCGCGGTTGTAGCGGGCATCGGGGTCGTTGTCGGGGCTCCAGTTTTTCAGCTCGTCAATGAGGAAGCAGCTTCCGTAGGGCTGAAGCGTCTCATTCTCATAGTAGAACTGGTTCGGGATATCCAACGGCTCGGGCCAATAGCCCAGCCTTGCGCCTGCCGCCGAAACGCTGACGGTTACACCGGCAAAGCAGCCGGCCAGCAGCGCGATGGCACACAGGAGGGAAGTCGCTCGTTTCAGAAATGACAGTTTCAAAATCATTTCCTCCCTTTCGTTCATTCTTTTGTGTTCTTCTTCGTCCGGCGGTATCGCGTCTTTCGCACGTTGTGCGCCCTTTTCGCGGTTTCCGGAGCTTTGGAAACCGCCGCAAAGGCGCAGACCTATACCGTTGAACCTATTATACGGGATTCACAGGGAGTAAAATAGTATAGAATGGGCACTTGGATTCCCCAAAAGGATACATCGGGTGTAAAATTTCGGCCCCTGTTTTTTGTGTACTTTGTACATCCACCGTTTTGGCCGCCGAAAATTCCGGTTGCAATTTGCTTCTCCTTCCTCTATTTTATATGACCACAGCCGAGGGCGGTACCGAGCTGGAAATCCCGCTGGCGGGCAGGTCTGGCACAAAACGGAAACGTCCATCGATGTCACCGGCTACAACCACAACGTCATCGGCGGCTACGGTGCCCCCCGGATCACCCTGGGCGCCGCCGGCACCGGGAACGCGACCTTCCGGCAGTTCCGGTACCGCGAAGCATAAAAAATGGGCTGTCTCGCAAAGAGACAGCCTTTTTTCCGACGTGCAGAAGGTGAATTGCCCCGCAGGGGCAAGAGAAGCCGCCCTGGGGCGGGGCCGCTCAGAGGCGGACATTGCGAAGATGCCGGAGCAGCAGCCCGGCGGCAAAGCCGATGGCGGCACCGGCGGCGATGCCGCTGACCGTCAGGACAGGCAGATAGTAGACAATCTGGCCTGTCCGCGTCCAGAGACAGGCGGCGATGATCTGCCCCACGTTGTGGAGCACCCCGCCGGTGACGCTGACGCTGAGGGGCGAGAACAGCGCCGTTTTTTTCAGCAGAATCATGCCGGTCAGGCTGACCGCGGCCCCGGCGGCACTGAACACGAGGCTTTGCAGATTGCCGAACAGCAGGGCCGTCAATAATACCCGAATCAGGCTGACGGCGGCGGTCTGCTTCCAGCCGCACCGATACAGCAGAAAGACGACCACCAGGTTGGGAAGGCCGAGCTTCATGCCGGGGACGGTGGTAAAGACCGGAATCTGGCTTTCCGCAAAGGACAGAATCATGGACAGGGCAACGGACAGCCCCAGAAATGCGACGGTTTTTGCCTTCATGGCAGCCTCCTTACCGGGATTGCAGGTCCACGCCGCCGTTCTGGCGGCCGGAAACCGTGACGGTCAGCCGGTTGGGCAGGCAGGTGATGGTCTGACCGGCATACCGGATGACGCCCTGCCTGACGCAGAGAAGGTCCGGGCAGTTGGCATCGATGAGACGGGCGCCGCCGTTTTCGATCTTCAGGGTGTTGCTGCCGCCGTTGAGAACGTATTCCCCGTCCTGGGACAGACGATAGCGGGCCACCTCCACGCCGTCCACCCGGACAATGACGGTGTCGCCGTCCTGCCGCAGCAGGAAAAACAGGCCGAACAGTACCAGCGCCAGTGCCAGCAGACCTCCGATCAGGATGGCGTCATGCTTTTTCAAAACGGTGTTCCCTCCTTACGGCTGCGGGGAATCATGCCGCCCACAGGGGGAGATTCCCGGTCTGATATTGGGTGCCGTCGGGCAGAATCCAAAGCACCTGCACGTTTTCGAGTGTCTGTACCAGCGCCAGCCCGTCCTCGTAGGACATACAGAACAGCGCGGTGGACAGGGCGTCCGCCAGTGCGCTGTCCGGCGTGATGACAGTGACGGAGGAAAAATACCGGGCGGGCATCCGGGTGTCCTTGTCGATGATATGGCAGTAGCGGACGCCGTCAACGGTATAATAGCGCTCATAATCACCGGAGGTAACGCAGGAGGTATCCTGCAGGACTACCTTGGCGGCGTATTCGCCGGAACGGCGCGGATCCTGAATGCCGGTGACCCAGCCGCTGCCGTCAGGCTTTGCGCCGAGCAGACGGAGATTGCCGCCTATGTTCAGCACATACCCGTCGGCCCCGGCGGCCTTCAGCCGTTCGGCGGCCCGCTCCGCCGCATAGCCCTTGGCCAGGGCGCCAACGTCCAGGGACGCCTCCGGGTCGGTGATGCGGACGGTATGGCGAACCGGATCGATTTCCAATGCGGAAATGGCAATGTGCCGGGCGGCCCGCTCCAGATCGCCGGAAGCGGGAAGCCGGGCATTTTCCGCATCCCGGGCAGCGTCTTCGCGGCAGTCATGCCACAGCCGCAGGACCGCGCCCATCATCACGTTCATTTCGCCGCCGGTGGTGTCGTACATGGTCCGGGCCTCCAGCAGAAAGTCGATCAGCTCCGGAGAAACCTCCAGCGCATCGCCGCCAGCATTGCGGTTGACGGTAGCCAGATTGACGGTGCCGTCATATTCATGGTAAATGTCAAAAAGCTGATGATAGCCCTCCAGCGTGTCGGCAACAAGTTGGCAGTTGGCGTCAAAATCCGCCTGCGTCTCGTTTGCGTAGCTATAGACATCGGTGACCGTGTCAAAATAGGTATAGTAGGTCATGCGCTTCGGCTCGGTCCGCCCGGCGGCACAGCCGGTCAGCCGGAGCAACAATCCGACCGTCAGGCACAGACAAAGGAGATATTTATATGCTTTCAATTCCGTCAATTCCTTCTGCCGCAGCATCCCTCCGATGGGGAAAACGGCACCGCTTCTATTCGAAAGAGTAGCAGTTTCGGCCGAAAATGTCAATAGGAAAAACTGTCCGTCCGGCGGCGGGAAAGGGCGGACGGGTTGACTTTGAACGGTATTTCGGTATAATGGAACAATCGAAAAGGACAATCGTATTTCGGAACAACACCGTTCCCTGGACTGGCCGGGAGGAAGGAAAACCTATGGCTTCAATGACGCAGCCCTCTGCGCGTATCCGGACGCTTTGGGCGGACAGCGTCCGTTTCACGGAAAATCCTGCTGGCGCTGTCCGTGCCGGACATTGACAGCTATCTCGGCCTGATGCACACCCTGTTTACCTTAGAGGATCGCTACGGCCTGACGGTGGAAACCGGCGAAAACGGCGTTTCCCTGCGTGTTGACCCCCGGAAGGGGAAGGACGCCGCTGAGCTTTCCGAAATGCTTGTTGCTTGGTCAGAACAAGCCGAAAAGTATCGTAATGGCGAAATCAACCGGGAGGACTACGACAAGTGGCGTTATAACTACCCGAAATATGACGAAGCCTCCG
>CAJLCS010000070.1 GCA_905205195.1 uncultured Eubacteriales bacterium
ACGCCCGGGGTGCCGCCGCGTCCGTATGATAAGTAAAGTGACGGACATAGGCGCCGCAGGGGTTTTCCGCCGGAACAAAGGGAGGATCCGTAGGAATGGGGAATTTGACGTTGGTATACTGGTGGCAGTCGTAGCCGAAATTCTGCCAGACGCCGGGGACCGGAATGGTGTCGAACCCGGATACGTCAAAACCGTCCTCAAAGAACCGATCCGTCAGATCATAAATGCTGGCGTAGTACCGGAATTTCCAGTCTCCGCTGAGAAGCTGGAACCGGTCCGACGCTTCCCGATGCTCGGCGGGATCTGCCAGCCGCCCCGACGCCGGAATGAAGTAGGCGCGGTTGGGCATGGTGTTCTCGTGGAGCACATGGGGGTTTTCATAGTGTTTTGCAACAAACATAATGCCGCCTCCTGGCTGTTTTTTTGTTTTATTGTACCACAGAACGGGCCGCCGCGCCATATCCAAAATTCATCAATTCATGCACAAAATGCAACTGTCCCGGCTTGACATTTTTCGCCGCCCATGCCATAATAGGGGCGTTTCCACTCCGGGAGGTGCGCCATGTACGTCAATTGCGGTTATCTCAATCCGTCGCTGCAGGGATATGCCGATCATTCCCACCCCATGGTGGTGATCTGCTGCGGCGAGTACCGGCTGAAAACCCGTCCGTTTTTCCAGACGGTCCGGCCGGACGGCTGGCAGGACTATCAGCTGCTCTATGTGGCCGCAGGAAAGGCCCATTTTGTTTTTGCGGGGCAGGAGCAGGTGCTTTCGGCGGGAAGTCTGTTTCTCTACCGGCCCGGTCAGGCCCAGCACTATTGGTACCGGCTGGAGGATCAGCCGGATATCTGCTGGGTTCATTTTACCGGCTCTCAGGCGGAGCCGCTGCTGAAAAAATACAATCTCTTTCAGCAATCTCCCGCCATGTCCGTGGGCACGCTGCCGGAAATCAAGCAGCACTTCCAGCTGATGATCCGGGAATTGCAGCTCCGGCGGCCTTATTTCGAGGAAAGTCTGGCCGCGCTGATGAACCGGCTGCTTCTGCTGGCCGGCCGGCAGCAATCGGACCGGGCGGCGCTGCACAGCGGCACCCAGGAAAAAATGGAAGAGGCCGTCGCCTATTTTCATGAGCATTTCAGTCAGGATCTGCGGGTAGATGCCTACGCCCGGTCGCTGCATATCAGCACGGCATGGTTCATCCACGCCTTCACCCGGCACACCGGTCAGACGCCCAACCAGTATCTGTTGTCGCTTCGCATTGCCAGCGCCCAGAGCCTGCTGGAGCAGACCGGCGATACGGTGACGGAAATTGCCGCCATCGTCGGCTATGACAACCCCCTCTATTTCAGCCGTCTGTTCAAGAAGCAGACCGGCCTGTCTCCCCGGCAATACCGTGAAAAATCGGCGCGCATTTGAACTGCACGCCGATTTTTCTGTTATTCCACCGTGAGGACCACTTTCCCGGCGCTTTCGCTCCGATAAAGCAGGTCGTGGGCTTCCTCCGCCTTGGTGATGGGCAGCACCCGGAAGATGGTGGGGCGCACCAGCCCGGCTTCCGCCTTGGGCCAGATATCCCGCACCAGACAGGCAAGGATCTCCGCCTTCACCGCCGGATCCCGGGAGCGCAGCGTGCTGCCGATGATCCGGACGTTGCGGACATAGATATTTTTCAGATCGATTTCCGTCAGCTGCCCGGCCAGCGCCGCAATCATGATCCACCGGGCGCCCCGGTTCAGGTACGGCAGGCATCGGCCCATTTCCGCGCCGCCCAGGCAGTCAATGGCCACATCCACGCCGTGGCCTTCCTCCAGCTCCTGCCGCAGCACCTCCGGCAGCAACTGCTCCCGGGTCACCACCACCCGGTCCGCCTGCAAATGGGCAATGGCCGCAGCCTTCTCCCGGGTCCGCACCGTGGTAATCACCCGGATCCCGAAGGACCGGGCCATGGGAATGATCACGCTGGCAAGGCCGCTGTTGCCGCCGGTCACCAGCAGCGTATTGCCGGGCTGAATCTTCCCCTCCAGGAACAGATTCAGGTAGGCCGTTGCGAAAGCCTCCGGCATGGCCGCCGCCTCCACCATGGAGCAGCCCGCCGGTACCGGCATCAGCATATCGTACTTCACGCTGACATACTGGGCATATCCGCCGCCGCCCAGCAGGGCGCACACCCGGTCGCCGGGTTTCCAGTTTGATTTCTTGGCCGCCGTTTCCCCGACACGGGCCACCGTTCCGGAGATTTCCAGTCCCATCCATTCCGGGCAGCCGGGCGGGGGCGGATAGTCCCCTTCCCGCTGCATCAGGTCGGCCCGGTTCACCGCCGCCGCCTCGATCTTCACCAAGACCTCCTCCGGCCCCACAGTGGGATCCGGCACCTCAGACCAGTGA
Source organism: uncultured Eubacteriales bacterium (assembly GCA_905205195.1). Taxonomy (GTDB): domain Bacteria; phylum Bacillota; class Clostridia; order Oscillospirales; family Oscillospiraceae; genus Faecousia. Next base: position 2,387 of record CAJLCS010000070.1, read on the forward strand.
AGCCGCTTCTGCCCGTCTACCAGAATTGCTTTCATCCTTTAGGTCCTCCCATGGGCCGCCAGCCAGGCGTCCATCCGGTCGTTGGTATCGCAGGCGGGCCACACATGATCCGCCGGAAGATTGGCAAGCTCCCGGGTCAGGGCATCCTTGATGGGCGTCAGATCCGACTGCTTCATGCCGGTGACTTCCAGAATCTTGGAATTGTCCATCACCCGCTCCAGGCACCGGTCGAAAAACAGCTGATACCGGGCAAAGCAGCTGTTATTGGCCCAGACCTGCAAGAATTCCTCCGTATCGATGACCTCATAGCGCAGGCCGATGATTTCCCGGTAGTATTCCGCGATTTCCCGCCAGGTATGATGCTCCGACGTGCAGATGGAGAACACCTCGCCGTAGGCCTTGGGATTCAGCACCAGCCGGGCAAACAGCTTGCCCACGTCACCGGCCCAGCTCATGGTGGCCTGCACGTCCATGGCCGCCTCCGGCAGCAGCACGGTCTTGCCCTCCATGGCCCGGCGAATCACCACATAGGCCTCCAGCGTCACCAGCTGATAGCGGAGCTTGGAGAAGGTAATGGCCGGGCGGACAATGGTCCAGTTGTGATAGGGGCTGGCGTGCAGCACATCCTCCTGCCGGGCCTTGTACAGGGAATATTCGTCAATATCGTGGCGCTGATACGCCGTATCCGCCGCCCGGGATTCCAGCAGCCGGGGCGACGTTTCCCGGGTGGGCACCTCGTCGCCGGAATAAATCCGGTAGGTGGACAGGAAAATATAGTGGGTCGTGTGGGTCAGCAGCATCTCCACCCGCCGGGCAAAGGCATCCGTCCGGTAGATCAGATAGTCGATGACGGCGTCGTAGTGATTTTCTTCCAGCAGCGATTTGAGGAATTCGTCGTCGAATCCGTCGGCCTTCAGGTAGCGGACATTGCAGTTGGCCATTTTCCAGTCATCCATGGACACCACGTCCACCTGATAACCCATCACCAGCAGCTCTGGCACCGTGTACACGCCCATGGCGCCGGTTCCGCCTAATACAAGTACTTTTTTCTTCATTCGATATTCACTCCGCAGCTTTTTAATACCGTTTTATAAACTTCCAGCTCGTAATCCGGTGTAAAGGGATTCTCCTTTTCGCCGATGACCATCCGGTAAAAGCCCTCCATCATGGGATCGTACCGGTCCAGCGGCCGGGTGGCCGTCCGGTAGCCGGCGTCAAACCAGTCCGCGCTGGTGGACACCCGGACGCCGGTGTACTGCCCATCAAAATGGCCGAACATTTCCAGCGGCCGCAGCTCCACGGTCCCCTTGGAGCCGCAGACCACCAGCTGCCGTCGCTCAAAGCCGCCCATTTCCTCGGCGCAGGTCTTGGCGAAGGAGACGCCGTTGGGATACTCAAAGACCACCATGCCGTAGTCCTCCGCCGTCACGCCGTCCAGCCCGGTGGAGCGGTGAAAGGGGACAATCCGCTCCGGCTGGCCCCGGAACAGCAGCAGAAGATCCACCAGATGGCAGCCGAGGAAGAACATCATGCCGCCGGGGAAGGTTTCCAGCCACTGGCGCTTTTCAGGTGTGTGGCGGCAGTCCATATGGGCCTCCACGCTGTAGATTTCGCCCAGTTCCCCCGCCCGGACCCGGTCCAGCAGCTCCAGAATGGCGGGATTGTAGCGGTACATATAGCCCAGATGGAACACCAGGTGCTTTTCCTTCACCGTCCGGACCAGCTTCTCAAAGTCCGGCAGCGACAGTCCGCCGGGCTTGTCCATGTGGATGTGCTTCCCGGCGTCCGCCGCCATCCGGGCGTAGTTGGTCAGGTTGACCTCCTCCGTCTCGACGGCCACGGCGGTGATAGTGGGATCCGCCAGAATGTCCTCCACCGTCCGCTCCGGAATGTTGCCGGCGTTCACGGTAAACCGGCCCTTTTCCTCCGGCGGCACGGCATAGCCAACAAAGTCAAAGTAGTCCGTCAGCTTGCGAAGGCTGCCGAAAATCGCGGAAGCATGGTCGTGGCCCAGACCGATCTGGGCAATTTTTACTTTTTTCATGACAACCTACTCCAATCAAATTGAATCAGCGGAAACGCATTTCCCGCCGCCAGGCGACCGTATACCTGCGGTGCCTCCGCGGGGCTGTGGACTTCCTGCACCATGGACCCGAATTCCAGCCGTCCCCCGGCCACCAGGGCTGCGATGGCTCCCACGTCGTCCCGGGTGGTCCAGAGTCCCGAAGACGAGTCCGTCCCGGGCCGGGCCATGGTGTGGGCGCCGATCAGGGAAATGCCGGGGCCGTGGACCTTGTGGTAATAGTCGATGGAAAAGTCCGAATGGCGAGTGCAGCCCAGCAGCGCCACCCTGCCCATGGGCGCCATGCAGTCCAGTGCCCCGTCCAGCCCGGCGCCCACGCCGGTGACCTCAATGGCCACCCGGACGCCGCCGGTCAGCGCCTTCACCTGCTCGGCAAAATCCGGCGCGAAGGGATCAAAGGCACCGTCCGCGCCCAGACGCAGGGCCTGGGCACGCTTTTCCGGCACCGGGTCCGCCGCCGCAACGGGAACCGCCCCCGCCGCCCGCAGCAGCTTCACCGCCATCATGCCAAGAACGCCCTGGCCCATGACCAGCGCCGACTCGCCCATTTCCAGACGGCATTTCCGGATGGCCGCCAGCGGGAATGTGGCAATATGCCACAGCGCCGCCTCGCCGATGCCGACCTCCGGGGCCAGCCGATAGACCTGGCCCTCCGGCAGCCGGTTGAACTGCTGATGCAGCGACCAGGACATGGCCACCCGGTCCCCGACCTGCACCGAGGTTACCCCCGGCCCGACAGCCGTCACGATGCCGGAAGAGCTGTAGCCGCTCTGCCGGGGAAAGACGGCCACGGTATCGTAGCTGTAAATCCCCACGTTCACCTCGCCCACCAGATTGGCCCGCTCCGTGCCGCTGCTGATGGTGGAAATTGCCGTCTGCACCACCACCTGCCCGGGGCAAGGCACGGGAATGGGTTTTTCCACCAGCTCCGCCCGTCCGGGGGCGGTAAAGACAATTGCCTGCTGTTTCATTACAGGTCACCTCCTGCCTTTATCATAGCCCGTTGCGTTCACCGGGGAAATATGCTATTCTATAAGAAATAAGGTAAAATTCTCTAACGAAGGGATGATCGTCATGGAACCGGCACCTTTTGGCTTCTACGAATTTCGCATGGACCGTCGTCATTATACGGATAACCGCCGGGGTTCGGTGGTGCATTATATTGGTCTGCTGCGTGACGGTCGGGCCAGACTGGTCACCGACCGGGAAACCGTTTCGGTCACCGCAGGCGACCTGTTTTATATTCCCCGGGGCTGCATTTATCAGTCCTTCTGGGAGGGGGACCCGCTGATTCGCTTTGATTCCTACGGCTTCCGGCAATTTCCTGTGTCGGATCTCCGGCGCTACCGGCTCCAATTGCTCCGCCGGGACGCGGAAATCGACGCGCTGATCGACCGGTTGGCCGCCGATAAGCGGATCACCTGCGGCTCCGTGGGACTACTGTACCTGCTGTTGGACCGGCTGCTTCCGACCATGGCGCCGGAGCAGCCGGATCCGGATCGGGCGCTGGCGGAGGCCACCCGGGCCTTTTTCCGCCAGTCGCCGGACGCCGGTGTGGAGCAGGCCGCCCGGGCCTGCGGCGTCAGCGCCTCCGGACTTTATGCGGCCTTCAGCCGCCTGGGAGAAGGAACGCCCAACGAACTGCGCCAGCAGATTCTCTGCGAAAAAGCCGCCGAGCTTCTGATGACCACTACCCTCAGCGTGGAGGAAATCAGCCGGATCCTGCATTTCAGCTCCTCTTCCTATTTCCGCAAGATCCTGCGCCGCCATACCGGCAGCAGTCCCACCGACATCCGGAAAAACGCCGCCCTTTAGAGCTTTTTCCGGCAGCCGTCCACCTGATAGTTCTGGCCGGAAATAAACCCGGCCTCCTCCCCGGCCAGAAACAGAATCAGCGCGGCGCAGTCCGCCGAGGTGCCCCGGCGGGGCACATAGGAAAGGCCGCAATCCTCGTCGCTGTCCGTGTCCCGGGATTTGATGTTGCCGGGCAGCACGGCGTTGACCGTCACGCCGTTGGCGGCCACGTCCTTGGCCAGCGCCATGGTAAACGACGCAATGGCACCCTTGGTCATGGAATATACCGCCATATGGGCGTTGCCGTAGGCACCGGCCACGGAGCCGAGGTTGATAATCCGCCCCCAGCCCCGGGCCATCATGCCCGGCAGCAGCGCGTGGCAGAACAGCAGCGTGCCGGTGATGTTCACATCCATCTGAATCTTCCAGTCCGCCGGGGTGGTTTCCGGAAACGGCTTGTAAAACTGCCGCCAGACACCGGCGTTGTTTACCAGAATGTCCACACCGCCGAATTTCCGCTCCGCTTCGGCGCAGACCGCCCGGACCCGGGCCTCGTCGGACACGTCACAGACAAAAGCAGCCGTTTCGGCCCCGACGGCCCGGCATTCCGCCTCGGTCCGGGCCAGCGACTCCGGCTGCGACTCGCACAGCACCACATTGGCCCCTTCCCGTGCAAAGGAAAGTGCCGTTTCCCGGCCGATTCCGGCTCCTGCGCCGGTGACCAATACCGTTTTCCCCGTAAATTTCACGATTTTTCCTCCTTACCAGTCATAGCTGTCCCGCACGGCCTTTGCCTTCCAGAGCTGGGGCTGAATCGGCGGGTTTTTCTTGTTGTCATCCACGCTGCACAGATACATACAGCATCCCAGCATGGCGCCGATCCGCCGGTGGAGCTTGCACTCCCCGCCGGACAGGAACAGAAACGGCACCTTCAGCTCCTGCTTCAGCAGATTGGTGATCCGCAGATTCTCCAGCTGCTGCTCCATGGTGTCTGCACCGGTGACGATTTTGACGATGTCCGCGCCCCGGGCCTGCTGGGCCAGAGCGATTTCCACCACCTGCTCCGCCGGAGTGAATTTGAACACATGGGACGACATCAGCACCTCCACACCGGCCTCGTGGAGCCGGTCGATGAGGGCCTTCTGCTTCTCGACAGCCACGGGATTTTTCGTCATTTCGCCGGGCTGCCGGTCGTAGAAGTCGCCCATCACGTCGCACAGCGTGGCGCCGCTGTGGGCCAGCGTCAGAAGTCCCTCGGCAATTTCCTCATCGGAGGCCTTTTCATTGGCGCCCTGCCGGTAATTGGTCACATAAATGGGCTTGCCGTCCATGGAATCGAAAATGCGGCGGTAGGTTTCGGGGTTACGGTACTGGGGCAGCAGGCGGCAGGTCTGGAAGCAGAAGCCCTCCGCGCCGCCGTCCAGCCCCCGCCGGACCGTCTCCACGGCCGCTTCCGGGGTCTCCGCCGTAAACAGCACCACCAGCAGCGGCTTTTCATAGGTCAGAAATGTCGGTTTCATCGCGGCTCCTTTCTCATCACCGGTTGAACAAGACATTGCGCCCACCGTCAATCAGGAACGTGGTTCCGGTGACAAAGGCGCCCTGATCCGATGCCAGATACAGCACCATGTCCACGATTTCCTGCGGCTCTGCCGCCCGGCCCTCCAGCGTCTTCATGCCCGACATGGCCGCCCGGGTCAGCACCGGCCCCGGTGCCACGCAGCAGCAGCGGAAACCGTACTGCCCGCCATACTGGGCGACGGACTTGACAAGACCGTTCATAGCCGCGCTCTTGGAGACGGAATAGGCCACCGCATTGGGGCTTCCCTCTTCGCCGGTGATGGAGCCGATGTTCACGATGACGCCGCTTTTCTGGGCGCGCATCTGCTTGGCCACGGCGTGGTCAAAGTAGAACTGGCCCTTCAGGTTCACGTCCATGCCCCAGTCGTAAACATCGATGGGAATGTCCGGGAACTCGGCGGCGCCGGTCTGCCAGATCCGGGTTTCCGCGCCGCCGGCATAGGTCACCAGAATGTCGATGCTGCCGAAGCGCTCCACGGCCTTGTCCCGGGCCGCACAGACCTGGGCGTAATCCCGCACGTCGCAGACGGCCCCCTCCGCGCTGCCGGGCCGGACGGCGTTGACCTCGGCCACCGCCCGGGCCAGCGTTTCGGGGTTGATGTCCGCCATCAGGACGCAGCCGCCCTCTGCGGCAATGCACCGGCTGGTGAGCAGGCCCATGCCGGAGGATGCGCCGGTAATCAGTGCGGTTTTGTTTTCAAATCTCATAGTGAAAACCTCCTTTTTTCTTTATGATAGCGATTTCCGGCCCGGCGCGCAATGGGAAAACCAATTACCGTTTAACATTTCCGATCTTTTTTGCGGCATCGCCCTTGCTTTTTCACGCCTGACCGTTATAATGGCAGTGAGGTGAGGGCTTTGTTGAATTCCATGGTCATTACGAAGATTGTCGGCGTTTTTACCGTCAATTCTCCCAAAGGCCGGGCGGAAACCGTGCAAAATCGCCGCAGCTTTGGGATTTCCCTCTGCTACGGCGGCCAAATTACTTATTATCAAAACGGAAACGCCGTGGTGTCCGACCGGAATCATCTTCTGCTGCTTCCCCAGGGGAAAAGCTACGCCATTCACGGCGACGAGGACGGCCTTTTCCCGGTGATCAACGTCCGCTGCGCCGGAAATTTCACGCTGGAAGCGCCGACGGCCTTCCCACTGCACCACCCGGAGACCTATCTGCGGGATTACGAGCGCTTGCGGGAGTTGTATCTGCTCCGTGGCAACCAGGCCCGCTGCATGAGTCTGGTTTACGGCATTCTCGGCGGCGCGGCGGCGGAAAGCGAGACCTCCAACCCGGTTCTGCGGCGGGCGCTGGAGGAGCTGGAGCAGCACTATGCCGATCCTACCCTGACCAACGAGGCGCTTGCCGCCCACTG
>CAJLCS010000071.1 GCA_905205195.1 uncultured Eubacteriales bacterium
CTTTTCTTCCGTTTTCGTGTGACGGGCGGCGTGATCGCTGCGCTGCACGCCGCCTTGGCTCCCCCTCTGGGGGAGCTGGCGCCGAAGGTGACTGAGAGGGTCTTTCTCCGGTACGTTTGTCCTCTCCGTCCGCGCTCCGCGCGGCCACCTCTCCCAGAGGGAGAGGCAAGGGTGATACGATGTTATTACGGAGTAATCCAGATGCCCTCGTCGTGGATTTCCGCGTCCGGCAGGCTGCGGTAGAAGTGCTGGGCCTCCTCGTTGGAGGCGATCAGGCCGATCAACGTATCGACGCCACGCTCCCGGAGGGCTTTCCGCAGCGCCTGCATGAGAGCCTGGGCCGTGCCCCGATGGCGGCAGCTTTTGAGGACGCAGATCCAGTCCAGATAAGCCTTGACGGAACCGTCAAAATGGCTGCAAAGAAGCGTGGCATCGATCCGGCCCACCACCCGGCCCTCCGCGTAGGCAAGCAGGGACAGGCAATTGGCAAAGGCCGGGTTGACAAAGCTCGCGGTGACGCTTGCAACATAGGCATCGTTAATCTCCCAGCCCCAGAAATTTTCCTCGGCCCGCAGGTCATGCTCAAAACGCAGCACGTCGGGAATCCGGTCTTTGGTATAGCGTATGATTTCCATTTGCGTTTTCCCTTCCCGTCAGATTGACTCCGGCATCTCCGCTTCGCTGGTCAGCAGCGCCGCAAATTGCGCCGGTGTATCGGTTCGGCGATTTGCCGTAATCCTTCGTATTGCGCGTGACGATACAGTCCGCACCGGCGCGGACTGCCGTTTCGATCATGACCGCATCCTCAGAATCGGAGGTTTCCGCCGACATGGCGCCGCAGATATCCGACGCCGCGGTGTCCAGCAGCCCGAACAGGGTGCAAAGTCTGGTCAGCACACTGCGGGCCGCTTCTGATTGGGTTTTATTATATCCGCATCGGATGAAAATTGCAACCGATTCGTACGAAGTCCGCCGGGGGAACCGTCCGCTTTTCCCGGCGGGCGGTTTTTGCCGCCGGGACGGGAAATTTTGGGGGCCGGTTGCACGCCCGCATGCAACTTTAGGGCCTCTTTGCGCTTAGGTTGACCGGAGCTTTTTCCCCCTACCCCCTTGCCAAAGGAAGAAAAAAGCCGCCAGCAGGCCGCAGGCGCCCTGTGAGCGCAAAAAAGGCTTGTAATTCAGGCGGAAATGTGTTAAAATTTAGGGTGAGAAATTAGCTGCATTTTCCGCGTTTTTCCGGAATTGCACGGTCAAAAAAGAGGAAAGGAGCCGCGCTATGTATTCATCCGCCTATGTCTGGGCAAAGGTTTTAATCTATCTGGAAGAACGGTTAACCCCCATCACGGTATCGACCTGGTTTGACGACGCCGAGGTGGTGGAGCTCAATGAAGACAGTCTGATTATCTATTCCCCCTCCGATTTCCGGCGGGAAATCATCCGCAGCCGCTGCACCGACTATATTCAGGATGCCCTGAAGGAAATTTTCAACTCCGACGCCAAGCTGGTGGTCTTCGGAGACGAGGAACTGAGCGCCTACCGGTCCAAGGGTAAGCAGAACACTGCCATGGACTTCAACCCGCAGTTCAACTTCGACAATTTCGTTGTCGGTCCCTCCAACCGGTTCGCCCACGGCGCCGCCATTGCCGTCACCAACAACCCCGGGCAGGTGTATAACCCCCTGTTCATCTACGGTCCCGCCGGTGTGGGCAAGACCCATCTGCTGTACGCCATCGCCAACGGCATCCGGAAAATCAATCCCACGGCCAACATCGTCTACATCAAGGGAGACCAGTTCACCAACGAGCTGATTGCCGCCATTCAAAGTGGTAAAAATATCGAATTCCGGAACAAATACCGGGAAGCAGACCTGTTTCTGATTGATGACATTCAGTTCATCGCCGGCAAGGAATCCACCCAGGAGGAATTCTTCCATACCTTCAACAAGCTCTACGAGGAGCACAAGCAGATCGTTATGACCTCCGACCGGAAGCCCAGCGATATGCTGACGCTGGAGGACCGGCTGAAGACCCGTTTTGAATGGGGGTTGCTTGCCGACATCCAGCCGCCGGACTACGAGACCCGGATGGCCATTCTGAAAAACAAGGCCAAATCTCTTGGTCTGCAGCTGGACGACGACGTGTGCAACTACATCGCCATCAACGTCACCAACAATGTCCGGCAGATTGAGGGCACGGTGAAGAAGATTCTGGCCTACCGGGATCTGAACGATATGCCGCTGGACCTGCCCAACATCTCCCGGGCCATCAACGATATGTTCAAGTCCGACGGCAACGCGGTGCCGACCCCCAGCCTGATTATCAGTCAGGTGTGCAAATTCTACTCCATCGACGAATCGGTGCTGCGGGGTACCCTGAAAAACAAGGGTACGGCAGAGGCCCGGCAGGTGGCCATTTATCTGATCCGGAAGCTGACGAATCTGAGTCTGCCGGACATCGGCAAGGAATTCTCCAAGGACCACTCCACGGTGCTTTACGCCATCCGGAAGGTGGAAATGGCGCTGAAAAACGGCGACGCCAATCTGCAGAACAACATCCGCGACATCACCGCCAACATCAACAGCTGTCTCTGACCGCCCGCGCAGGGCGCGGAGCCGATGCCGCACCGGGCTGACGGAAACAATCGTCCCCGGAGGTTTGCCCGGTTCGCTTTTGCCTACGGGTGACGAAAAAAGGCCGGGACTTCCCAAAAATCCACCCCTCATGGCCTACGCGCGAAGCGCGGCGGCCATGACGCACCGTACCCTCTTGCCTCTCCCTCTGGGAGAGGTGGCCGCGCGTAAGCGTGGACGGAGAGGGTAAAGTAATGCCCTCTCCGTCACCTTCGGTGACAGCTCCCCCAAAGAGGGAGCCAAGGGGTGCTCCATTGCCGCCGCTCCAAAACGACGTAAACGCAAAATGTTCGCCACCACACCGAAACACTGTACAAGCAGGCAGGAGCGCGTGCCGAGGGGTATCCAGAGGGGGCTATGGCTTTGGCGCGCGGGAACGCGACAACGCAATCCCCCTCTGGTTGCTTCTTTCTTGTATTTCTTGTCAATATAAGAAATACCCCCGCCGGAGGCACATGGCAGCGACGACAAGCAGTTTCGTCAAAATGCAGCATCTTTTTTACGTTTTTTCTTTCCACAGAGGCTGTGGAATGTGGAAAGAAATCCTGTGGAGTATTTCCCGGGAAAATCCGCCCCCGGCGGGCTGTGGAAAACAGAGGAATTCTTCCCACTGCCCCTGTGGAAAAAAAGCCGTTGCGGCTCTAAAAGAAATTCCGGTTCTCCACATAAATCCGTACTAATGCTATTATTACTGCCTTACTTATTTATAGAAATAAAAATTCTTCATTTTGAAAGACAAGGAGAATGAATATGCGCTTTACCTGTGAAAAAAGTATGCTGGTCGGCGGCCTGAATATCGCGGGCCGTACCGTCGCACAGAAGAGCAGCCTTTCCGCCATCGAAGGCATTCTCTGCCGGGCCGGAGACGGCCTGTGCCTCACCGGCTATAACATGGAGACGGCCATCAGCTACCTGATCCCCGCCGACGTGTCCGACCCCGGCGAGTGCATTCTGCCGGCCAGGCTCTTCGGCGACATCGTCCGCCGCCTGCCGGAGGGACCGGTGACCGTGGTGGTGGACGAGAGCTTCAAGGTGTCCATCCGGGCCGGTTATGCATCGTTCACCATTTCCGCCGAGTCTGCCGACGATTACCCCGACCTGCCGGACGTCAACACGGGAAAATCCATCCGGATCCCCCAGAACGCCCTGAAAAACATGATTTCCAGCACGATTTTTGCCGTGTCGGAAAATCAGGCCCGGCCCATTCACACCGGCGTCAAGTTCGAGGTGGAGCAGGACCGGATTTCCGCCATCGCCGTGGACGGCTTCCGTCTGGCCCGGCGGACCTTCCATCCGGAGGAGCCGATTGGCCGGGAGCTGTCCTTCGTGGTACCGGCGGCGGGTCTGAAGGAAGTGGAGAAGATTCTGCAGGATACGGACGACAGCGCCTCGTTTATGCTGGGCAGCAAGCACATTCTCTTCCAGATCGGCAGCGCCACGCTGGTGTGCCGGCTGCTGGAAGGCGATTTTCTGGACTGGCGGCGGGTGGTGCCCACGGACTGCCCCATTAAAATGGTGGCAAATGTTGGAGATTTGTCCTCCTCCGTGGACCGCGTCGGCCTGATTGTATCCGAAAAATACAAAAGCCCGGTGCGGTGCGTGTTCTCCGATCAGGTGCTGCTGATGCGGACCAACACCACCATCGGCGCGGCGGAGGACCGCTGCGCCCTGGCGGGGGACGGCAAGGAGCTGGAAATCGGCTTCAACGTCCGGTATCTGGCCGATGCGCTGCGGGTGGTGCCCAGCGAGGAGGTCACGCTGGAGCTGACCAACGGGCTCAGCCCCATCGTGATGACGCCGGTGGATGACAAATACGATTTTGCCTATATGATTCTGCCGGTGCGGATTAAATAAATTTTTTGTTGGGTTTTAAGTCTGAAATCGGTGCTTCTGTCATCGATAGGTGCCTCCGGCGACGATGGACGCGTCATCGTCCAAATGTAAAAAGATAACGATAATGTTCCAAAAAAGTAACGAATAGCAGAGGAATTCCTATGAAAGTAACGGTAAAAAAGGTAGAATCCCCGGAAACACCGGTGACCATTTCCACCGAATTCATCAAGCTGGAGTCGGCCCTGAAGCTGGCCAACGCCCTGCCCAGCGGCGGCACCGCCAAGCTGGAAATTCAGGACGGCCGCGTCACCGTCAACGGCGAAACCTGCACCATGCGGGGCAAAAAGCTCCGCCCCGGCGACAGCTTCGCCTTCGACGGCCGGACCTACCGGATCCGCAGCGATGAGGCTTGACCGGCTCACCCTCCGGGACTTCCGGAACTACCGGGAAGCCTCGCTGGACTTCGACCCCGGCGTCAACCTGATCGTGGGCGACAACGCCCAGGGAAAAACCAACCTGCTGGAGGCCGTGGCTTACCTCGGCTCCGGCAAAAGCTTCCGCGCCCAGAAAACCGGCGAAATGATCCGTTTCGGCGCGGACTTCGCGGAGCTGGAGGGCACCGCCTTCGCCCAGGAGCGGAGCCAGAGCCTGCGGTGGCTGCTGTTTCCGGGCAAGAAGGCCCGGCAGATGTTCCGCAACGGCGCCCGGAAGAAAACCGCGGCGGAAATGGCCGGGGTGCTGCCCACGGTGCTGTTCTGCCCGGAGGATCTGATGGTCCTGAAGGCCGGGGCGTCGGCCCGGCGGCGGCTGGGGGACAGCGCACTGTGCCAGCTGCGGCCCAATTACGACGCGGCGCTGATGGAATACGGCCGGATTTTGGAGCGGAAAAGCCGGATTCTCAAGGACCGGTTTGAGCATCCCGCCGTGCTGGACATTCTGCCGGAGTACAACGCCCGGCTGTGTCAGGTGGGGGCGCTGCTGATTTCCTACCGCGCCCGGTTCTATGACAGTCTGGGCAAGGCGGCGGCGGCCTACCACCGGCAGTTTTCCGGCGGCGCCGAGGACTTTACCCTGACCTACCGGACGGTTTCCACGGTGACGGACCCCTTCGCACCGGCGGCGGTGCTGGCGGGGCAGCTGCAGGACCATCTGCAAGCCCACGCCCGGGCGGAGCTGGAAGCGGCCCAGTGCCTCACCGGCCCTCACCGGGACGACTTCGACGTGGCCCTGTCCGGCATCAGCCTGAAATCCTACGGCTCCCAGGGCCAGACCCGGACGGCGGCCATCAGCCTGAAGCTGGCCCAGCGGGAACTGATGGGCCGGGAAAGCGGCGAGGAGCCGGTGCTGCTGCTGGACGACGTGCTGTCCGAGTTGGACCCGGGGCGGCAGGATTTTGTGCTGAACCGGATCGTCTCCGGGCAGGTGTTCATCACCTGCTGCGAGCCGGGCCGGCTCACGAAATTGGGACAAACCATCCGCATTTCGGCCGGGGCTCCGGCCGGTGACGGAGTTTCTTGATTGATTTTACCATGTAAGGAGAACAATTCATGTCTGACGAAACAAAGGTCGTGCAAGAATACGGCGCCGAGCAGATTCAGGTTCTGGAAGGCCTGGAGGCCGTGCGGAAACGGCCGGGTATGTATATCGGTTCCACGTCCAGTTCCGGTCTGCATCATCTTGTCTATGAAATCGTGGACAACGCCATTGACGAGGCGCTGGCGGGCTACTGCAAGCACATCGTGGTGACCATCAACCCCGGCGACTCCGTCACCGTCACCGACGACGGCCGGGGCATCCCCGTGGACATTCAGCCCCAGACCGGCCGGCCGGCGCTGGAGGTGGTGTACACGGTGCTGCACGCCGGCGGCAAATTCGGCGGCGGCGGCTATAAGGTCTCCGGCGGTCTCCACGGTGTGGGCGCATCGGTGGTCAACGCCCTGTCCCAGTGGCTCCGGGTCCGGGTGTTCAAAAACGGGAACATCTACGAAATGAAGTTCGCCCGGGGCGCCATCACCGAGGAAATGACCGTTGTGGGCAAAACCGACCGAACCGGCACCGAGGTCACATTCCAGCCCGACCCCGAAATGTTCGATTCGCTGGTTTATGACTACGAAACGCTTCATACCCGGATGCGGGAGGAGGCGTTCCTGAACGCCGGACTGCGGATTACCATCAACGACAACCGGGGTCCGGAGCCGGTGACGGATACTATGTGCTACGAGGGCGGCATCCGGGAGTTCGCCGCCTGGTGCAACCGGAACAAGACCCCCATTCACGACGACGTGATTTATATGCACGGCACCAAGGGCGACGCGTCGGCGGAAATCGCCGTGCAGTACAACGACGGCTACAACGAATTTCTGCTGTCGTTTGCCAACGATGTTCATACGCCGGAGGGTGGTATGCACGAAACGGGCTTCAAAACGGCGCTGACCCGGGTGCTCAACGCCTACGGCGTGAAAAACGGCATCATCAAGGGCGACGACAAGGTCTCCGGCGAGGATTGCCGGGAGGGCATTACGGCCATTATTTCCGTCAAGCTCACCGACGCCCAGTTCGAGGGCCAGACCAAGGCCAAGCTGGGCAACGCCTACATCCGGACGCTGGTGGACGGCATCGTCAACGATCAGCTGACGGTGTACTTCGAGGAGCATCCCCAGACGGCGAAAATCATTCTGGACAAGGCCATGACGGCCAACCGGGCCAGAGAGGCCGCCCGGAAAGCCCGGGATTCCATCCGCCGGAAAACCGCGCTGGGCGGCGCGGCCATGCCGGACAAGCTTCGGGACTGCAACGAGTCCGACCCGGCGCTGACCGAGCTTTACATCGTCGAGGGCGACTCCGCCGGCGGCTCCGCCACGCAAGGGCGGGACTCCCGTTTTCAGGCCATTCTGCCCCTCTGGGGCAAAATGCTCAACGTGGAAAAGGCCCGGGAGGACAAGGTCATCGGCAACGACAAGCTTCAGCCGGTGATTACCGCCCTGGGCGCCGGAATCGGCGACGAATTCGACCTTTCCAAGCTGCGCTACCACAAGGTGGTCATCATGGCCGATGCCGATGTGGACGGCTCCCATATCCGGACGCTGCTGCTGACGTTCTTCTTCCGGTTCATGCGGCCGCTGCTGGAAAACGGCTACGTCTACGCGGCCATGCCGCCGCTTTACAAGCTGGTCCGGGGCAAGACCACCCGTTACGCCTTCTCCGACCCGGAGCGGGACGCCATTTCTGCGGAAATGCGCCGGGACAATCCCAACGCCAAGGTGGATATCAACCGGAACAAAGGTCTGGGCGAAATGGACCCCCACGAGCTGTGGGAGACCACCATGGATCCGGAAAAGCGGACGCTGAAGCGGATCACCATGGACGACGCGGTCCGGGCGGACGAGATTTTTACGCTGCTGATGGGCGAAAAGGTGGAGCCCCGGCGGGATTATATCGAGACAAACGCCAAATTTGCGCAAAATCTGGATTATTGATGGCTGATTCGTTCTGACGACAAGCAGTGCCGTCCAAATGTAAAAGAAAACGAATACCATCCCCCGCAAAACGGCATTACAAAAGGAGGACATTCTTTTGGCACAACATAAGAAAGACTATAAGCCGGAGGACATCATGTATCCGGATCAGGCGATCATTCAGTCGGAGCTGGTCCATGAAATGAAAACCAGCTACATTGAGTATGCCATGTCCGTCATCGTGGGCCGGGCGCTGCCCGACGTGCGGGACGGCCTGAAGCCGGTCCACCGGCGGATCCTGTACGCCATGTACGAGGATAACCTGACCTCCGACCGGCCCTTCCGGAAATCGGCCACCTGCGTGGGTGACGTGCTGGGCCGGTACCACCCCCACGGCGACGCGTCGGTTTACGATGCGCTGGTCCGGCTGGCGCAGGACTTCTCCATGCGCTATATGCTGGTGGACGGCCACGGCAACTTCGGCTCCGTGGACGGCGATCCCCCTGCGGCTTACCGTTACACCGAGGCCCGGCTGAGCAAAATCTCCAACGAAATGCTCCGGGACATCGAAAAGGAAACCGTGGACTGGGACCCCAACTTCGACGAAACCCGCAAAGAGCCCCGGGTGCTGCCCAGCCGGTTCCCGAACCTGCTGGTCAACGGCTCCAGCGGCATCGCCGTGGGTATGGCCACCAACATCCCGCCCCATAACCTCACCGAGGTCATCAACGCCTGCATCTGCGTGCTGGACGACCCGGAGGCCACGCTGGCGGACCTGATGGAGCATATTCAGGGCCCGGATTTCCCCACGAAAGCCATTATTCTGGGCCGGGCCGGCATCCGGGCGGCCTACGCCACCGGCAAGGGCCGGCTGACCCTCCGGGCCAGAACCCATTTCGAGGAATTCGGCAAGGACCGGACCCGGATCATCGTGACGGAGATCCCCTATCAGGTCAACAAGCGGATGCTCATCAAGAATATGGCCGATCAGGTCAACGACAAGCGGCTCGACGGCAT
The DNA here is from genome assembly GCA_905205195.1 of uncultured Eubacteriales bacterium. GTDB lineage: Bacteria > Bacillota > Clostridia > Oscillospirales > Oscillospiraceae > Faecousia. Next base: position 8,935 of record CAJLCS010000071.1, read on the forward strand.
CTCCGACATCCGGGACGAGTCCGACCGGACCGGTATGCGGATTGTCATCGAGCTGAAAAAGGACGCCAACGCCCAGGTGGTGCTCAACCGCCTGTTTGCACAGACCCAGCTGCAAACCACCTTCGCCATCAATATGC
>CAJLCS010000072.1 GCA_905205195.1 uncultured Eubacteriales bacterium
GCTGATGACCTTCGGCGCCTTTGCCGAGGTCGTGCCCGGCGTGGACGGCCTGATTCACATTTCCCAGATCGCCGACCGTCGGATCGGCAAGCCCGAGGACGTCCTGAGCGAGGGCCAGGAGGTTCAGGTGAAGATCACCGACATCGATGCGGAGAACAAGCGGATTTCCCTGTCCATCCGTGCGCTGCTGGAGGATGCTCCGGCCGACGCCGAATAACAAAGCAACCGCAGACCGGGGCCAGCAATTGCCGGCTCCGGTCTTATTTTCATAAAGGAGATTGTTACCATGGTCAAGCATATCGTGTTTTATACGCTGAAGGACGGCGTGGACAAGACCGCCGCCGTTGCCAAAATCGCCTCCGTTCTGGAGCCGCTGGTGGGACAGATTCCCGGCCTGCGCCATCTGGAAATCCGGGCCTGCTATCAGGGCGGCATGGATTATGCGCTGTATTCCGAGTTTGACAGCCGGGAGGCACTGGCGGCCTACACGGTGCATCCGCTCCATCTTGCCGCCAAGGAGCATTTCTGGAATGACCTCGATACCCGGGTCAGCGCCGATTATGACGTGTGAGGTGCGCCGATGAAAGCCATTATTACCGTCTGCGGCAAGGACCGCGTGGGAATTATCGCCGGGGTCTGCAATGAGCTGGCGTCGTATCAGATCAATGTGCTGGACATCAGCCAGACCGTCCTGCAGGGCTATTTTACCATGATGATGGTGGTGGACGTGTCCGGCTGCACCGTCCCGCTGGCGGAGTTTTGCCGCACCATGGAGGAGCGGGGCCGGGCGCAGAACCTGTCGATCCGGGTTCAGCGGGAAGACATTTTTGAAGCCATGCATCGGGTTTGAGGTCGGGCCATGATCAATCAGAACGACATTCTTCAGACCATCGACATGATCGACAAGCGCCATCTGGATATCCGCACCATTACCATGGGCATCAGCCTGCTGGACTGCGCGGATCCGGACCTGAACCGGTGCTGCGAGAAAATTTACGACAAGATTACCACGAAGGCCAGAGATCTGGTGAAGGTGGGCGAGGCCATCGAGCTGGAATTCGGCATTCCCATCGTCAACAAGCGGATTTCCGTCACGCCCATTGCGCTGGTGGCGGCGGCCTGTCAGACCGATTCCTATGTGGAAATTGCCCGGACGCTGGATCGGGCGGCGAAAACCTGCGGTGTGAACTTCATCGGCGGCTTTTCCGCCTTGGTGCAGAAGGGCTGCACCGAGGCGGACTGGAAGCTGATGCGCTCCATTCCGGAGGCTATGGCCGTCACCGAACGGGTGTGCGCCAGCGTCAACGTGGGCTCCACCAAGGCGGGCATCAACATGGACGCCGTGGCGGAAATGGGCCGGATCGTCAAGCAGACGGCGCTGCGGACGGCGGATCATGACGGGCTGGGCTGCGCCAAGCTGGTGGTGTTCGCCAACGCGGTGGAGGATAACCCCTTCATGGCCGGCGCGTTCCACGGCGTGGGCGAGCCGGAGTGCGTGCTGAACGTGGGCGTTTCCGGCCCGGGCGTTGTTTATCACGCGCTGCAGAGCGTCAAGGGTCAGCCCTTTGACGTGGTGGCGGAGACGGTGAAGAAAACCGCCTTCCGGATTACCCGGATGGGCCAGATCGTAGGCGTGGAGGCCTCCCGGCGGCTGGATGTGCCCTTCGGCATTGTGGACCTGAGCCTGGCGCCGACGCCTGCCGTCGGAGACAGCGTAGCCCGGATTCTGGAGGAGATGGGGCTGGAAACCTGCGGCACCCACGGCACCACCGCGGCGCTGGCGTTGCTCAACGACGCCGTGAAGAAGGGCGGCGTCATGGCCAGCAACCACGTCGGCGGCCTTTCCGGCGCGTTCATCCCGGTGTCCGAGGACGAGGGCATGATTGCGGCGGCGGAAAGCGGCACCCTGACCCTTTCCAAGCTGGAAGCCATGACCTGCGTCTGCTCGGTGGGCCTGGACATGATTGCGGTGCCCGGCGATACGGACGCCGCCACCATCGGCGCCATCATCGCGGACGAAGCGGCCATCGGCATGGTGAATTCCAAGACGACGGCGGTCCGGATTATTCCCGCCCCCGGCAAAACGGTGGGCGACCGGGTGGAAATGGGCGGCCTGCTGGGCAGCGCGCCGGTGATGCCGGTGCATCCGGAGTCCAGCGCCGCATTCATCGCCCGGGGCGGCCGGATTCCGGCGCCGCTGCAGAGCCTGAAGAACTGAGCCATGGAGCAGCTGGAAACGCTGGCGGAGGCGCTGATCCGCCGCTACCGTCCCGAGGGAATGATTGTCTACGGTTCCTTTGCCGACGGCAGCCGGAATGCCCACAGCGATTTTGACGCGCTGCTGATTGCCGACGGTCCCCGGCGGCATGATGCGTCGCAAATCGGCGACACCGTGCTGGATGTCTTTCTTTACCCGCCGGAAACCTTCCGGCAGCCGTTTGACCCCATGGATTTTGTGCAGGTTTTCGACGGGAAGATCCTTGTGGACCAAAACGGCCTTGCCGCGGCGCTTCAGACCCGGGTCCGGGACGCCATCGACAACCGCCCCCGGAAAACGCCGGAGGAGTTGCGGCAGGAGCTGGACTGGTGCCGGAAAATGCTGCTGCGTACCGCCCGCGGGGATGCCGAGGGGGATTACCGCTGGCACTGGCTTCTGTGCGACAGCCTGGAGATTTACTTCGACGTGACCCGGCGGCCCTATTTCGGCCCGAAAAAGGCGCTTCGCACCATGGAAAAGGAAGACCCGGCGGCCTTCCGCCTGTATGCCCGGGCACTGCACAGCTGGGACCGGAACGCGCTGGCGGACTGGATCACCTGTTTGCAGGCGTATTTGCCTTCCGATGAATGAAAGAAACCTCAAGCCTCCCGCCTGTGCGGGAGGCTTTCTTTGTGCTGTCATGGCAGCGAGGGTTACATAAAAAATGATTCTGTAAACTTCCCGGAATGGTTGCAATGCCTTTCCGGTGCTTCACGGCAAAAACGGAGAGGACGGCACTGTGCAGGGCCTTCTGGAGCTGGCGGCCCAATCCGGCAGCATCAGCAATGAACTGCTCAGCCGCATGGGGCCGAGACTGCCGGTGGTGGTGCAGCCGTAACGAAAGTCCCGCCCTGCAAAAATCATTCCGACTGACCGTTTTTTCGGCCAGTCGGATTTTTGTATTTTACAATTTGACACGGATTTTACAAAAGGAAACTTTCCCATTTTACATTTCGCCGGTATCATGATAAGCGTAAACCAAATCCAAACAAAAAAGAAATCAAAGGAGATTTTACCATGAAAAAGTTAATCAGCATTCTGCTTGCGGCGATGCTGGTGGTCGGCGCCATGGCCGGCTGCGGCGGCACCAAGGGCGGCACGGTTTCCACCGACGGCTCCACCTCCATGGAGAAGGTCATCGGCGCGCTGGGCGAGGCCTTTATGAAGAACAACAGCGGCACGACCTTTACCTATAATCCCACCGGCTCCGGCAGCGGCATTCAGGCCGTGTCCGAAGGCCGCTGCGACATCGGCATTTCCAGCCGGGCGCTGAAGGATGACGAGAAGAGCAGTGGCCTGAAGGAGACCATCCTGGCGCTGGACGGCATTGCCATCATCGTCAACCCGGCTAACCCCGTGAACGATCTGGACGTGGAGACCATCGCCAAGATCTACACCGGCGAAATCACCAACTGGAAGGACGTCAACGGCAACGACGCGGAAATCGTCCTCATCGGCCGGGAAGCCGGCAGCGGCACCCGGGACGGCTTTGAGACCATCACGGATACCAAGGATGCCTGCAAGTACCGTCAGGAGCTGACCTCCACCGGCGACGTGATTACCACCGTGGCCCAGAACCCCAATGCCATCGGCTACGCCTCTCTGGCCGCCATCAAGGACACCGTCAAGGCCCTGACCGTCGGCGGCGTGGCCCCCACCGAGGAAACCGTGAAGGACGGCAGTTATGTGGTGCAGCGCCCCTTCGTGCTGGTGACCAAGGAAGGCGTGACCCTCTCCGAGACCGCACAGAAGTTCTTCGACTTCGCCACCTCCTCTGAGGCTGCCCCGCTGATCACGGCTGCCGGTGCGGTGCCCATCAACTGAGAATCAGAATCCCGGGAAGGCGGTCGGATCCGATCGCCTTTTCCGGCCGTTCAGAAAGGAGCACGGCATGAAAAAGAAAAAACAGCTGCTGGAAGCGGTGATTCACGGTATTTTCCTGGTGCTGGGGCTGATTACCGTGGGCTGCGTCCTGCTGATTTCCGTCTATCTGATTATTTCCGGCATTCCGGCTATCCGGAAGATCGGTCTGGTAAATTTCCTGTTCGGTAAGGTGTGGGCCTCCACCGCGGCGGAGCCGTCCTACGGCATTCTGCCCTTTATTCTCACCAGTATTTACGGCACCGCCGGGGCCATTGCCATCGGCGTTCCCGTGGGCTTCCTCACGGCGGTGTATCTGGCCAAGGCGGCGCCGCAGAAGCTGCGGACGGTGATGGAGGCGGCCATCAGCCTGCTGGCGGGCATTCCGTCGGTGGTCTACGGCCTGGTGGGTATGCTGATTCTGGTGCCCGGCATCCGGAAAATTTTCCATGTGCCCGACGGCGCCAGCCTGCTGGCGGCCATCATTGTGCTGGCCATTATGATTCTGCCGTCCATCGTCAAGGTGTCCATGACCGCGCTGGACGCGGTGCCCAAGGAATATGAGGACGCCTCGCTGGCGCTGGGGGCCACCCCCATCGAAACCTATTTCCGCGTATCCGTCCCGGCGGCGAAAAGCGGCATTGCCGCGGCGGTGGTGCTGGGCGTAGGCCGGGCCATCGGCGAGGCCATGGCGGTGATGATGGTGGCTGGCAACGTGGCCAATATGCCGAAGCTGTTTGAAAGCGTCCGGTTCCTGACCACGGCTGTGGCCAGTGAAATGTCCTATTCCGGCGGCCTGCAGCGGCAGGCGCTGTTTTCCATTGCGCTGGTGCTGTTCCTGTTCATCATGCTGATCAACGCCACGCTGAATTTCTTCCTGAAGCGGGAAAAGGAGGGCTGAGCCATGACAAAATCTCATCGGGCCGTTTCGGGCCGGCGCCGGGCGTATATCGCCGTGATGAAGGCGCTGATGGGCATTGCGGCGGGGGTGACGGCGGCGCTGGTGGCCTTCCTTCTGGTGTATGTGCTGGCCAAGGGCCTGCCCCATGTGACCTGGAAGCTGCTGTCCACGTCGCCCAGCTACCTCAGCGACGATGTGGGCATCCTGCCGGATATCCTCAATACGCTCTACGTCGTGCTGGCGACGCTGGTGGTGATGCTGCCGCTGGGCGTGGGGGCGGCCATCTACCTGACGGAGTACGCCTCCAATAAAAAAATGGTGGCGGTGATCGAATACGCCGCCGAAACGCTGTCCGGCATTCCGTCCATTATCTACGGCCTGGTCGGTATGCTGTTTTTCTGCGAATTTCTCCATATCAAGACCTCCCTGCTGGCCGGTGCGCTGACGCTGGTGATTATGAATCTGCCCACCGTCATGCGGACCACCCAGGAAAGCCTGAAAACCGTGCCCCAGAGCTACCGGGAGGGGGCCTTCGGCCTGGGCGCCGGAAAATGGCGGGTGATCCGCACGGTGGTGCTGCCCGGCTGCGTGGACGGCGTGATTACCGGCTGCATTCTGTCGGTAGGCCGGATTCTGGGCGAGTCGGCGGCGCTGCTGTTTACCGCAGGCTTTGCCCATGTGCTCAACGGCCTTGTGAAGGGGCTGCAAAGCTCCGGGGCCACGCTGACGGTGGCGCTGTACTTCTACGCCAAGGAGGACGGCAACTTTGAAGTGGCCTTTGCCATTGCCGCCATTCTGATGATTCTCACGGTGCTGATCAATCTGGCCGCCACGCTGGTTCAAAACTATTTCAAGAGGAGAAAGAATCAATGAATACGATTATTTCCGTCCGGGATCTGTGCCTGTGGTACGGCAGCCATCAGGCGCTGAAGCACGTTGGCATCGAAATCCCGGAAAAGAGCATTACCGCCCTCATCGGCCCCTCCGGCTGCGGAAAATCCACGTTCCTGAAAACGCTGAACCGGATGAACGACCTGGTTCCCGGGGTGAAGATCACCGGCGAGGTGAAGTATCAGGGCAATGACATTTTCGCGCCGGATGTGGACGTCAACGAGCTTCGCCGGGAGGTCGGCATGGTTTTCCAGAAGCCCAATCCCTTCCCCATGAGCATTTACGACAACGTGGCCTACGGCCCCCGGACCCACGGCATCAAAAACAAGGCCAAGCTGGACGACATCGTGGAGCAGTCCCTCCGGGGCGCGGCCATCTGGGACGAGGTCAAGGACCGGCTGAAGAAAAACGCCCTGGGCCTGTCCGGCGGCCAGCAGCAGCGGCTGTGCATTGCCCGGGCGCTGGCGGTGGAGCCGGAGGTGCTGCTGATGGACGAGCCGACCAGCGCGCTGGATCCCATCTCCACCTCCAAAATTGAGGATCTGGCGGCGGAGCTGAAAAAGAAGTACACCATCATCATCGTCACCCACAATATGCAGCAGGCCGTCCGGATTTCGGACAAAACCGCCTTCTTCCTGCTGGGAGAGCTGGTGGAGTACGGCGACACGGAGAAAATGTTCTCGGATCCTACGGACAAGCGGACCGAAGATTATATTACGGGGAGATTTGGATAATGCGGAGCAAATTTGACGAGCAGTTGGCGCTGCTGAACAAGGAACTCATCGAGATGGGTGCGCTGTGCGAGGAGGCCATTTCCACGGTTTCCGGCGCCCTGACCAGCGGAAACAAAACCCTGGCGGCCAAAATTGCGCCGCTGGACACGGAAATCGACCAGAAGGAGCGGGATATCGAGTCCATGTGCCTGAAGCTGCTGCTGCAGCAGCAGCCCGTGGCCCGGGACCTGCGGCTGATTTCTGCCGCGCTGAAAATGATTACCGACATGGAGCGGATCGGTGATCAGGCGGAGGATATTGCGGAAATTATCCGATTGCTTGAGAACCGGTCCTTTGAAAACGACGAAACGCTGCGGAAAATGGCCGGCGCCGCCATCACAATGGTGACGGAAAGTGTTGATGCTTTCGTAAAACGTGATATAATGTTGGCAGAGAAGGTCATCTCCGACGACGACATCGTGGACCGCTACTTTGACGACGTGAAGCAGGAGCTGATCCGAAAGATTGCCGAGGACCCCAAGGACGGAGAATACGCCATCGATCTGCTGATTATCGCCAAGTACTTTGAGCGGATCGGCGACCATGCCGTGAACATCGCCAACTGGGTGATTTTCTCCGTGACCGGCGTCCACAAGGAGGGATAACCATGATCTGGTGCGTGGAAGACGACGCCAGTATCCGCGACATCGAAGCATACGCCCTGCAATCCGCCGGGCTGCCGGCCCGGGGCTTTCCCGACGGCGATTCCTTCCGCGAGGCGCTGAAGGAGGAAAAGCCGGAGCTGGTGGTGCTGGATGTGATGCTCCCCGGCACCGACGGGGTGACGCTGCTGCGTCAGATGCGGGCGGAGCCGGACGTGCGGGACATTCCCGTCATCATGGCCACGGCCAAAGGGGCGGAATACGACAAAATCCAGAGCCTGGATCTGGGGGCGGATTACTATCTTGTGAAGCCCTTCGGCGTGATGGAATTCGTCTCCTGCGTCAAGGCCGTGCTGCGGCGGTGCCGCCCGCGGGAGGCGGAGCATCTGCTGAAGGCCGGGGATCTGGTGGTGAATCTGGACGAGCATACGGTGGCGGCCGGGGAGAAGCGGATTGTGCTGACCTTCAAGGAATTTGAACTGCTGCGGCTGTTTCTGTCCCACCCGGGCATTGCCTTTACCCGGGATCAGCTGTTCGTGGAGATCTGGGGCATGGAATACTGCGGGGAAACCCGGACGGTGGATATGCACATCCGGACGCTGCGGCAGAAGCTGGGCGCCTACGGCGCCATGATTCAGACGGTTCGGAACGTGGGCTATCGATGGGAGGCGGCGCAATGACCAAGAAAATTTTCCGCTCCATCATGCTGGCGGTGACGGCGGTGCTGCTGGCGGGCATGGTGATTATGCTGGCGTTTCTGTACGATTATTTTTACGGCATTCAGAAGCGGCAGATGGGCGATATGCTGGACATTGCCGCGGTTTCCGTGGAGGAAGACGGGGCGGACTATCTGCGGCAGATTTCGCCGGACCGGTACCGGCTGACCTGGATCGGGGCCGACGGAACGGTGCTCTACGACACCGAAGCCGGGGCGGAAGCCATGGCAAACCATGCCGACCGGACCGAGTTCCGGCAGGCCGTGGAAAGCGGCGTCGGGGAAGTGTCCCGGTATTCCACCACCCTGATGCAGAGAACCACCTACCGGGCCAAACATCTGGCCGACGGGACGGTGCTGCGGATTTCCGCCAGCTACGCCTCGGTGTGGTTGCTGGTGATCGGAATGCTCCAGCCGCTGGCGGTGGTGCTGCTGGTGGCGCTGCTGGTGGCGAGCCTGCTGGCCCGGCGGCTGTCCCGCCGGATCGTGGAGCCGCTGAACGGCCTGAATCTGGAGCAGCCGCTGGAAAACGAAACCTACGAGGAGCTTTCGCCGCTGCTGACCCGGATCAACCAGCAGCGCCGCCAGATTGCCTTCCAGATGCGGACCTTGCAGCAGAAAACCGACGAATTTGCCCAGATTACCGCCAGTATGAAGGAAGGTCTGGTGCTGTTGGACGGCAAGGGCACCGTGCTGAGCATCAATCCGGCGGCCTGCCGGGTGTTCGGCACCGACGCCGGAGCGATGGGGCAGGACTTTCTGACCATCGACCGGAGCCGGGAAATGAGCCACGCGGTGGAGACGGCACGGCAGACGGGCCACAGCGAGCTGCGGACGGTGTGCGGCGGCCGGGACTATCAGATGGACATCAGCCGGATCGAGTCGGAGGGCGACAGCATCGGCTGCGTCATTCTGGCCTTCGATATGACCGAGCAGGCCAACGCCGAGCGTAGCCGCCGGGAATTCACGGCCAACGTGTCCCACGAGCTGAAAACGCCGCTGCAGGGCATCATCGGCAGCGCCGAGCTGATCGAAAACGGCATG
>CAJLCS010000073.1 GCA_905205195.1 uncultured Eubacteriales bacterium
CCACGCCATGACCATCACGCTGCTGCTCAACTCCGAGGGCAAGAAGATGGGCAAAACCGCCAAGGGTGCCGTGTGGCTGGATCCCAACAAGACCACGCCCTTTGAATTCTACCAGTACTGGCGGAACGTGGGCGATGCCGACGTGCTCAAGTGCATCCGGATGCTGACCTTCCTGCCGCTGGAGCAGATCGACGAAATGGCGACCTGGAAGGACGCCAAGCTCAACGAGGCCAAGGAAATTCTGGCTTTCGAGCTGACCAAGCTGGTCCACGGCGAGGAGGAAGCCACCAAAGCCCAGGCGGCGGCCAAGGCCCTGTTTGTGGGAGGCGGCGACGACGCCAATATGCCCACCACCGAAATCGCGGCGGAGCAGCTGAAGGATGGCAAGATCGGCATTCTGACGCTGATGGTGGCCTGCAAGCTGGCGGCCTCCAACGGCGAGGCCCGGCGGCTGGTGCAGCAGGGCGGCGTGTTTGTCAATGACGAGAAGGTTCCCACGCCGGACTTCATGGTGACCGAGGCCATGCTCCGGGAGGGCGTGAAGATCCGCAAGGGCAAGAAGGTCTTCCACAAGGCGGTGCTGGCTTGAGTATCCGCCTGCTGACGGCGTCGGATTACGACGCGCTGCTCACGCAGATTAAAGAGTTGGATCAGATCCACGCGGACAGCCGCCCGGATTATTTCCTGCCCCGGGAGAACCCTTTTCCCCGGGACGTGTACCTGGAAAGCATCACGGCGGAGGACTATCTGATACTGGGTGCCTTCCGGGAGGACGGCGCCATGGACGGCTTTGCCATGGCGGCGCTGAAGCCGGACAGCGGCCTGATCAAAGGCATGAAAACGCTGCTGCTGGACAATCTGTATGTCCGGCCGGAGGCCCGGCGGCAGGGGATTGCCGCATCACTGATGGATGCCGTGACCCGGTGGGGCCGGGAGCAGGGGGCCCAGCGGATGGATTTGCACGTCTGGGCCTTCAACGAGAAGGCGCTGGCCTTCTATCGCGCCATGGGGCTGACGCCCCAGCGCTATGTGCTGGAAAAGAAGCTATAAATTTGGAGCCGCTGCAAGATGGCAGCGGCTCCGTTTTGCTATCGGCTCTTCAGGAAGGCGTGAATCTGCTGCCGGTGCTCCTCCGTCGGCGGGCAGAGGGGCAGGCGGCAGCCGCCGCAGTCCCAGCCCATGGCGGTCAGCATTTCCTTGACGGGGATGGGGTTTACCTCGCAGAACAACAGCTCGTTGAGGGGCTGGAGGGCGGCTTGCAGCGCGGCGGCGGTATCCAGATCGCCGTCCAGCACCGCGTCCGCCATGGCGGCGACCTCTTCCGGCCGGATGTTGGAGGCGACGGAAATCACACCGGCGGCCCCCAGCGCCATGGCCGGGACCGTCAGCTCGTCGCAGCCGGTCCAGACGGCGAAGCCGTCGCCGCAGGCGGCCCGGATCCGGGTGACCTTGGTCACGTCGGAGGATGCCTCCTTGACACCGGCAATGTTGGGAATCCGGGCCAGCTGCCGGTAGACGGACACCGGAATGTCCAGCCCCGTCCGGCCGGGAACGTTGTAAACAATCACCGGAATTGACACGGCGGCGGCGATGGATGCGTAGTGGGCCACGATGCCGTCCGGCGTGGCCTTGTTGTAGTAGGGACTGACCACCAGCAGCGCATCGGCCCCGGCTTCCTCGGCGGCGCGGCTCAGGACGACGGCATGGGCGGTGGAATTGGAGCCGGTTCCGGCAATCAGCAGCCCCCGGCCCTCCAGCGCGGCCTTTCCCCGGCGGAACAGCGTCAGCTTTTCCCGGTCGGACAGGGTGGGGGCCTCGCCGGTGGTTCCGCCCAGCACGACGGCGGAAATTCCGGCTTCCCACTGCCGCGCCAGCAGCCGGTCCAGCATGGGCAGGTTCAGATCGTCCCCCAGAAAGGGGGTGACCAGCGCGGTACACGCGCCGGTAAAAAGCGGTTTTTTCATCATCGGATCCCTCCGCCCCAGTCTATGACGGCGAGGGCGGTTTTGCTTGTTGCAAAAAAGCGGGGAATGTGGTATCATCATGCTGTGATTCTATTTCTTTTGGAATATGGGGAGGATTTGGTTTGAAAACCCATGATTTTTGGTATGATCTGCCGGAGGAACTGATTGCCCAGACGCCGCTGGAGCAGCGGGACGCGTCCCGGTTGCTGGCCGTCAACACCGTGACGGGGGCACTGGAGCACCGGCATTTTTCGGATATTGCGGATTACCTGAACCCGGGGGACTGTCTTGTGATGAACGATTCCCGGGTCCTGCCGGCCAGGCTGATGGGCCATCGGCCCTCCGGCGGCGCCATCGAGGTACTGCTGCTGCGGGATCTGGGGGACAAGCGCTGGGAATGCCTGTGTAAGCCCGGCAAAAAAATGCAGGTGGGCCACACCGTGTCCTTCGGCGACGGAGAGCTGACCGGCGTTGTCCGGGAGGTCACTGAGGACGGCAACCGGATCATCGAATTTCGGTACGACGGCATTTTCCTGGAGGTGCTGGAACGTCTGGGGCGGATGCCGCTGCCGCCCTACATCAAGGCGGAGCTTCAGGATCAGGAGCGATATCAGACCGTCTATTCCCGGGAGGTGGGCTCCGCGGCGGCACCCACGGCGGGACTGCATTTTACGAGGGAGCTGCTGGAGAAAATCCGGGCCAAGGGCGTGAAAGAGGCCTTTGTGACGCTTCATGTGGGCCTTGGCACCTTCCGCCCCGTGAAGGCGGAGGACATTGCCGAGCATCATATGCACAGCGAGCTGTGCATGATGAATGAGGAGACGGCCCGGGTCCTCAACGAAACCCGCCGCAGCGGCGGCCGGATCGTCTGCGTGGGCACCACCTCCTGTCGGACGCTGGAATCTCTGGTCCGGGAGGACGGCACCTTTGAAGCCGCCAGCCGCTGGACGGATATCTTCATCTATCCCGGCTACCGGTTCCGGGCCATGGACGCGCTGATTACCAACTTCCACCTGCCGGAGAGCACGCTGGTGATGCTGGTGTCCGCTTTCTCCAGCCGGGAGATCGTGCTGAACGCCTACAACACCGCCGTGAAGGAGAAATACCGGTTCTTCTCTTTCGGCGACGCCTGTTACTTTGGAACCAATGTTCCGGTTAAGGAGTATGGCCATGTTTAAGCTGCTGAAAACCGAGGGCACGGCCCGGCGGGGAGAATTCAACTGCGCCCACGGCACCGTCCAGACGCCGGTGTTTATGAATGTGGGCACTCAGGGCGCCATCAAGGGTGCGCTGAGCGCGGCGGATCTGGAGCAGATCGGCTGCCAGGTGGAGTTGTCCAATACCTACCACCTCCATCTGCGTCCCACCGACGAGGTGGTCCGGAAAATGGGCGGCCTTCATAAGTTTATGACGTGGAATAAGCCGATTCTTACGGATTCCGGCGGATTTCAGGTGTTTTCTCTGGCGGCCCTCCGGAAAATCAAGGAGGAAGGCGTCTATTTTTCCTCCCACATCGACGGCCACCGGATTTTTATGGGGCCGGAGGAAAGTATGCGGATCCAGTCCAATCTCGGCTCGGATATGTGCATGGCCTTTGACGAGTGCATCGAAAACCCGGCGCCGAAGGACTACGTCAAGCAGAGCGTGGACCGCACTTACCGCTGGCTGGTGCGCTGCAAGGCGGAAAACGCCCGGCTGAACAGTCTGCCGGACACGATCAATCCGCAGCAGATGCTCTGGGGCATCAATCAGGGCGGTACCTATGCGGACCTGCGGATCGAGCATATGAAAAAAATTGCCGATCTGGATCTGCCGGGCTACGCCATCGGCGGTTTGGCCGTGGGGGAAACCACGGAGGAAATGTACGACCTGATCGAGGCCGTGGAGCCGTATATGCCTAAGGACCGGACCCGCTACCTGATGGGCGTGGGTACCCCCAGCAACATCATCGAGGCGGTGGCCCGGGGCGTGGACTTCTTTGACTGCGTCATGCCCGCCCGGAATGCCCGCCATGCCCGGCTGTTTACCTGGGAAGGGGCCATCAATCTGAAAAACGCCAAATACCAGCTGGACGAGCAGCCTGTTGACCCGCAGTGCGACTGCCCGGTCTGCCGCCGGTACAGCCGGGCTTACCTGCGGCACCTGTTTGTGGCGGAGGAAATGCTGGCCATGCGGCTGAGCGTGATGCACAATCTGTATTTCTACAACAAGTTGATGGAAAAAATCCGGCAGGCACTGGACGAAGGCCGGTTTGAAGACTTCCGTCGTGAATATTCTGTGAAATTAGGCCGCAGAATCTAAAAGAGTCTTGCATTTTGCCTGATCAATGTTATAATACTTTTATCTGATAAAAAGGAGCGTTTTCTTATGATTTCATTTCTGACCTCCGGCACCACCTCTGCCACCGGCAGCATGATGCCCACCCTGGTTATGATCGTCCTGATGGTTGCGATCTTCTACTTTATGCTGATCCGTCCCGAAAACAAGCGGAAGAAGGAAGCGGAGCAGCTGCGTGCCTCCATTAAGACCGGCGATAAGATCACCACCATCGGCGGCATCACCGGCACCGTGGTCAACGTGAAGGACGACAAGCTGGTCATCGAGTCCGGCGCGGATCAGGTCCGCATCGAGCTGTGCAAGTGGGCCGTTTCCACCAACGAAACCGCCGCTGCCGCCGCCAAGGAAGAGGCCAAGAAGGCCCAGGAAGCCAAGGCCAAGGCCAAGGCCGCCAAGAAAGCCGAAAAGGCCGGAAAGTAAGATTGCTGAAAAATCCGCTCTGGACACAGAGCGGATTTTTTGCGGAAAAGGAGAAAACCATGTTGACACTGACGCTTTACGACGGAAACGAGGCGGAAATGCTTCCGCTGATCGTCGGATTCTGGCTGGCCCACAACGGCGAGCACCAGACGGCGGAGGAATCCCGGGCGGACCTGCAGGCCTGGACCGGGCCGGGCCACCGGCTTTACGCCATCCGGCAGGACGGTGCCCCGGTAGGGCTGGTCCATCTGGGCAGCCGGGGCGGGGAAATCGACTGGCTGGAGGACTTATTTGTCCTGCCGGAGTTCCAGAACCGGGGCATCGGCACCTGGGCCGTCCATGCGGCGGAGGAGCTGGTGAAAGCCTATTCACCCTCCATGTATCTGGAAGCGGCGGCCCGGAACGAGGCGGCCATCCGGCTGTACCGGCGTCTGGGCTACGACTGCCTGAACACCGTGACCCTCCGCCGGGATTTCCCGGGGTATGACTATGAGGTGGTCCGGACGGAATCCCTGTACGGCGCGCCCTTTGAGATCCGGCGGAGCCGGAATTAGTCCTTCTTCGGGGCACCCAGCACTTCCTTGGCGATGTAGATGGGGCGGTTTTTGCTCTGCTCGAAGGTCCGGCCTACATATTCGCCGATGATGCCGATGCAGAACAGCTCCATGCTGCCGAAAAACAGAATCAGCACGATGATGGTGGCGTAGCCCGGCACGTTGATGCCGGCAATCAGCTTCTGCAGCACCACCACAATCAGGTAAATCACCGCCGCCAGGCCGGACAGGCCGCCCAGATAGGTGGCCAGCCGCAGGGGCGCGGTAGAGTAACCGATGATACCGTCGATGGCGTAGTTCATCAGCTTCCGGAAGTTCCATTTGGTGGTACCGGCGGCCCGCTCGCAGGCGGTGTAGGGAATAAAGCAGGTATTGTAGCCCACCCACGCGAAAATGCCCTTGCTGAACCGGTGGTACTCGCCCAGATTCAGAATGCTCTCGGCCACGCACCGCCGGAAGGTGCGGAAATCGCTGGCGTCGGCTTTCAGCTTCACGTTGCTGAGCCGGTTGATGACGGAGTAGAAGCTCTTTTTGAAGAAGGAAAGCACCTTTCCTTCCCCCCGGCGATCCTGATAGGCGGCCACCACGTCATACTCCGGATGCTCGTCCAGAATGTTCACCATGTCCCGGACGATCTCCGGCCGCTGCTGCAAATCCGCGTCGATCAGGCAGAGATACTCGCCGGATGCGTAGGACAGTCCGGCGTAAAGCCCGGCCTCTTTGCCGAAGTTCCGGGAGAAGGAAACCACCTTCATGGGGCATTTCCCGGCCCGGTAGAGCCTGCGAAGCTCCGCCATGGTGCCGTCCCGGCTGCCGTCGTCCACAAATACCAGCTCATAGTCGTAGCCGCAGCCCTCGAAAGCGGCCATGGCTGCCGCCTGAAAGGCCGCCACATTTTCCGCTTCGTTGTAGCAGGGGACAATCATTGATAATTTCATGCTGCATCCTTCCTTTGACCAGCGTTTTGAGGTTATTATAGGCGATCTTTCCGCCGCCGTCAAGAACCGCCGCCGGAAATCTTGATTTTGTCTTGACAGCCGGGGAAAAGTGTGGTATTTTATAAAAATCAAAGCATTGATGGAGAGGATTCCCCCGTTTTCCGGTTCAGAGAGCGTCCGGCCGGTGAAAGGGCGCACGAGGCGGGGGATGGGTCGCTCCGGAGCCGGTGTCCTGAAGGCAGTAGGGACGCCCGGGCAGGCCCGTTACAGCCTTTGGAGGGTCCGGCACGGCCGGGAATTCAGGTGGTACCGCGGAAACGTCAATTTTCGCCCTGAGCAGCTTGCTCAGGGCGTTTTTTCATGAGAAGGAGTGATTATTTTGTCGGAAAGAGAATTGCCGAAGGTCTATGAGCCTCAGCAGGTGGAGGCGAAGATCTACAAAATGTGGGAGGACGGCAAGTACTTCCACGCGGAAAGACAGGAAGGGAAAAAGCCCTTTACCATTGTGATGCCGCCACCCAACGTGACGGGCCAGCTCCACATGGGCCATGCCATGGACGCCACGCTGCAGGATACGCTGATCCGGTTCAAGCGGATGCAGGGCTACAACGCCCTGTGGATTCCCGGCGTGGACCATGCGGGCATCGCCACCCAGATCAAGGTGGAAGAGGAGCTGCGGAAGGAAGGCCTGACCCGCTACGATCTGGGCCGGGAAAAGTTCCTGGAGCGGGTCTGGGACTGGAAGCACAAATACGGCAACCGGATCGTGGAGCAGCAGAAGAAGCTGGGCGCTTCCTGCGACTGGGACCGGGCGCGGTTTACCATGGACGAGGGCTGCTCCAAGGCGGTGCGGGAGGTGTTCGTCTCCCTGTACGAAAAGGGCCTGATCTATAAGGGCAGCCGGATCATCAACTGGTGCCCCCACTGCGTGACGGCGCTGTCCGACGCCGAGGTGGAGTACGTCGATAAGCCCGGTCACCTGTGGCATATCCGCTATCCGCTGGCTGACGGCACCGGAGAAGTGGTGGTGGCCACCACCCGGCCGGAAACCATGCTGGGCGATACCGCCGTCTGCGTCAACCCCAACGACGAGCGCTATCGGGCCATTGTGGGCAAGAAGGTGATCCTGCCGCTGCTGAACAAGGAAATTCCCGTGGTGGCCGACGATTACGCCGAGATGGATTTCGGCACCGGCTGCGTGAAGATGACCCCGGCCCACGACCCCAACGACTTTGAGGTGGGCCTGCGGCACAATCTGGAGGTCATCCGGGTGCTGGACGACCACGGCGTCATGAACGAAAACGGCGGCAAGTACGAAGGCATGGACCGCTACGAGGCCCGGAAGGCCATTGTGGCCGATCTGGAGGAGCAGGGCTATCTGGTGAAGGTGGAGGACTATTCCCACAACGTGGGCACCTGCTACCGCTGCCACAACGACGTGGAGCCGATCATCTCCGCCCAGTGGTTCGTGAAAATGAAGCCGCTGGCCGAGAAGGCCATTGCCGTGGTGAAGGACGGGGAGACGAAGTTCGTCCCCGAGCGGTTCAGCAAAACCTATCTCAACTGGATGGAGAACGTCCGGGACTGGTGCATTTCCCGCCAGCTGTGGTGGGGCCATCAGATTCCCGCCTGGACCTGCGCCGACTGCGGCCATATCACCGTGGCCCGGCAGGATCCCTGCAAGTGCGAGGCCTGCGGCAGCACCCACATCGAGCGGGATCCGGATGTGCTGGATACCTGGTTCAGCTCGGCCCTGTGGCCCTTCGAGACGCTGGGCTGGCCCGACAAGACGCCGGAGCTGGATTATTTCTATCCCACCGACGTGCTGGTCACCGGCTACGACATTATCTTCTTCTGGGTGGCCCGGATGATTTTCTCCGGCTGCGAGCATACCGGTCAGACCCCCTTCCACACCGTATTGATTCACGGCCTGGTCCGGGACGACAAGGGCCGGAAAATGTCCAAATCCCTCGGCAACGGCATTGACCCGCTAGAGATGATCGACAAATACGGCTGCGACGCGCTGCGGATGAACATGGTCACCGGCAACTCTCCCGGAAACGATATGCGGTTCTATGTGGAGCGCTGCGAGGCAATGCGGAACTTCGCCAACAAGCTGTGGAACGCCAGCCGGTATGTGCTGATGAACCTGCGGGACGGGGCCAGAAACGAGCTGCCGCCGCTTTCCAAGCTGGAAATCGCCGACAAGTGGGTGCTTTCCAAGCTCAACACCCTCATTGCCGAGGTCACCGAGAATCTGGAGAAGTACGAGCTGGGCGTGGCGGTGCAGAAGGTCTACGACTTCGTGTGGGACACCTACTGCGACTGGTACATCGAGCTGACCAAGGCCCGGCTGTACGGCGAGGATGAGGACCGGAAGCAGACTGCCACGGCGGTGCTGGTGTATGTGCTGGATCAGGTGCTGCGGCTGCTGCATCCCTTCATGCCCTTTATCACCGAGGAAATCTGGCAGAGCCTGCCCCATGAAGGCCCGGCGCTGATCGTGGCCAAGTGGCCGGAATACCGGCAGGACCTGGCCTTTGCCACGGAGGAATCCCACATGGAGTCCGTCATGAACGCCATCCGTTCCATCCGCAACCGCCGGGCAGAAATGAACGTGGCACCCTCCCGGAAGGCGGCGCTGTATGTGCTGACCTCCAAGCCACAGGTGTTTCTGGAAGGCGAAGGGTTTATCCAGCGGCTGGCCTATGCCGACACCGTGACGGTGCTGGACAAGGAGCCGGAGAATCTGGACGGCATGGTCTGCTGCACCACCGCCGACGCCAAGCTGTATATCCCCATGGGCCAGCTGGTGGACG
>CAJLCS010000074.1 GCA_905205195.1 uncultured Eubacteriales bacterium
TTCTTTCGGGTATTTCTTGTCAACACAAGAAATACCCCCGCCGGAGGCACCCGGCGACGATGACAAGCAGTGCCGTCAGAACGTAGAAAGAGAACGATCCGGTGCCAGCCCCCGAAAAGCACTCGCCCTAAAACGACGCACTCGCCAGGTCGTCGCCTTCACGCCGAAACACTGTACAAGCAGGCAGGAAAGCGTGCCGAGGGAATTCCAGAGGGGGCATGGCTTTGGCGCGCGGGAGCGCGACTCTCAATGCCCCCTCTGGTTGCTTCTTTCGGGTATTTCTTGTCAACACAAGAAATACCCCCGCCGGAGGCACCCGGCAGCGACGATAAGCAGTTGCGTCAGAACGTAAAAAGGGAACAAATTTGCTCCCCTGTATCGTGATATTGCCTGACGGCAGTTCGTCATCCTATCACGAAAGCCGCAGGCTTTCCTATCACTTTCCAACAGCAAAAAAGGCGCTCCCCCGGAGGGGAGCGCCTTTGCAATGCGGAATCGGGGAACCTTACAGCAGCTCGGCGAAGTACTTGATGGTACGAACCATCTGGCTGGTGTAGGAGTTCTCGTTGTCGTACCAGGACACGACCTGAACCTGGGTCATGCCGTTGCCCAGATCGTTGACCATGGTCTGGGTGGCATCGAACAGGGAGCCGTAACGCATACCGATGACGTCGGAGGAAACGATCTCGTCGGTGTTGTAGCCGAAGGACTCGGTGGCGGCAGCCTTCATGGCGGCGTTGATCTCGTCCACGGTGACCTTACCAGCCACGACGGCGTTCAGCATGGTGGTGGAGCCGGTGGGGGTGGGCACACGCTGGGCAGCGCCGATCAGCTTGCCGTTCAGCTCGGGGATAACCAGGCCGATAGCCTTGGCAGCACCGGTGGAGTTGGGCACGATGTTCACGGCACCGGCACGGCTGCGGCGCAGGTCGCCCTTACGCTGCGGGCCGTCCAGGATCATCTGGTCGCCGGTGTAAGCGTGGATGGTGCACATAATGCCGGACTGGATGGGAGCCAGGTCATTCAGAGCCTTGGCCATAGGCGCCAGGCAGTTGGTGGTGCAGGAAGCGGCGGAGATGATGTTGTCTTCCTTGGTCAGGGTCTTGTGGTTGACGTTGAAGACGATGGTGGGCAGGTCGTTGCCGGCAGGAGCGGAGATGACGACCTTCTTAGCGCCGGCGTCGATGTGCGCCTGAGCCTTGGCCTTGGAGGTGTAGAAGCCGGTGCACTCCAGCACCACGTCCACGCCCAGCTTGCCCCAGGGCAGCTCAGCGGCGTTGGGCTTCTTGTAGATGACAATCTTCTTGCCGTCCACGACGATGTAGTTGTCCTCGTCCTCGCCCTCGTGGAAGTCAACGGTGTGGCCCTGAGCGACATAGTTGCCCTGGGTGGAATCGTACTTCAGCAGGTGAGCCAGCATCTTGGCAGAGGTCAGGTCGTTGATGGCAACAACCTCGTAGCCTTCTGCGCCGAACATCTGACGGAACGCCAGACGGCCGATCCGGCCGAAACCGTTAATCGCAACTTTAACAGACATGATAAATTTCCTCCATTTCAAATCTTACTGCTTGCGCAGTATGGTAGACGGAATCGCGTACGGAGCCTTACCCCGTACAGTTCCCATTATACAATAACGTCCACAGGTTGTAAAGTATCAGAATCACGAAAAACCGAGAATTTTTTGTAAACGACTGTCAAACATTCCACAAATCTGCAAAAAATGCGGAAATTGCCGTCCAGCTTGCCTGCACGCTTCCCTGGGCGATTCCGCCCCGTCCGCCGCCCCGGCCCCGGAGGGCTGCGGTCATGGTTCTGCACAGCGATCCCGGGTCCTCCGTCCGGTCGGCAAGGCAGAAGTTGTAGCCGTGTTCGTCGCTGCCGGAAAACACCGCCGTTGTGCCGCCGCAGGTTCCGGCAATCCGGTCGGCCAGCTCCCGCAGTGCCGCACCGGACAGACCGTCTTCCCGGCGCAGTACGTTGCCCGCTCCCCGGCAGCCTGCGGCGATCCGGTCGAACAGCCGCCGCTCCAGACCGGTGGCCCGGAATTTTTCGGCGGCCAGCGCCTCGTTCATGGCCCGGGCTGCGGCCCCGGTTTCCAGCATTTTGGCGGAAAACGCCTGGGAAACCTGCCGGTTCTGGTCAAAGACGGCGCACAGCAGCGCCATGGCCCGGCCGCCGCAGAGCATCTCGATCCGCACGCCCTGCCGGAATTTCACGCAGGACAGCAGCTTCACCAGGCCGATTTCGCCGGTGCGGGCCACATGGACGCCGCAGCAGGCGCACAAGTCCACCCCGGGAATTTCCACCACCCGCACCGGCCAGGGCAGCGCCCGCTTGGTCCGGTAGGGCACGGTGGGCAGCTCCTCGGGGGAGGGGTACCAGATGTGCAGCGGCAGGTCCCGCCAGACGGCGGCGTTGACCTCCGCCTCGATTTCCGGCAGGGCTTCCGGCAGGATGGGGCCGTCAAAATCGATGGTAATGGCGTCGGTGCCCATGTGGAAGCCCACGTTGTGCCAGCCCCAGCGGCGGTGGACCACGCCGGAGACCATATGCTCGCCGGAATGCTGCTGCATCAGGTCGAAGCGCCGCGCCCCGTCCAGCGTGCCGGTGACGCAGGCGCCCATGGCCAGCGGTGTGGTGGTATAATGGGCGATTTCATCGCCCTCCTCCTGCACATCCGCCACGGCGGCATCGTCCAGCGTGCCCAGGTCGCAGGGCTGGCCGCCGCCCTCCGGGTAGAAGGCGGTCCGGTCCAGCAACACCCGGAACCGGTCGCCCGCCGGGCGGCAGTCCGTCACCCGGGCGGTGAAGGACGTCAGGTGGCAGTCCTCGTAATAGAGCTTTTCGGTGGTCATTGGCAAGCACCTCGGAAGTTTTTTTCTATTTTACCACGGGAGGGGGAAAATGTAAATGTTTCGGGCTTTCAAGCCGCAAAAGGGCTGCGTCTATTTCATCCAGCTGCCGCATCAGCCGCTCGATGGCTTGAATGATTTCCTTTTTCCGCAGCAGCAATTCTTCAGGTACCAGCGCTTCCCGGCGGTGTCGCACTCCGTGCAGTCCCCCTCCCGGCAGGCCAGACATTCCGGCGGCAGCGGATCCGCTTCCGTCCATTTCAAATCGCTCGCACCTCCTCCTGAAATCTCAGATTCAGGATAGGCAATATTTTGCTAATATTCAAGCATTATTTTCCGTTAGATAATAGCATTATCAAAAACGGAAGGTGATGGGGACGATGATTTGCTATGACCCGCTTTGGAAAACCATGCAGTCCCGGGGAATTACCACTTATATGCTGATTTATAAACTGGGTTTCAGCGCCTATACCATCACCCGCCTGCGGCGAAACGAGAGCATTACCATGCACACGCTGGAGCGGCTGTGTGCCGTGCTGCACTGTACGCCCAATGACGTTGTCGCCTTCCTGCCGGAGGAACAAAGTAACGACAACTAGCAGTGCCGTCAGAACGTAGAAAGAGAACGATTCGGTCCAGGCTCCCCAAACGCACCATCCCCAAAACGACGTACCTGCAAAAAATTAGCCACCGCACCGAAACACTGTACAATCAGACAGGAAAGCGTGCCGAGGGGTGTCCAGAGGGGGCATGGCTTTGGCGCGCGGGAGCGCGACTCTCAATGCCCCCTCTGGTTGCTTCTTTCGGGTATTTCTTGTCAATACAAGAAATACCCCCGCCGGAGGCACATGGCGACGACGACAAGCAGTGCCGTCCGAACGTAAAAGCTCTCTTGCCTCTCCCTTTGGGGGAGCCAAGGGGTGCTCTATCGACGATGGCCGGTACCGTCGTCAAAAGGTAAAAAGCAAAAAAATTCCGGGCCGTCCCACATCAGGACGGCCCGGATTGTGCTGCTTTTTACTTTTCCTTGACGGCTTCCACCAGACCGGAGGCCATGCCCACCAGCCCCTGCATCTCGGAGGGGATGATGATCTTGGTGGCCTGGCCGTTGGCCATTTTTTCCATGGCCTCGATGGCCTTCAGCTTCACCACCTGATCGTTGGGCGCCTTGGCATTGAGCAGCTCCAGCGAATCGGCCATTGCCTGCTGCACCGAACGGATGGCTTGGGCCTCGCCGTCGGCCCGGAGAATGGCGGCCTGCTTCTCGGCCTCCGCCTTCAGGATGGCCGCCTGCTTTTCGGCGTCGGCCCGGAGAATGGCGGATTCCTTTTCGCCTTCCGCAATCAGGATGGCGGACTTCTTCTGGCCCTCGGCCTGCAGGATGGCCTGACGGCGGTCACGCTCGGCCTTCATCTGCTTCTCCATGGAGTTCTGGATGTCCTGAGGCGGCAGAATGTTCTTCAGCTCCACCCGGTTGACCTTGATGCCCCAGGGGTCGGTGGCTTCGTCCAGAATGGAACGCATTTTGGTGTTGACCACGTCGCGGCTGGTCAGGGTCTGGTCCAGCTCCAGATCGCCGATGATGTTCCGCAGGGTGGTGGCCGTCAGGGTTTCCATGGCCGCCATGGGCTGCTCCACGCCGTAGGCGTACATCTTGGGGTCCGTGATCTGGAAGTACACCACGGTGTCGATCTGCATGGTGACGTTATCCTTCGTGATGACGGGCTGGGGCGGGTAGTCCAGCACCTGCTCCTTCAGGCTGACCCGCTTGGCCACCCGGTCCACAAAGGGCATCTTGAAGTGCAGGCCCACGCCCCAGACGCTCTGGAACGCGCCCAGCCGCTCCACCACATAGGCTTTCGACTGCTGCACCACAATAATATTGGAAATCAGAATCAGAATGACGATGACGGCAATCACGCCGACGACGATCAAAGGTCCCATAAAATATCCTCCTTACACTTCCGTTTTTTCTTTCACCTGCGAGACGAAGGCCTTCACGCCCTCGATCTGCTTCACCCGGACCAGCGCTCCTGCGGGGATCACGGCGCCGTCCGCGCTGCGGGCGGTCCAGTCCATGCTGCCCAGCTTCACCCGGCCGGTGGCTGCGATGTTGTCAATCGGCTCGATGACATAGCCCTCCGTGCCGATGACGCTGTCCACATTGGTACGGGCCTTGGGGCGCAGCCAGGTCTTGGCAATGGGCCGCAGCGCCGCCAGCATCACCACCGACACCACCGCAAACACCGTCACCTGAAGCCACACTGGGCCGCCGCACAGATTGACGACAATGGCCGCCAACGCGCCTACCGCAAACCAGAGGGAGACAATGGTAACCGTTACTGCCTCCAGCAGCAAAAACGCGATCATCGCAGCGAGCCAATAGAGTACACTCATAATTGCTCCTCCTTCCCCCAGATTGTGTTACCAGATATAGCATAGCAGTTTTTCCCGGAAAAAGCAAGGAATTTCGGTGCCGTCAGGCGGGTGTTTCCTCGGATTCGGTGTAGTACTGAGCCTGAGCCGTCCAGAGGGCGTGGTACCGGCCCTGCTCGTCGGCCAGAAGGGCCTCGTGGGTGCCCTGCTGGACCACCCGTCCCTCGTCAAAGACGGCGATTTCGTCGCAGAATTTGCAGGACGACAGCCGGTGGCTGATGTAGATGGCGGTTTTGTCGCCGGTGATTTCGCTGAATTTGCCGTAGATCTCCGCCTCGGCAATGGGGTCCAGCGCCGCGGTGGGTTCGTCCAGCACGATAAAGGGTGCGTCCTTGTAAAGGGCCCGGGCGATGGCGATTTTCTGGGCCTCGCCGCCGGAAACCTCCACGCCGTCCTCCGCCAGCTCCTTATAAAGGTAGGTATCCAGCCCCTTGGGCATTTTCGCCAGCCGGTCGCCGAAGCCCGCCTTTTTCAGGCATTCCGCGACCTTTTCCCGGTCGTAGACGGTACCGGCGGCTACGTTTTCGCCCAGCGGCAGGGCCAGCAGCTGGTAGTCCTGAAACACCACGGAGAAAATGTCCATGTATTCGTCGTAGCGGTACTTGCGGATGTCGATGCCGTTGAGGAGAATCTGGCCCTCGGTGGGGTCGTAGAGGCGGCACAGGAGCTTGATAAACGTGGTTTTGCCGCTGCCGTTGCGGCCCACCACCGCCAGGCGGCTGCCTACCCGGAATTTCAGATTTACATGGGACAGGGCGTCGGTGTTGCTGCCGGGATAGCGGAAGGACACGTCCCGGAATTCGATTTCGTAGTTCCGGTCGGACCGCTTTTCCGTGGTCAGGCTGCCCTGATACATCTTGTTCGGCATATCCAGCAGCTCAAACAGCGGCTCCAGGAACATGGCGTTGGCCCGCAGCTGGCCGAAGCCCTTGAGCAGCTCCACAACGCCGAGAAACAGGTTGGTGCCGGCGCCGATGTACTGAGTCACCGCGCCCAGACCGAAGGCGCCGCCCCAGGCCTTCAGGCACACGAACAGGTAGATGACGCCGGTGATCAGGGCGGACACGCTGACGGAAAAGGCCTGCAGAACGCCGTAGCCACCCTTGGAGAATTTGTCCGCCAGGCCCCCCGGGCCGAAGACGTTGTTTTCCTTGCTCGCCATCTGGGGGTCGCAGACGTTCTGCTGCTGATTATACATCCGCAGGTCCGGCGCCCGCTTGGGGTCCCGGCCCATAAAGCCGTAGAAGGAGAACAGCCGGTTGCCGAACCGTCCCTGATCGTTGAGCCGGACCATGTAGCCGTCGGCCTTACTGCTAAGAAACGAGGACAGCAGCGCCGTCAGAACCATGCCCGCCGCCAGCAGCACCGCAAAGAGGGGAGAGTTGAGCACCGTCATGGGGCCGGAAGGCACCCGGCTGGCAAACAGGCTCACCGTCAGGCCGATGCCGCCGCCGATCTGGAACAGGGCCGTGGGCAGGGATTGGAGACTAAAGCGCAGATAAAGAAGGCCGTAGCCCTGGAAGTTCTGGGTCTGCCAGATGACGGACCACAGGTCGTAGACGTGCTGGCTGTCCATATCCGGGAAGTCCAGAGACGTCATTTTCTCCATATAGAGCTTGTCGCTGGCGATGTCGGAAAGATCGGTCGCGGCGTTTTTCCACCGGGTGGTCAGGCCCTGGGCCAGCATCAGCGCCGCCGTGGAGCCGAGAATCCACAGCACATCCACAAGCAGCGCGTGGGGATCCCGGGCGCCGGACAGCTCCGCCACCAGACGGGCGGAAAACCACACCGTCACATAGGGGCCAAGGCCCTTGAGCAGGTCCTCCGTCAGAATGGCCAGCGCCGCGCCGGGGCAGTACTTCCAGTAGAGCTTCAAGGCCCGCACGGTCCGGCGCAGGGCCTCCGCATACGAAATTTTCTTATTCTTCATGGCTCGGATCTCCTTCCTGATAATACTGGCTCTGAATGCCGAACAGCTCGGCATAGCCGCCGCCCAGGGCGAGCAGCTGCTCGTGGGTGCCCTCCTCGGCGATGACGCCGCCGCTGAGGTACAGAATCCGGTCGCAGAACCGGGTGGACGCCAGCCGGTGGGAAATGAACAGGGAAGTACGGCCCTTGGTCATGGCGCTGTACTTCTGATAGATGTCGTCCTCGGCAATGGGGTCCAGGGCGGCGGTGGGTTCGTCCAGCACCAGAATGGGGGCGTTCTTATACAGTGCCCGGGCCAGCATCAGCCGCTGGGTCTGACCGCCGGACAGCTCCACGCCGTCCTCGTAGACCTGACGGCCCACCGGGGTATCCAGCCCCTTGGGCAGGGATGCCACCTTCTCTGTCAGACCGGCCTGGGCCAGGCATTCCCGGACCCGGGGCAGGTCGATGCCCTCCATCCGCTGGGCCACGTTCTCCGCCACCGTGGCCTCCAGCAGGGAAAAGTCCTGAAAGACCGCGGTAAAGAGGGCGTAGTAGTCCCGGCGGTTAAAGTCCCGGATGTCCTCGCCGTTTAAGAGCACCCGGCCCTCGGTGGGATCCAGAAAGCCGCAGCACAGCTTCACCAGCGTGGTCTTGCCCGCGCCGTTGAGGCCCACGATGGCCAGCTTTTCCCCGGGATGGACGGTGAGGCTGATACCGCAGATGGTATCCCGGTCGGCGCCGGGGTAGCGGAAGCGGACGTTTTCCAGCCGCAGCTCGTAGGCGATGTCATGGTCGGCGGCCAGGGGCTTGCCGTCCTCGAACTTGAACGGCTCCGGCCACTCCAGAAACTCCCGGATCACCGTCAGGTCCAGACTCTGCTTGTTGAGGGTACCGAACTGCTCCAGAATGCCGGTGATCCACTGGGCAAAGCCGGTGATGGCGCCGAAATACAGCAGAAATTCGGAAACGGACAGATTCCGGGTCAGCGCCAGCCGGATCAGGTAGGCGTAGGCCACGCCGTTGCGCAGCAGCGTCAGCAGCAGGTCCGCGGCCACCGCCAGCAGGCCCACGGTCTCCCGCCGGGCCACATAGGCCCGGTAAAGGGCCACGGTTTTGTCCCACAGGTCGAAAATCCAGTCGGAAAGGCCGAAAATCCGGATGTCCTTGGCGTATTTCCGGGTGGTGGCCAGGTCGGAGACGTAGCGGGCCTTCTTGTGGATGTCGGCCACCTCATCCCGATGGCGGTAGGTCCACTCGTTGACCTGCCGGTTGACCAGGTATCCCGCCGCGGCGGTGACGAGAATCAGCCCGGCGATCCACAGCGGCAGGCCCCGCAGCAGAAACAGGTACACCGCAAAGCCGATCAGGTTGGTCAGCAGCACGGTCCAGGTGGTCCAGATGTACTCTGCCGCCTGGTTGTTGCCGCCCATGGCGTTGGCGGCCCGATCCAGCAGCGCCCGCATTCTGGGGTCCAGCGTGTTGGGGTAGGAGGTCATGGCCCACTTGTCGCCGGTCTGGCGGATCAGCTCCATCCGCACGCCGATGCGGCCGCAGAAGGCCGCGTTGGCGGCATAGCTGGACAGCCACGCCAGCACCATCAGAAGCCCGGCAAACAGGGCGATGGTGCCGAGAAGGTTGCCCAGCGGGGCGCCGGACTCGATCTGCCCCAGAATCACCGGGGAGATCAGCAGCTCCGCCACGCTTTTCGACGCGTTGATCAGCGCGATCAGAAGGCAGAAAAACGGGACGCTTTTACAGACATGCCAGGCGTTTTTCACCATGAAGGCGGAATTTTGCCAGAGATTGTACTTTGGTTTTTCCTTTTTC
>CAJLCS010000075.1 GCA_905205195.1 uncultured Eubacteriales bacterium
CAGCATAAGGAGTATCAGCCAATGGGCCAGACGAAAATACAGAAGAATGAGGACGACGCCGACATCCGGGAGGGCGTCCGGGCGCTGCTGGAGGGCGAAGGATATCTGGTCTGCGAGGCGGACCGGGGCCAGCGGGGGCTGGAGCTGCTGGACGAGACGGTGGATCTGGTGATTCTGGACGTGATGATGCCGGGGATGTCCGGCTTTGAGACCTGTCGGCTGCTGCGGGAGAAATCCATGGCGCCGGTGCTGTTCCTGACGGCGAAAACCGGAGAGTCCGACCGGCTGGTGGGGCTGATGGTAGGCGGCGACGATTATCTGAGCAAGCCCTTTTCCTATGCGGAGCTGCTGGGCCGGGTGAAGGCCCTGCTGCGGCGGTATCTGGTGTACAGCGGCAAGCAGGGAGGCGGTGGCGACGGAAAACAGGGCTGGATCCGCATAGGCAACATCCGCATCAACCAGGACGACAACGAGGTGACGGTGGACGACCGGAAAAAGGAACTGACGGAGCTGGAATACAAAATTCTGCTGCTGATGATGCGAAACCCCCGCAAGACGTTTTCGGCCCAGGCCCTGTATGAAACGGTGTGGGAGGAGCCGTATCTTTACAGCTCCAACAGCACCGTCATGGTTCATATCCGCCGCCTGCGGACGAAAATTGAAGCGGTGCCGGAGGCGCCGGTCCATATCCGGACGGTGTGGGGAAAGGGGTATCGCTTTGAATAAGAAGGGATGCGGACTGACGGCCCAGGCCGTGGGCGGTCTGCTGCTGTCGATGATCGTCGGATGTCTGACGTTTTTCCTGCTGAATCTGGCGGTCAGCGCCATTCTGGACGCGCACTTTGAAAGCGGCGCCTACAACCGGAAAAAAACGGTGGAATATATGGATCAGCTGGAAATCTATGTGGCGGATCAGCAGCTGGACGCCGACGACGGCGCGGGGATCGAGCAGTGGCTCAATCAGTTCCCGTCGGCCTTTATGATGCTGCATATCAACCGGGACGGAGAAACGCTGTTCGACTCCATGCTCTATGAGTGGGAGCAGAGCACGCCCTTTGGTGCCCTGGACGAGGATGAAAGCGCCGCGGCGCCGCTGGTAGGGTCCGTAGATGCCAATGGCGAGGAAATCGCAGAGACGGCGAAAATCGGCACCGAAGACTACGGCTATGAGGGCGGGGACTATGCCCAGAACCAGTGGTTCCTGAAACGGGAGATCAGCTTTGCGGACGGCACGGCCACGGCGGCGCTGTACGGGTATTTTGATGACTGGGTCTATGATCTGGCGCTGGCGACGGAGATTGCCTGCGGCATTTTCGTGCTGTGCCTGACCTTTGCGCTGCTGTGCCGCCGGAAAATCGTGTATCTCAAGCAGCTGCAGGAAGAGGTGAAGGTCCTGGAAACCGGCGGCCTGGAGTGCGAGGTGACGGTAAAGGCCCACGACGAAATCAGCGCCCTGGCCGATGGTCTGAATCAGATGCGGCAGGTGCTGCTGGAAAACAATCAGGAGAAGGAAGCGGCGGTGCGGGCCAATTATGACCTGGTGGCCTCCATTTCCCACGATCTGCGGACGCCGCTGACGGCACTGGCGCTGTATCTGGACCTGATTCATGAGGGAACCTACCAGAACCGGGAGCAGGCTATGTCCTATCTGGAAAAGAGCCGGGGCAAGGTCACCCAGATCCGCCAGATGATGGATCTGCTCTTTGAGCGGTTTTATCTGACCCGGCAGGAGACGGTGCCCTTTGACAGGCCGGAGCGGTGCCAGGGCGTTTTTGAAGATGTGCTTTCCAACCTGACCGGCTATCTGGAGATGCAGGGCTTTTCCGTGGCGTGCAGCATCGCCTGGCCGGACCGGCGGGTCCGGGTGTCGCTGCACTATGTGGGCCGGATTTTCGACAACATCAGCTCCAACCTGCTCAAATATGCCGACCCCGCCGCGCCGGTGGAGCTGCGGGTGGAGGACGGCGGCACGGGACTGGTCATTTTCTGTGCCAACCGGGTCCGGACGCCGGACGACAAGCAGGAAAGCACCGGCATCGGCATCGACAACGTCCGCTATATGATGCAGCGGATGGGCGGCGAGTGCCTGGTGTGCGCCGGCGGGGAAAATTACTGGATCCGGCTGCTGTTTCCCTATGACGGAGAGACGGAAAAACAGGAAAATGCCGCAAAAAAGACTTGATTTTTGCGTATGCATGTGGTATAATACCGCAGTCTGAAAACAAGGTGAGTCCTCTGCGGCGCCGATCCGGCCTGCATGAACGCCTAATCTCAAGGAGGACGAAGATATGGATTTGGTTAAGGCTCTGTCCAGCAAGTACATGAAGGAAGAGCTGCCCGACGTTCGGGTGGGCGACACGGTTCGTGTGCATGTTCGGATCAAGGAAGGTTCTCGTGAGCGTATCCAGGTGTTTGAGGGCACCATCATTGCCCGGAAGCACGGCGGGATCGGCGAGACGATCACGGTTCGCCGGATTTCTTACGGCGTCGGCTGTGAGAAGGTCTTCCCGATGCACTCTCCCCGCATTGCGCAGATCGAGGTTGTCCGCAAGGGTAAGGTTCGCCGCGCGAAGCTGTACTACCTGCGTGACCGTTTCGGCAAGGCTGCCAAGGTCAGGGAGAACATCTGATTTTCAACTGCATAAAAAAAGAGGGGCAACCCTCTTTTTTTATTACCCCAAATCGTGTATAATGATCATAATTACCATACCTGCACGGAAAAGGAGGACCACGTTTTGGAACAGCCTGAACGGAATCAAACGGAAGAAAGAAACACGCCTCAGCAGAATTTCATGCTTTATCTGCATGATCTTGTCTATCTGCTGGCGGCGATTATCGTGGCGTTTTCACTGCTTTTCCGGGTGGTGGTGGTGTCCGGCCCCTCCATGTACCACACGCTGGTGGACGGGGATTACCTGATTCTGTTGAGCAATACGCTGTACCGGTCGGTGAAGGCCGGGGACGTTGTGGTGGTCAGCAAGCAGAGCTTTGAGAACGGCACCCCCATTGTCAAGCGGGTGATTGCCACCGAGGGCCAGACGGTGGACATTGATTTTGACGCCGGTACCGTCAGCGTGGACGGCGTGGTGCTGGACGAGCCTTATACCAATACACCCACCAACCGGCAGGAGGGCATGACCTTTCCGCTGACGGTGTCCGAGGGGTGCATCTTCGTGATGGGCGACAACCGCAACGACTCCAAGGACAGCCGCAGCACGGAAATCGGGCTGGTGGATACCCGGGAGGTGCTGGGCAAGGCGGTGTTCCTCTTCCTGCCCGGGAATAATCAGGGCCAGGAAAAGGCCAATTTCAAGAGAATCGGAGTGCTTTCATGACACAGCAGGAACAAATGACCATTCAGTGGTACCCGGGCCACATGACCAAAACCCGTCGCCAGATTGAAGCGGATCTGAAGCAGGTGGACGCGGTGTGCGAAATTGTGGACGCCCGGATTCCCCGGTCGAGCCGCAATCCGGATCTGGACGCGCTGTGCGGCGGAAAACCCCGGATCGTGGTGCTTAACCGGATGGATCTGGCCGATCCGGAAGGCACGGCCTGCTGGGAGCGGTATCTGCGGGACCAGGGTATCACCGTTCTCACCACCGACTGCAAGAGCCGTAAGGGCATCGGCGGCTTTGAACCGGCGGTACGCCGGGCCTGCCGGGAAAAGCTGGAGCGGGACGCAGCCCGGGGCATGACCCGGCCGCTGCGGGTGATGATTGTGGGCATTCCCAATGTGGGAAAATCCACGCTGATCAACCAGATTTCCGGCCGGAAGGGTGCTAAGGCGGAAAACCGCCCCGGCGTGACCCGGGGCAAGCAGTGGGTGACGGTCAGCAGCGCGCTGCAGCTGCTGGATACGCCGGGCATCCTCTGGCCCAAATTCGACGATCCACAGGTGGGGATGATGCTGGCCTATACCGGCGCCGTCAAGGACGGTATTATGGACTTGGAAGAACTGGCGGTGCATCTGCTGGAGCTGCTGAACCGGCGCTATCCCAAAACGCTGGAGGAGCGCTACGGCGTGGCCATGCCGCCGGAGACGCCGGGATATGTGCTGCTGGAGGCGGCCGGGCGGCGGCGGGGCTTCCTGCTGGCCCGGGGAGAAATCAATACGGAGCGGATGGCCAAGGTGCTGCTGGATGAATTCCGGGGCGGCAAGCTGGGCCGGTTTACGCTGGAAATGCCGGAGGAGACAACATGACCGATCTGTGGGAAATCGAAGACGAGGCCTATGCCCGGGGCGTGACGACGGTCTGCGGGGTGGATGAAGCCGGACGCGGCCCGCTGGCCGGGCCGGTGTGCGCGGCAGCGGTGATTCTGCCGCCCCATCTGGAAATTCCGGGGCTGAACGACAGCAAAAAGCTGTCGGACAAGCGTCGACGGGAACTGTTTCCGGTGATCTGTGAGCAGGCTCTTGCCTACGGTATTGCCTTTGCGTCCCAAGAGGAAATCGATGAAATCAATATTCTTCAGGCCACCTTTCTGGCCATGGAACGGGCTATAACCAAGCTGACGCTGCGGCCGGAGCTGGCGCTGATCGACGGCAATCGGGCCAAGGATTTCGGTCTTCCGGTGCAGACGGTGGTGGGGGGCGACGGCCGGAGCGCCAATATTGCGGCGGCCTCCATCCTTGCCAAGGTTACCCGGGACAACTGGATGCTGGAGGCGGCAAAACAGTATCCCCAGTACGGTTTTGAGGTTCATATGGGCTACGGCACCCGGCGCCACTACGAGGCGCTGCGGGAATACGGTCCCTGCCCCATTCACCGGACGACCTTCCTGAAGAAATTTTATGGGCAGAAATAATGTGGCCGGCGCCTGGGGCGAGGCTGCCGCAGCGGAGTATCTGCGCAGCAGGCACTACCGGATTGTGGCGGCAGGGTACCGCAGCCGGTTCGGGGAGATTGATCTGATTGCGGAAAACAGGGCCTATCTTGTTTTCGTGGAGGTCAAACTCCGCAAATCGGCCGAATTTGCCATGGCTCGGGAGTATGTAAACAGGGCCAAGCAGGATCGGATCCGGATGACCGCTATGGTCTATCTGGAGCACTATCCGACCCGACTTCAGCCCCGCTTTGACGTGATTGAAATTTACGCGCCGGAGGGAATCGATACCCGAACGCCGCGTTTTTACCATTTGGAGGATGCGTTTGAATGAAATTTCCGGTTTTTGATCTGCACTGCGATACGGCGCTGGCCCTGCTGGGCCGGGATTTTTCCGGGCAGGGCAGCCTGCGTCAGAATGACGGACATATTGATTTGGAGCGGGCCGGAAGGCTGGATGGCTACTGCCAGTGCTTCGCCTGCTACACCACCCCGTGGAAGAAGCTCCCCGGTAACATGAAGGTAGAGGACGTGTTTGAGCGGGAGTTGGCGGTGATTACCCGGGAGGTGGAGAAAAACGCGGACAAAATCGCGCTGGCCTACTCCGCCCAGGACATCCGGGACCATCAGGAACGGGGGCTGATGTCTGCCGTGCTGACCATTGAAGGCCCGGCGGGCTTCGGCTATGATCCGGACCTGCTGGAAAATCTCCACCAGATCGGCTTCCGCATTTCTACGCTGGGCTGGAATGAAAAGAATGTGCTGACCGGTTCCCACGTCACCGGCGGCGGCCTGACGGACCGGGGGCGGGAATACGTCATCGAGGCCCAGCGCCGGGGCATCGCGGTGGATGTGAGCCACATCAGCGATGAGGGCTTCTGGGATATTATGGATATCACGGCGGCACCGATTGTGGCCAGTCATTCCAACAGCCGGGCCGTCTGGGACTCCAGCCGGAATCTGACCGACGAAATGTTCCGCGCCATCTGTCAGACCGGCGGCGTAGCTGGCCTGAACCAGTATACGGACTTTATCGGCGAAAACGCCACGTTGGACACGGCCTGCGACCATATTTTTCATTTTCTGGAGTTGGATCCCGACGGTACTCACATTGCACTGGGCGGTGATCTGGACGGCTGCGACACCACCCCGGCCGGGTTCGACGGGGTGCAGGACTATCCAAAGCTGGCCCGGCGCCTGATGGAACGGGGACTGGATGAAGCGGCCGTCCGCCGGATTTTCTGGGACAATGCCTTGGAGGTGCTGGAGCGTTGCTCTGTCTGACAACAAGAAGCCGGGTGGATACCATGACCGCCATGCGGGCCATGACGGAGTCTGCCGCCGGGGGCGGCTACCCGGTGCCCATGCGGCTGCCCCGGCTGGACCGGGAGACGGTGAACCAGCTGCCTCGGCTTTCCTTCGGCCAGCGGGCAGCGGATATCCTGAATCTGCTGCTCGGCACCGGGCTGACCGGTTGGGACGTGGAATGCGCCGTGGGCCGGAATCCGGTATCGCTGCACACCGTGGGGCGGCGGGTCCGGCTGGCGGAGGCATGGCACAATCCGCAGTGGGCGTTTTCCTGGTTTACCGAGCAGCTGACGGTCAGACTCACCGGCAAAACGGCAGCGCCGGAGGGCTGGGCGGGGATTGCCGTCCGGCTTGCGATGCTGTTCGGCGTGTTCGGCGAGCTGGGAGCGGACGGGCTTGACTGGGATCGGCCGATGGATGTCTCCGTGGCGGCGGGAGATTTTTCCGCGCCGCTGTCGTTGTGGTACGGCCGGGAGATGGGTCTGCCTATCGGAACGGTGATCTGCTGCTGCAACGAAAACGGCGGCCTGTGGGAGCTTCTCCGCTACGGACAGCTGGAACCGGGTGGCGAAATCGTCCGGACTTCACTGCCTGACTGTGACCGGGCAGTGCCGGACCGGCTGGAATGCCTGATTTTTGAAACGCTGGGGCCGGAGGAAACGGAGTGCTACACACGGGCGATCCGGACCGGCGGCGTCTACACCCTGTCACCCGAGAAACGGACCCGGCTGGGCCGGGGGCTCTGGACGGCGGTGGTCGGCGCGGGCCGGGTGCAGGATCTGCTTCGGGGTGCTTACCGGGCCGACGGTTATATGATGGACCCCTACGGGGCGCTGGCTTACGGCGGATTGCAGGACTATCGGGCCGGCTCCGGCGTCGCAGGCGACGCCCTGCTCTGGTCGGAGCAGGGACCGTCCCGGATGCCGGCACTGATCCGGCGCTCACTCGGACTGACGGACTCGACGCCGGGCTTCCGTCCGACGGAACGTTAGGAGGCAGGTATGGCCCTTTACGCAATCGGAGATCTGCACCTGTGTCTGGGCGCGCCGAAGCCCATGGATGTGTTCGGCGGCGCATGGGTGAACTATATGGAAAAGCTGCGGGACGGTATGTCCGTTATTGGGCCGGAGGATACCACGGTGCTGGCGGGGGACCTGTCCTGGGCGTTGGGACTGGAGGCCGCCCGGGCGGATTTCCGGTGGATCGACGCCATTCCCGGCCGGAAGATCATTCTCAAGGGCAACCATGACTACTGGTGGAGCACGGCGGCAAAATTTTACCGTTTCCGTCAGGAAAACGGCTTTTCCGAGCAGTGGATTCTGAATAACAACAGTTATGACTATGGTGACTGGGCCGTCTGCGGCACCCGGGGCTGGTTCTTCGAGGAGCAGCGCAGCACGCCCCACGATGAAAAAGTCTTCCGCCGGGAGCTGATTCGGTTGGAAACGTCGCTGAAGGCGGCGGGGGAGAGGTCGAAACTGGTGTTTCTCCACTATCCGCCGGTTTACAAGGGCTACGAATGCGGCGAAATTTTGGAGCTGCTGGAGCGCTACGGGGTGCGCCGGTGCTTTTACGGCCATCTTCACGGTCCCAGCCACAAAATGGCGGTGCAGGGGCTGTACCGGGGCGTGGAGTACCGGATGATTTCGGCGGACTATCTGCAATTTCGGCCCCTGTGTGTAATTCCGTAAAGTTTTTTTCGAAAAAGTGTGGACAAACGGAGCTTTTTTTGCTAAGATAGTACGGCTGTTATGAAGTAATAGAATGACCGTTTCTGCGGTCTGAAATTAGGAGGAACATCAACATGAATGTCAAAAGCGCAGAGAGAAATGGCAATCAGGCAACGATTGTGATTGAAATCGATAAGGAACTGATGGAGTCCGGCGTCAACAAGGCGTACCAGAAGGCCCGGAAGAACATCCTGATCCCCGGCTTCCGCAAGGGCAAGGCCCCCCGGAAGATGGTGGAGGCCATGTACGGCGCCCATGTGTTCTATGAAGACGGCCTGGAGGAAATTTTCCCCGAGGTTTACACCAAGGCCATCGAAAATCAGGACTTCAAGGCCATCGGCCGTCCCAGCCTGACCGATATGAACATCAGCGACGATAACGTCGTGACCATTACCGTCACCACCGACGTCTATCCCGACGTGACCCTGGGCGACTACAAGGGCCTGGAAGTGGAGAAGGCGGAAGCCACCGTCACCGACGCGCAGGTGCAGGCCGAGCTGGACCGGATGGCCCAGAACGTGGCCTCTACCGAGACCGTGGAGCGTCCCGCCGAGATGGGCGACACCGTGACCATTGACTTTGAGGGCTTCAAGGACGGCGTGCCGTTTGAAGGCGGCAAGGGCGAGAACCACGAGCTGAAGCTTGGCTCCAACTCCTTCGTGCCCGGCTTTGAGGAGCAGCTTGTTGGCGTATCCGCCGGTGAAGAGAAGGATATCGACATCACCTTCCCCGAAAACTACCATGCGGATCTGGCCGGTAAGGCCGTGGTGTTCCATGTGAAGGTCCACAAGGTCACCGTGACCAACGTGCCCGCCCAGGACGACGAATTTGCCAAGGACGTGTCCGAGTTCAACACCCTCGACGAGCTGAAGGCCGATATCCGCGCCAAGGCGCTGGAAAACGCCCAGAAGCAGATCGACAGCGCTTTCGAGCAGGCCGCCGTGGAGAAGGCTGCCGAGAACACCACTGTGGAGATGCCCAACGCCCTGATCGAGGCGGAGCTGGACAACCAGATGGAGCGCTTTGCTTACCAGCTGCAGATGGGCGGCTACTCCATGGAGCAGTACGCCAAGATGATGGGCGGCGACATGAAGACCATGCGTAACGCCTTCC
>CAJLCS010000076.1 GCA_905205195.1 uncultured Eubacteriales bacterium
AGGCTTGCTGGCGCAAGTCAAGGACGATAACGCAGCGAAAGGCGTGCTGGAACGTTCCGCGGGCATGTGTGTCCTTGTCAAGCGACGCTAAGGAGGAGTGGAAATGGAACGGCGCTTTCAGACCTTCACGGTTCTGGTATCGAAAATCAACCGCAGCATCAAGCGGATCAAAGCAGAGGAAATGGCGGAATTCCGGCTCAAAGGCCCCCATGTGTCCTGCCTGTACTACCTGTATGTGGCGGGGCCGCTGACGGCGGCGGAGCTTTGCGACTGCTGCGAGGAGGACAAGGCCGCCATTTCCCGCTCTCTGGAGTATCTGGAGGAAAACGGCTACCTGACCTGTGGCGACGGGGGCGGCAAGCGCTACAAGGCGCTGCTGCGTCTGACGGAAAAGGGACAGTCGGTGGGCCGCCGGGTGTTGGAGAAAACGGAAGCTTTCGTCGCCGGGGCCAGCCGGGGGCTGACCGACGCGGAACGGGAAACCATGTATCAGGCGCTGACGAAAATCAGCGTCAATCTGGAACAGCTGAGTCAAGGAGAAGTACAATGAGCGTACGAATTATTACGGATTCCACGGTGGATCTGCCGGAAAGCAAGCGGCAGGCCGTGACGGCGGTGCCGCTGCCGGTGCGGTTCGGCGACGAGGAATTTCTGGACGGCGTGACGCTGACCAAGCGGCAGTTTTACGAAAAGCTGGCGCAAAGCGATGCGCTGCCCACCACCAGTCAGGCCTCACCGGCCTCCTTTCAGAAGGTGTTCGAGGAGGTGACCCGGGCCGGGGACACGGCGGTGGTGATTACCCTGTCGTCCAAGCTTTCCGGCACCTATCAGAGCGCCTGCCTGGCGGCGGAGGACTACCCGGGGATTTTTGTGGTGGACAGTCAGTCCGCCTCCACCGGATCCGGGGTACTGGCGGAGCTGGCGCTGCGGCTGGCGGACGAGGGACGGACCGCGGCGGACATTGCGGCCACGCTGACGGAAAGACGGGGCGATATCTGCCTGATTGCCACGCTGGATACGCTGGAATACCTGAAAAAGGGCGGCCGGATTTCCAAAACCGTCGCTTTTGCCGGGGGCCTGCTGAACATTAAGCCGGTGATTTCCATTACGGACGGCGCGGTGGTGCTGGAGGGGAAGGCCCGCGGCTCCCGGCAGGGCAACAATCTGCTGGTGCAGAAGATCCGGGAGTGGGGCGGCATCGATTTTGACCTTCCCATTCTGCTGGGCTACACCGGCCTGTCGGATGCACTGCTGGAAAAATATGTGGAGGACAGCCAGGCCCTCTGGCAGGAGGCAGGCGGCGTGCCGGAATCGACGATGGTCTGCAGCGTCATCGGCACCCATGTCGGTCCCGGCGCGGTGGTGGCCAGCTTCTTCCGCAAGCATTGAGAAAAAATGAAATTCCGCCTTGCGGCAGCCTCCCTCGGGAAGGTGCCGCAAGGCGTTTTTCCGTTTGCGTTAAAGCGTATGATAGTACAGGCAGATATTCTCGAAGGAACCGTCTTTCATCCGGAATGCCCTGGGAACCATGCCGATCCGGACAAAGCCAAGCCGCTCGTACAGATGCCTGGCATGGGGATCGTTCTCCACCACGGCGTTGAACTGCAGGATGTGAAAGCCCAGCTTTTTTGCCTGTGCAAGGCAGTCCAGAACCAGCTTTTCGCCGATGTGCCTGCCCCGGCACCCGGCATCCACGGCATAGCTCGCATTGGAGTTACCGCCCAGACGCCCGATGCCGTTCGGATGCAGGATATACAGTCCGACGACGGCTCCGTTTTTCTACCGTCATTTCTACCAAAATCCCGTTGCTCCGGCCGGGGGGCAAGCCCGGTGACAGCGTTCCTGCGGCGTCTTTCCCATACAAAACGCGTTATTGTCATTGCTTTCGCAAGCCGTTCGTGGTATTCTATAGGAAACCACGAAGGAGAGAGCAAAATGGAAAACCGAGTCATTATCCCTGCGGGCTACCGGCCTCTGCTGGATGAATACGATACCCAGCGGGCCATTGCCTTTATCAAAGAAACCTTTCAGGAGGAATTTTCCGAGGCACTGAACCTAAAGCGCGTCTCCGCGCCGCTGTTTGTGACGGAGGAATCGGGCCTGAACGACAATCTTAACGGCTATGAGCGGCCCGTGACCTTTGATATCCCCGCCGTGGGCGAGGCGGCCCAGGTGGTCCACTCGCTGGCCAAGTGGAAGCGGCTGGCGCTGAAGCGGTACCATTTCAGCGTGGGCAACGGCCTGTACACGGACATGAACGCCATCCGCCGGGACGAAGCGCTGGACAATCTCCACTCGATCTATGTGGATCAGTGGGACTGGGAAAAGGTCATTACGGCGGAAAACCGGAATCCGGACTATCTGAAGCTGATTGTCCGGTCGATTGTCCGGGCCATCTGCAATACTAACGACCGGCTGCAGGCCCGCTATCCCCAGCTGCGGACGGTGCTTTCCCGGGAGACGGCGTTTATCACCACCCAGGAGCTGGAGGACCGCTACCCGGCGCTGACGCCCCATGAGCGGGAAAACGCCTTCGTCCGGGAGCATCCCACGGCCTGCCTGATGCAGATCGGCGGCAAGCTCCGCTCCGGTCGGCCCCACGACGGCCGGGCACCGGATTACGACGACTGGACCCTGAACTGCGACCTGCTTTTCTGGGATGAGGTCCTGGGCCGGGCGCTGGAGATTTCCTCCATGGGCATCCGGGTGGACCCGGCGGCGCTGGACCGGCAGCTGCGGGAAAGCGGCTGCGATGACCGGCGGAATCTGCCGTTCCATCGGATGCTGCTGGCGGGGGAACTGCCGCTGACCATCGGCGGCGGCATCGGCCAATCCCGGCTGAGTATGCTGATGATGGGCTGCGCCCATATCGGCGAGGTCCAGTGCGGCATCTGGGACCGGGAAACGGTGGAAACCTGCGAGCGCGCCGGAATCCGGCTGCTGTAACGCGAAAAAGACGGAATCAATCAAATAACGGAGGGAAATCACATGAAAGCAAGAGAAATCATGGAGGAGCTGTTTTCCTGGGCGGAAAACGCGGATTTTGACCGGACCTGCGATACCTGCAAGGCCGGAGATCCGGAGCAGGAAGTGACGAAGGTGGCCGTGTCCATGTTTGCCACGCCGGACATCGTCCGGAAGGCGGCGGCCTCCGGCGCCCAGCTGCTGATTGTCCACGAGCCGACCTACTATAACCACTGGGACGACCATTCCGACGATCCCCAGGAGCAGGAAAAGCGGCGGCTGATTCAGGCGTCCGGCCTGACGGTGTACCGCTACCACGATCACGCCCACGCGGCGGTGCCGGATCTGATCGGCGCGGGGGAATTCGAGGCCATCGGCCTGCCGGGGACGGCCTGGTGCGTTGATTCCAAGGACCATGTCCGCTACACGCTGGAGCAGCCCATTACTCCCCGGGAGCTGGCCCGGCGGATGGAGCAGCGGATGGGTCTGCACCATGTGCGGATTGCCGGTGCGGCGGATGAGCCCTGCACGGTGCTGTCCGGGATGTTCGGCACGCCTGCCGGGGTGCTGGAGGAGATTCAGAGCGAGAGCAGCGAAATCGTTCTGACCGGCGAAATCTGCGAATGGGCGCTGGGCGAATATGTGCGGGACGCGGCCCAGCTGGGCAAGCGGAAGGCCCTTCTGGTCATGAGCCACATCGGCTCCGAGCGGGACGGAATGCGCTATGTTGCGAAGCAAATTTCCCGCCGTTTCCCGGCGCTGACGACGGAGTATCTGGAATGCGGCGAGGTGTACACCTACACGGACTGCGATTGATCAAAAACGGGCGGCCTGGAAATCCATGCCGCCCGTTTTCGTCAAAATGACGGAAAATAATCGGAAACGGTACCGATACTGATGAAAATGATACCTACCATCGGCGAAATCCCGGTATTGACATTCCATGAATCCTCACTATAATAATGCTGCGAACGATGACTCTGCCCGTGCGGTACACAGAATTTCACTGCGATAACGTCAGAAACGGAGGCTGGGTGCTATGAGTACCATGAAACAGCTTTATGTCCGATCCGGTTGGCATTCCATTTTTAATCTGACGGACCAGGGGGCAAAAGCCCGGTCCAGCCTGCTGGCTGCCACCATTGTGCAGGGTGTGGTCGGCGGATTTTCCGGCGGTATTTTCTACACCGGCCTGCTGGTGGGATACGGCATCAACATCGTCAATATTTCCATTATTACGGTGGTGCCCTATATCGCCAGCCTGTTCACGCTGTTTGCACCCTATATTCTGGAGCGGTTCCCCCAGCGGCGCGTGATTCTGTCCGTGACGCGGGTCGCCTACTACACGGTGAATATTCTGGGCATTACGCTGCTGCCGCAGCTGATTCACAGCGATACGGGGCGAACATGGGGCCTGATTTGTATTGTCTTTCTGGCCAATACGATCAATTTCCTGTTTTCTCCGGGCTATTCGCCCTGGCACATGACGTATATCACGCCGGAGGTCCGCAATCCCTATTTTACCTCCACCACGCTGGTTTCCAACGTGTCGTCCAGCCTGGTGCTGATTCTGGCCAGTATCGTCACCGATAAGCTGGAGGGGCAGGCCCAGCTGGATCTGATTATTACGTTCCGCTATCTGGCCTTTGCGGTGGCCATGCTGGACGTGTATTTCCTGCAAAAGCCCGGCGAGCCGGAGTACAAGGTTACCTCGGCCCGGCCGTCGCTGCTGGATATTTTCCGGTTGCCGCTGTCCAACAAGAAGTTCCGGCGGACCATGCTGATTTACGGGCTGTATGCGGCGCTGGCCAACCTGCCGAACTCGGTGCTGAATGCCTGGCTTCTGGAGGATGTGCATACGGGGTATTTTTACATCAATGTGATTAACTCCCTGTATGCCGTGGGCATTGTGGCCACGTCCCATTTCTGGAGCCGCTTTTCCCAGAAATGGGGAACCTTCCGCACCCTGGCGTTCGCCATGCTGGCCCATGCGCCGACCTGCATTGCCTACGGCTTTGTCAATGCGGCCAACTTCATGTGGCTGCTGACGACCATCCGGCTGATTCAGCACGCCCTGGGCATGATGGTGACGTTTTCGGTCAACAACCTGATTTACATCAACCTGCCGAAGGAAGATCAGACCAACTATATTTCCTTCTATATGATTGTGGGCAACCTGTCCACGTTTTTGGGAATGATGATCGGCACCTGGATTGTGGCGGGGATGGGCAGCCAGACGCTGTCGATCTTCCGGGCAAGCATCAGCAGTGTGCCGTCGCTGGAGCTGCTGCAGGGCATCACCTATCTGTTCTATGCGGCGTTTATTCTGGCCATCCGGAAATCGGTGGAGCCGGATCAGATTCGGTAAAACGGAATAGCGCGGCCGGTTCCGTGAAGACGGAACCGGCCGCTTTTCTGCGCCTTGACCGAATCGGCGTTATGGTGTATAATAAGCGCGATTTTACATAGGGAGGAATGACCTTTGTCTCGCGTTGCTGTGTCCTCGGGCTGGGCCGCGGCTGCCGGAAAAACCGGCGGTCTTGTGTTTCGGATCGGTCTGACGGCGATGTCTTATTTTCTCATGGAAGCGGCGGCCATGCTCCTGCTGGACCCGGTGACGCCGCTGGTGCTGGGCTTCGGCCTGCTGTGGGCGGGGCTTCTGACTACGCTGGTGTGGATGCTGCCCAGACTGGCGGGGCGGATTGTCTACGGCGTGACCTATTTTGCGGCCTGGGGCTGGATGCTGGCCCAGACGGGGTATGTCCAGCTGTTTCAGAAGCTGATGTGGGTGTCGGATATTCTGCTGGCCGGAGAGGGGGCGGATTATTTCAACGTCATTCTGAGCTTTTCCTGGAAATGGTGGCTCTCCGGTGCGGTGCTGCTAGCTCTGGGCGTGGTGACGCTTCTTCTGTTGCCGAAGCGGCGGAAACGGGGCCGGGACTATCTGATCGGCGCGGCTGCGGCGGCGGTGATGATCGGCGGCCTGTTTGCCATGCCGGAGGCGGTGTTCCTCCACGACCTGGATGTGTGGGGCACCCGGTCGGAATACGCCCAGTCCTCGTCGTTCCGGGCCTGCTACAACACCATGTACGACGCCCAGAACGTCTATGACATCTGCGGCTTTTATCAGCTGACCTTCCGGGATATCTGGAAGCACCACCTGTACCCGCTGACGCCGGCCTACCGCCGGGAGCAGACGGCGGACCGGGCGGAAATCGACGCTTATTTTGACGCCCGTCCGGACCATGAGGCCAACGACATGACCGGGACGCTGGCGGGGAAAAACGTGATCCTGGTGCTGATGGAATCCATGGATGACTGGCTCATCACGCCGGAGGACACGCCCACGCTGTACCGGATGATGGGGGAGGGCATTTCCTTCACCAATTTCTATACCCCCGGCTACGGCAGCGCCCGGACCATCAACTCGGAATTCTGCATGAATACGGGTATTTACCTGCCGACTAACGGAAAATACGTCTTTTCCTATGTGACCAACACCTTCAGCCAGTCGCTGGCCAGCCGGCTGACGGCGGCAGGGTACACGGCGGAGGAATTCCACTATAATACGCCGGATTTCTACTCCCGGGGAGTGTTTGCCCCGGCTATGGGGTACCGCACCTACAATTCCTACGCGGCCTATACGAGCAGCGAGGACGAGCTGTTCGATGACTGCTATCTGTTTGACAGTCAGGAGCTGTCGGACCTGTTTTTCCGGGAGGGACCGACCTTCAACTTCATCGTGACCCGGTCCGCCCACCTGAGCTACGTTTACAACGAGGTGCTCAGCCACTACGCCCTGAAGCGCTATCCCGATTACCGGGGCAAATACGGCGACGAAGAGGTGGACTGCGCCCGGGTGAAGGCCCGGCTGGTGGATGACCTGTTTACCCGGATGCTGGCGGAGCTGGAAAGCCGGGGGCAGCTGGAAAACACGGTGATCATCGGCGTGACGGACCATTATACCTACGGCTTCAAGGACACGGCGCAGCTGCTGGAGCTGTCCGGCGCAGACGATGTGCTGGAGCTGGAAAAGACGCCGTGCTTTGTCTGGTCGGCGGATCTGGCACCGATGAACGTGACCAAAACGCTCAACACGGCGGACGTGGTGCCCACGGTGCTGAACCTGCTGGGCATGGACCCGGGAAAGCGGTATCTGGGGCAGGATGCCTTCGACAGCCGGTATGCGGGCTACGCCTTTTTCCCGGACGGCAGCTGGATTTCAGACGGCGTGATCTGCAAGGCCGTTGGCGGCGGCATGGAGGTTCTGCAAAATACCTCCGGTAAACCGTTGTCGGAGGAGGAGCAGCAGCGGATGCTGGAGGAAAACCGGGCCTTTGTGCGGATCAGCAATCTGCTGCTGACGACGGACTACTATCGGGGAGAAACGGGATGAAAATCAAAACCAAAGTCCTGCCCTACGAGCAGGTGATGGCCCTGCCCCGGCCGGATCACCGGCTGCCCGTGCGTCCCAGCCTGCTGCTGACGACGCTGGTGCGGCTGGCGGCCGTCCGGGATCTGAAGCAGACCCGCTTTACCTACCGGACCCGGAATATGGACCGGGCAGGAAAGGGACCGTACCTGATTCTGATGAATCACTCCAGCTTTATCGACCTGGAGATCGTCTCGAAGATTTTTTACCCCAAGCCCTACGGGATTGTGTGTACCTCCGACGGCTTTATCGGCAAGCGGGCGCTGATGCGGCATCTGGGCTGCATTCCCACCCGGAAATTCGTCAGCGACGTGACGCTGATTTCCGACATGGACTATCTGCTCCACGAGAAGAAGGTCAGCGTGCTGATGTATCCGGAGGCCAGCTATACCTTTGACGGCACCGCCACACCGCTGCCGCGGAAAATGGGTGTGCTGCTGAAAAAGCTGAAGGTGCCGGTGGTGACGGTGATGACCCGGGGGGCCTTTGCCCGGGATCCGCTCTACAACTGCCTGCAAAAACGGAAGGTGGCGGTCAGCGCCGAGGTATCCTGCCTGCTGACGCCGGAGGAAATTGCGGAAAAGCCGGTGGCGGAGCTGGATCGGCTGCTGGACGAGGCCTTCACCTTTGACCAGTTTGCCTGGCAGAAGGAAAACGGCGTGGAAATCCATGAGCCGTTCCGGGGCGACGGCTTAAACCGGATCCTCTATCAGTGCGCCCACTGCGGCACGGAAGGGCAGATGGAGGGCCGGGGCACCCGGCTGACCTGCCATGCCTGCGGCAAAACCTACGAGCTGACGCCGCTGGGGCAGCTGCGGGCGCTGGACGGCGAAACGGAGTTCCCCCACATTCCGGACTGGTACCGCTGGGAGCGCAGTCAGGTCCGGCAGGCGCTGGAAAACGGGACCTACCGGCTGGATACGCCGGTGACCATCGGCATGATGGTGGACTACAAGGCCATTTATCTGGTGGGCGAGGGTAATCTGCACCACGACGAGCAGGGGTTCCGGCTTACCGGCTGCGACGGCAAGCTCTGCTATACCCAAAGCCCGCTGGCCTGCTATGGCCTGTATTCCGACTACTACTGGTACGAAATCGGCGACGTGATCTGCATCGGCAATCAGGACGCTCTGTATTACTGCTTTCCCCGGCGCCCCGATGTGGTGGCCAAAACCCGTCTGGCGGCGGAGGAGCTGTACAAGCTCCAAAAGCTGCGCCGCAGACGGCCCCAAACGGTGCCGAAGTAAATCCGGAACCGGAATCGATAGGCTGGAAAAAGCTCCGGAATCCCGCGGGATTCTGGAGCTTTGCAGTATCTTTTGAATGAAATCAGTG
This sequence comes from uncultured Eubacteriales bacterium, assembly GCA_905205195.1. Lineage (GTDB taxonomy): Bacteria > Bacillota > Clostridia > Oscillospirales > Oscillospiraceae > Faecousia. The sequence goes on from CAJLCS010000076.1 coordinate 8,732, forward strand.
CTTTGACCGCTGCGGCTATGCCGCGAGGACGCGGCTGTTCAGCAGGCGCGAAACACGCAAAAGCCCCCGGGCGAAAAGATTCGCCCGGGGGCCATAGGAGTCGAGGAAAATAAAACAGCCGATCAGCGCTTGCTGAACTGAGGTGCGCGACGGGCGGCCTTCAGACCGTACTGCGCGAGTTTTTGAGCTGTTTTCCCTTGATACTCCGGGCTTTTCCGGC
>CAJLCS010000077.1 GCA_905205195.1 uncultured Eubacteriales bacterium
GGAAAACCGGGAAACTGTGAGAAAACCGGCGGGTAGCGTAAGCTGCCCGCTTGCGCTATCGGGGACAATATATGACAAGCCGGAGTGACTGTTTCGCGCAGCAGAGATTCCGGAAAGAGGAGCAGCAGATGTTAGTGCCGCCCGTTCTACATTATAAAGAACACCGCATGACGCGCGTAAACGGCTATTTGTGCATCCGGATTACCGACGGTCAACAGTGGAGCAGCGCGTGCAGTTCAATTTGAGTTATAAGGAACAGCGGATTGTAAGTGTGTGTTGATGATTTCGCATTGCCCGGATTCGCAATTGGGAGGCTGTTGGTCATGAAAACGCTTACGGCGTCCTGATATAGCCGGACAGTAGCATCAAACGACAAATTTCAATGATACAAGGGGTACCTTCTGGTTCAGAAAAAATTGTTTTACGGCGTGTAAAATAGTGCTTGACAGCGTAACAATGTTATGCTACAATACTGCCATAAGACGTAACAATGTTACGCAAAGAAAGGAAGTGAGCCACATCGATCAGGAAGGATTGATCTCCAAGAAGGAGCTGTTGGAGCGCTACGGGATTTCCTACGGTGCACTGTATCGCTGGAAGCGAAAAGGCCTCATTCCGGAGGAATGGTTTCTGAAAAAGGCAACGGTAACCGGTCAGGAAACATTTTTCCCGGAGCAGCTGGTTTGCGGCCGCGTGGAGCTGATTCTGCGGCAGAAGGATGCCGTCTCCCTGGACGAACTGGCCAGGCAATTGGGCGGAACGAAGGCGAAAACCGGTACCCTGATTCTTGACACGATTTTCGGGGAGAAGCGCTTTGAGGCCGGAGATTTGCAGCGTGCCAGAATTGCCTTCGGCAGTCGGGAAACGGATATTACGGACGTACTGAAAGACTATTTGAACGGTTATCATGAAGGAGGAAATGAACATGGATTTTAAGATTTCGGGCAGCGGCCAGATCGGGGCCGGCGATTATGATGATGTGAAGATTTCGGGCAGCGGCAAGGCCTGCGGCTTTATCCGGTGCCATGATTTTCAGGTTTCGGGTTCTGCGAAAAGCGATGACGGCGTAAGCTGCACCGGGGAATTCCGGGTTTCCGGCAGCTGCAAGGTGGAAAAGAATATTGAGGCGGTCTCCGTGAAGATCTCCGGCGCGGCCAAGTGCGGCGGCATGATCGTCGCCCAGGAGGATCTGAAGGTTTCCGGCTCCTGCCATTGCGCCAGCGTCAAATGCGGCCAGTTAAAGCTGTCCGGCGGCGCCGAGATTACCGGCGATATTGAGGCGGAGAAGGTGGAAATCAGCGGCCGCGTTACCTGCGGCGGTCTGCTTAACGCCGAGGAAATCCGGATTGCGGCTGCCGGAAGCGAGATCGGCAGCATCGGCGGCACCCGCATCACCGTCAGCAGCGAACGCCGGGACGGCATTTCGCGACTGCCTCTGCTGTCTGCGCTGATCGGAAAAGCCGAAGCGGTGACCGTGCGGCAGAGTATCGAAGGGGATACCATCGGTCTTGAGAATGTCCGGACGCCCCGGGTTTCCGGCCGCGTTGTGGCAATTGGCGAGGGCTGCGAAATCGATCTGGTTCAGTACAGCGAGGAAATCGAGATTTCTCCCAAGGCGAAGGTGGGCAAAACGGAAAAAATCGGCTGAGTTCCGAAAGGAGGGACGACGGATTGGCGGGAATTCTGGAAATGCTGCGGCGCTCTGTGTCGCGGTTGGCGACGGTGCCGAATTTTGTCTGGGAAAATAGCTGGAGCCGTTATCTGACTTGACGAATGACGGTTGCAAATCCTGCGGAGGTATGCTATACTCATTTCATCACCCCGAAGAAAGAGAAAAGAGGTAGCATATGATTGGTTTCGGACTGAAAAAGTTCGCGCTTGCGAACGGCATGAAGGCGGCTCACGGCGTCGCCTACGGCAACCTCCGCGGCTTTGCGGTCACCATGAGCGAAGGCGGCGGGTGGAAGCGGCTCTCCGTTTCCACCCGTTTCCCGGACGCCGAGCATCAGATGATGCTTCAGAACGCGGTGAACCAGCGCAACATTTCCCGGGAATTCCGGGTGCAGTCGCTGCAATTTGCTGCGGACGGCATCCATGTGATTTTCTCGGACACGGTGGGCACCATGAAGCGGATTGAGGCGTTTGTGGACTGGTTCTTCCCGCTGCTGGGGCAGACCGGTGCAACGGGCTACACGGTTTGCCCGGAATGCGGCGGCCTGGTGTCGGCCGGAAAGTGGAAGCTGGTGGGCGGCATGGCGTTGTATGTGCATGACACCTGCGCGGAGAAAATTCGCCTTTCTGTGGATGCCGGAAATGAGCAGCGGCGGCAGGAGAACAAAGGCTCCTACGGCCTGGGTCTGCTGGGTGCCCTTCTGGGCGCACTGCTCGGCGCCATCGTTTGGGCGGTGGTGCTGAATCTGGGCTATGTGGCATCTTTTGTGGGACTGTTGGTCGGTTTCCTGGCCGAGAAGGGCTATACGCTGCTGGGCGGAAAGACGGGCAAGGGGAAGGTGCCAATTCTGATTGTCGCGGTTCTGTTCGGCGTCTTCCTGGGCACCATGCTGCCGGATGCGTATGAGCTTGCCAAGATGATTTCGGCCGGTGAGCTGCCGGGTCTGGCCTACAGTGATATTCCCAGCCTGATTCACTACCTGTTTGCCGCTGACGAGGATTACCGCCGGGCGACACTGTCCAACGGCGGGATCGGTCTGCTCTTTGCGGCACTGGGTACCTTCTCCATGTTCCGGAGAGCCGGGCAGGAGGCCGCAGACGAGGAGATCCTCGATCTGGAATAAAAATCGGGTGCGGCAGGGAAATCCTGCCGCACATTCCTTTTCAAGGTGGAAGCGATGACATTTCTTCAGCATTACGATTCCCCGCTGGGTGGCATTCTGCTTGCGGCGGATGAAACCGGCCTGACCGGTCTGTGGTTTGACGGGCAGAAATATTTTGCCCGGGGGTTACCGGCGGAACATCAGGTGAAGGATACGCCGGTGCTCTCCGAAGCGGCACGCTGGCTGGATGTTTACTTTACCGGCCGGGAGCCGGATTTCCTGCCGCCACTGCATCCGGTCGGTTCTGCGTTTCAAAAAAGTGTGTGGGACCTGCTCCTGCAGATTCCTTACGGAAAGGCGGTAACTTACGGTGCGCTTGCGCGGCAGCTTGCCGAAGCGCAGGGCCTTCCCCGGATGTCTGCCCAGGCGGTGGGCGGCGCGGTGGGGCACAACCGCATTTCGATCATCATCCCCTGCCACCGGGTTGTCGGAGCAAACGGCAGCCTGACCGGGTACGCCGGTGGTGTGGATAAGAAAATCCGTCTTCTGGAATTGGAATGCGCCGATCGGAGCCGCTTTTTCGTACCGAAGCAGGGCAGTGCGCTTTGAACGGAAAAATTGCTTGACGGCATTCCGCTTTTTCCGGTTATCCGGCTGCTTTTGGGGCATCCTATGGCCGGAGGGATGAGGATGACGGAACGGGAATATGCGGGCATGGTCCGGCGGCTGGTTCCCAAGTCGCCCATGCGGCGCAACTGTGTGGGCGCGTTTTTGATCGGCGGCGCCATTTGTACGCTGGGGCAGCTGCTGGGGAATCTCTACCGGGCAGCGGGAATCGGAAAGGACGAGGCCGGGACGGCGGCGTCGATGACGCTGGTGGTCCTGTCGGCCCTGCTGACGGGGCTGAGCCTTTACGACGACCTGGCGAAAATCGGCGGTGCTGGGACGCTGGTGCCGATTACCGGCTTTGCCAACGCCATCGCCGCACCAGCGGTGGAATTCAGGACCGAGGGCTATGTCCTCGGCGTGGGGGCGAAGGTTTTCACCATCGCGGGGCCGGTTATTGTGTATGGCGTAAGCGCCAGTGTAATCTACGGCTTAGTGTATTGGATAACGACATTGTTCTAACCGTAGGGACGCCCGTCCCCGGGTATTCGGGAATATAGGTTGCGGACACCGCAGGAGCGGTGTCTCTACGATACAAAGGCTTGACCAAATCGGTCAAGCCTTTATCGTTATATTTCTGCTTCAAAGCAATAGATATTGCCGTAACTCCAATTATAGGAACTTCCGTTGTGACGGTCAAAGGTGAGCCAAAAATAGCGCTTACGGCTTCCCATCACCACAGGTATAATAGTTCCCCAACCACGAAAGCCGCCATCATCAAAGTCGAATTTTGCCTCCTGCATACCGCCTTTGGTGTAAATTCGATAATTGGCTCTTTTATTAAAATCATTTCCACAAACAAACGATGTTTCCCCGTCTATGTTCACAAAGGAACCACCGGTTTCTGCACCTTCATGTCCTTGACCGATGTATGTGTAATCGGAGAATGGATTTTTGGATTTAAAAAACATATAGCGGTATTTTTTAGTAGTGAGTGAGATGCGGCAAATTGCCATATACCACATTTTTTCCTGCTCGCTATAGTAAAAATCCGGATCCTCGTCACCTTGGAAACCCAGAAAAGCAGTGACATCGTTTGCGCCGGCAGGCTCCATCATCGAAACGTCAATTACGTTTACTCCAAAACGTGGTTCGCCGGTAAACGAAGCATAGCACAAAATGTGCTTATGTTCAAAAGAAGATGTCCAGATATACCATTCCTTTGTTTCGCGATTATATAATAGGGAACTTGCTAAGTAATTGCGCCAAAAACCATCACCGCAATCAAAAAACAATGCTCCGGTCAATTCCATATTGCTGGTAGACGGTGTCCATGAAAAGACGCCTTGAAATCCGCCTTCTTGCATACGGATAGATGAGGTGAAATAAATTTTCCCGTTTTCAAATATCGGTTCTCCGTTTTCATAGCAAACCGCCCGAATATCGGCCTGGGAGATTCCGCAATCGATGTAAGAGGATACCGAATCTATTATCGCTTCCCCTTGAATAACAACGGCGACATAGCCTCGAGCAAACCGCTTCTTTTCGTTTGATTCGGAAAATACTTCTGTTCTAAAAGTATGAAAATAAAACGGCTTATCGTTTTTCATAAAGTATACATCAAAGGCTTTTGGACGACAGGAGATCACCATGGTATCGCAAGAAATTTGTTCAGTCAGTTCCTTTTCTTGTTCACTTTCTCCATCAGAAAACCAAATGCTATTATTCCTGCAAAACAATTCTGCTTTTTGGTCGGACATGTGAAAAATAAAGCCACATCTGCCGCTAAGATCGGAAAACGAAACCTGATAGGTGGCGTAAGGAAAAAATCGGGTAAACATACGTTCAACCGTGCCGTTTTTCACATGGTAACGATTGTTTTCAATTTGTTCGGTACACCCGGTACCCTTTGTAATTACAGGGTACAGATCTCCACGTTCATCATTTATAAAATCTTTTGTAAAGGTCATTTCAGCCAGTGGTAATTTTAAGTTTTTATACATCGACTTTGAAAAAACACGTTGAAATACAAATCTATCAAAATTCACTGATATCACGCTCCTACAAAACGATACGACTATTATACTACGCCGCTGATTTTTTGTAAATATTTTTACAGATCAATGGGTCCTACTTGACCACAAGCAGAGGGCTATGTCCTCGGCGTGGGGGCGAAGGTTTTCACCATCGCGGGGCCGGTGATTCTCTACGGCGTCAGCGCCAGCGTGCTGTACGGCATGATTTATTGGATTTGCAGATAAAAACGGGCAGGGCATCTTCCGGCGGGAGGGTGCCCTGCCCGTACGCGTTACATTTTTCTTGACAATCCGTTCACAATCTGATAATCTTAAAGAAATAGATGACCGAACCAATTGTACGAAAGAGAACATCCGTATTTGCGACGCATTCAAGAAAGGACGGACACTATGAAAAAACACTGGACCCGACTTCTATCCGCGCTCCTGACCTTGGCCATCCTTCTTCAGATTGCACCGCTGCAGGCGTTTGCGGCTGCCGATACCGGCACTGCGGACGATGGCAGCGGTGCTTTGCTTTCCGGGACGGAAACGGTTCCAGCTGCCGACGTGGTTGGTGAAGTGGAGTCCCTCCGCACGGAGGAGGGCAAGCACTTCCGCCTGTCCGACGGCAGCTATCTGGCGGTTTCCTACGGCACGCCGGTTCACTATCAGGACGCATCGGGCCGCTGGCAGGAGATCGACAATACTCTGGTCTTCCGGCCGGACACGGACAGCTATGCCACGGCACAGAGCGGAGATGCGTTCACGTCCTTCTCCGCCGACCTTGCCGACGGCCATCTGGCCACGGCCGTGTCCGGAGATACCTCCGTTTCCATGGGCCTGCTCCGCAGCGCCCGGCTTCAGGCCCTTCTTCCGGCGGCGGAAGCGGCCAATCTGCCGGATTATCAGGAGGAAACCGCCGCAGAGCCGGAAGCGGAGACGGCGACCCAGCAGCTTCCCTCCGAAGACGGCTGGACGGCCGAATCGCTGATGCCCCGGACGCTGACCGCCTCGGTGCTGTACCGGGATGTTTATCCCGGCGTGGACCTGCGCTATACGGCCAGCGGCTACAACCTGAAAGAGCAGATCATCCTGCGGGAAAAGCAGGATTTTTACCGTTATGACTTTCTTTTGACGCTGGAGGGCCTGACGGCTTCCCTGCAGGAAAACGGCAGTGTGCTGCTGCAAAATGCGGCCGGAGAAACGGCCTATCGGATTCCGGCACCTTATCTGGAGGATGCCCGGGGCGTTACGTCCGATGCGGTTTCCTTTTCCCTGATGGAAACCGACGACGGCACCGTCCTGACGGTCACGGCAGACCCGGCCTGGATGGAGCGGGCATCCTATCCCGTCACCATTGATCCCACGCTGATCTCCGAGGTCCGGCGCTCCGCCATGAGCCGCAGCGCCGACCTGTACGCTACTTATGTGATACAGGACACCCCCAATTCCACCCAGGGCGACTATCAGGACCTGTATCTGGGCTACGGCTCCTACGGGAAGGAGCATTGGGGCTTTTTCCATGTGAAGACGCTGCCCACGGTGCCGGACGGCGCCGTGGTAACCGGTGCGGCGCTGAATCTCTACGTCTATGCCGCCAGCGCCTACCAGTGGGGCTATTCCGCCGTGGACTGCCCGGAGCTTCCGCTGGAGCTGTGCGAAGTGACCGGGGCCAACACGGATCCGGACAACGATTACTACGACTGGCTGTATGAGATGTCGTGGAACAACAAGCCCACCGTCAAGACCGGCGATGTGCTGGATTATACCACGGTTTCCGCCGCCTCCCAGGGCAGCTATGTCCGCTGGGATATGACCCGCGCCGTCAAGAAATGGTACGCCGAGGGAACGGAAAACCGGACGGTGGCCATTCTGCCCGGCGACCGGGGAACCTATGACGAGAGCCACTGCGCGCTGGTCAAGGCCATGGCCTACAGCCAGTACTACACCCCGGTATTCGCGGTGGCCTACCGCAGCACCACCGGCATCGAGCCGTATGATACCTATCAGACGCTGGGGGCCGGGCTGGCTGGCAGCGCCTACCTGGCGGATGCTACCGGTCAGCTGAAGGTGATGCGGAATGCGGCGTCCTATGCCTCCACCGTCAATCCGGTGTCCGTCAATCTTGTTTACAACTCCGACTATTTTACCGGCCGGACGAGTACCTATCTGCCGAACGGCTCCGCCATGGACTTCGGCTCCGGCTGGACGCTGGACTGTGTGCAGAAGCTGGCCGCCCAGACCATCGGCGGCACCGAATATCTGCGCTATACCGACGGCGACGGCACGGAGCACTATTTCCGCAAGGACAGCAGCAAAAGTGCCGACTATTTCTACGACGAGGACGGCCTGGGCCTGAAAATCAAGGCCGTTTCCGGCGGCTACGAGATGTCCGACGACAAAGACAACCAATACACCTTCCGCGACGGCTATCTGCAAACCGTGACGGACGCCAACGGCAACCAGATTCTCATGACCTATTCTGGCGGCAGACTTACCGCCGTGACCCAGAAAAACAGCGGCGGCAGCAGCATCACCGCGGCGGCGCTGACCTATTCCGGCAGCCGCCTGACCGCCATCCGGGATGCGGCAGGGGGCACGACCACCCTGTCCTATACCGACGGTAAGCTCACCGGAATTTCCAAAAACAATACGGTTCTGGCCCGGTATGCCTATTCCGGCCAGCGGCTGAGCCGGATGACCGACGCCGAGGCGGATTACAGCCTGAATTTCACCTATTCCGGCGGAAAAGTCAGCGCCTATTGGGAATCCGCCGGCGGCAGCACCGGCGTGCGGGTGGAGCTGCGCTATCCCGGCTCCAGCCAGACGGTTTACCGGGATTGCGGGACGGACCGCACGGCCAACACCGGCGATGATCTGCTGACCAGCTACCTGTTTGACTACGCAGGCCGGACGGTGAACGCCTATACCACCGATGCTTCCGGCAAGCTGCTTGGGGCCTCCAATGCGGTCTATACCGGCAGCGGCAGCACGGACCGGAAGAACAACCGCACCCAGCGGACGGCCTCCATGGGCGAAAGCGGCACGGAGCTGCTCCGCAACGGCGCTCTTTCCGGCGCCGACGGCTGGATCATGGGGCAGGGCGCAGCCTACGCTTCCGACGTCAGCCGGGATTCCTCCGGCGGTTCCGTCCGGATCCGGGGCAGCTGGAAGAATACCGACGGCAACGCCCGGCAGGACGTGACGGTGAACGCTTCCGGCAGCGAAACCTACATTCTCTCCGGCTGGGCGAAGGCCAACGCCGTGCCGGATACGGCGGATACCGCCAAGACCCCGGCGGAGGACCATTTCAAGCAGTTCGGCCTGCGGGCCGTCCTGACCTATTCCGACGGGACCACCGAGGCCCATTATGTGCCCTTCTGCCCGGATCTGGACG
>CAJLCS010000078.1 GCA_905205195.1 uncultured Eubacteriales bacterium
ATGATCATGGCGATGGCCATAACCAGGCACAGAATCTTGGTCTTCTTCATTCTTTTCATCCTTACTTTCGTGTAGTGTTACAGATGTCGAATCTTGTTACAATCATTGTACTCAAGAAGTACAACCTCTGTACGTTTTGTATTATAGCACGGTGTTCGCATCTTGTAAATACGAATATTTCACCAAAACTAGCCCCCTGTTTTTATGCATTATATACAAAAAGCAGGGCGGCAGCCTGCTTGCGCGGCCACCGCCCTGTTTTTTCAATTAAAGCTCGTCTTTACTCAATCTCAAGAATGTTCCGCTTAGGCAGCTGCTTCTGGACGTTCTTGGGAACACTAATCTGCAGGATGCCGCTCTCAAACCGGGCGTGCATATCCTCGATGGTCACATTCTCGCCCACATAGAAGCTCCGGCTCATGGCACCGGCGTAGCGCTCCTGGCGGATGTAGCGGCCCTTCTTGTCCTGCTCGTCCTTGTCCACGCCCTTGGCGGCGCTGATGGTCAGGTAACCGTTCTGCAGCTCAATCTGGACGTCGTCCTTCTTGAAGCCGGGCAGATCAATATCCAGCTCGTAGGTATTCTCCGTCTCCCGGATATCGGTCTTCATCAGATTCTTGGCGTGCTTGCCGAACAGCTCGCTGTGGCGGTTGTTGAACATCGCGTCCATATCAAACATATCATCAAACAGGTTCTCACCGAAAATGCTAGGCAACATAAGTCATTCCTCCAAAAAACTCTATTCGCACCCGGAACGGAGGTTCCGGTTTGTGGCATTGTTTCGTTCCGTCCTTCCGGAGTCCTTCCGGATTCCTTCTCTCTCGGAACACCTAGACTATACCACCATTTTTAGCACTGTCAAGAGGAGAGTGCTAAAATTTTTTGATTTTTTTTCAGAGACCGTACGCGCAAAAAAGCCTCCCGCAAAAGCGGGAGGCCCGTTCTATTGGTTTCTTACTTTCCGGCCATTTCCTTCAGCGCATCCTTGCGGCTGAAGTTGGCGCGGCCCTTTTCGTCGAAGCCCATGAACTTCACCCAGGTCATATCGCCCAGGTTCAGCACGTCCTCCACCTTCTCCACCCGGTGGTTATCCAGCTTGGAGATGTGGACCATGCCGTCGTGGCCCGGGGCGATTTCCACAAAGGCGCCGATGGGCAGAATCCGCACCACCTTGCCGTAGTACAGCTTGCCGACCTCGGGGACAAAGCAGATGTCGTCCACCATCTTCTTGGCCGCGTAGGCCGCCGCGGAATCCACCGCGGAGATGAACACGGAGCCGTCGTCGTCGATGTCCACCTTGGCGCCGGTGTCGGCGCAGATCTTCTGGATGGTCTTGCCGCCGGAGCCGATGACCTCCCGGATCTTGTCCACGGGGATCTTCAGGGACAGCATCTTGGGCGCGTACTCGGAAACCTCAGGCCGGGGCTCGCTGATGCAGGGCAGCATGATCTCGTTGAGAATCTCCAGCCGGGCCTTGCGGCAGCGCTCCAGGGCGTCGGCGATGATTTCCATGGTCAGGCCCTTGTTCTTCAGGTCCATCTGGATGGCGGTGACGCCTTCGGTGGTACCGGCCACCTTGAAGTCCATTTCGCCGTGGAAGTCTTCCACGCCCTGAATGTCGGTGAAGGTTCTCCACTCGCCGGTCTCCTGATCGGAGATCAGGCCGCAGGAAATGCCGGCCACCGGCCGCTTGATGGGCACGCCGGCATCCATCAGAGCCAGCGTGGAGCCGCAGATGGAGCCCTGAGAGGTGGAACCGTTGGAGGACAGCACCTCGGAAACCACCCGGATGGCGTAGGGGAACTCCTCCACGGAGGGAATCACGGGCAGCAGAGCCTTCTCCGCCAGGGCGCCGTGGCCGATTTCGCGGCGGGAGGTGGACCGGGCGGCCCGGGCCTCGCCGGTGGAGTAGGCGGGGAAGTTATAGTGGTGAATGTACCGCTTGGTATCCTCGGGATAGATGGTATCCAGCTTCTGGGCCGCGGACAGGGTGTTCAGGGTGCAGATGGACAGGACCTGGGTCTGGCCGCGGGTGAACAGGCCGGAGCCGTGAACCCGGGGCAGCACGCCGACCTCGGCATCCAGCGGACGGATTTCGTCCATAGAGCGGCCGTCCACACGCTTGCCGGCCAGCAGCCACTTCTTGACGACCTTCTTCTGCATCTTGTACAGGCAGACGTCGATGTTGATGTCGAAATCCTCGTACTTGTCGGCGAATTTCTCGGCGAAATCCCGGCGGGCGGCGTTCAGGCGCTCCTCCCGGATGTTCTTGTCGTCGGTATCCAGGGCGTTTTCGATCTGGTCCATGCCGTAGGCGCACAGGTCGTCCAGCAGGTCATGGTTCACGGCGGCCTTCTCGAAGGTGAACTTGGGCTTGCCGATCTCGGCCACGATGGAGTTGATGAACTTCACGATCTCCATGTTGGTCTCGTGGGCCACCCGGATGGCTTCCAGCACGATGGCCTCGGGGGCTTCCTTGGCCTCGGTCTCGATCATGACCACCTTCTCAAAGGTGGAGGAAATGCACACGAAGCAGTCGCTGGCCTCCCGCTCATCGGCGGAGGGGTTGATGATATAGCGGTCGCCCAGATGGGCCACGTTGGTGGTGGCCACGGGGCCGTTCCAGGGCACGTCGGAGGATGCGATGGCGATGGAGGCGCCCAGGGACGCCACGATCTCCACGGGGTTTTCGTAGTCGTTGGCCAGCACGGTGCAGGTCACCACCACGTCGTTACGCAGCTCTTCGTCGAACAGCGGACGCATGGGCCGGTCGATGATCCGGCTGTTGAGGATGCCCCGCTCGGAAGGCTTGCCCTCCCGGCGGTTGAAGGAGCCGGGAATCCGGCCCACGGAATACATCCGCTCTTCAAACTCGATGGTCAGCGGGAAGTAGTCGATGCCGGGCTTGGGGTCCGGGGAGCAGGTCAGAGTGGTCAGCACCACGGTGTCGCCGTAGCGGCAGATGCACTCGGAGTCGGCCAGCTCGGCCACCTTGCCGGTTTCCACGGTGAAGGGGCGGCCGCCGATTTCCATCTCAAAAACCTTGTGATTGGGAAATTGCTTGTGGGTAATCATGTTGTTCCTCCTTATTTTTGTTTTCTCGGGAGGTTTAGCACTTGAAACTGGCACCGCTGCTGCGGCGCTACTTTCAACTGCTAAAGCGGCTCCCGATGGTCTTGGAATTCCTGAAAAAGGGCGACCGAGGTCGCCCTTTTCAAAACTTACTTCCGGATGCCCAGCTTCGCAATGATCGCACGATAGCGGTTAATGTCCTTCTTAGCCAGATAGTCCAGCATATTGCGGCGCTTACCGACCATCATCAGCAGACCGCGGCGGGAGTGGTTGTCGTGCTTGTGCTCACGCAGATGCTCGGTCAGCTCGTTGATGCGGGCGGTCAGGATGGCAATCTGGACCTCGGGAGAGCCGGTATCGCCTTCGTGGGTTGCGTTTTCCAGGATGACCTGGGTCTTTTTTTCCTTCTGGATCATAATGGGTTCCACCTTTCAAAAATTTCGCCCCGGCAGCTAAGGGAAGGTCAGTGGAATGCCCCGAAGGGGCGGTATCCTGTCTCTGAGCTGCGGGCAGCAGTTCCCTGGCATAGCCAGTGACGCTATCATATCACGATTTTGCCCAAAAGTAAAGGAAAATTTTCATCCTTTCCCCAGCAAATCCAGGGTCTCGGCGGCATTTTGCCGGATGGCCGCCTGCAGCGCCTCCAGCGACGGGAATTTCTGCTCCGGACGGAGAAAACGGAAAAATTCCAGCGTCAGCATCCTGCCGTACAGGTCCCCGTTGAAGCCCAGCAGCCACGGCTCCACCGTGACGCCGGTGCCGTCCACCGTGGGCCGGGTGCCCACGTTGGTCACCGCCGGATAGGTTTTCCCGCCGGTTTCCGCCCGGCAGGCGTACACGCCGAACCGGGGCACCAGCAGCCCGTCAGGCAGCAGCAGATTGGCCGTGGGCGTGCCGAGCTTCCGGCCCAGCGCCCGTCCGTGGACCACCGTGCCGGTAAGCAGATGGGGATGGCCCAGAAACGCCGCCGTCCGCTCCATATCGCCGGATTCCAGCAGCGTCCGGATATAGGTGGAGGAAACGGCAATGCCGTCCACCCGCTGCTCCGGAATCACCGTGCAGGGAATGCCGTCGGCCCGGCAGGCCGCCGCCAGCAGGGCGGCATTGCCCTCCCCCCGGCTGCCGAAGGAAAAATCGTGGCCGCAGACCAGCCCCGCCGCGCCGTACTCCCGTCGGAGCATCCGGTAGAAGTCCTGCCAGGGCATGGTCATCATAGCCCGGTCAAAGGGGAGAAACAGCACCTTTTCAATGCCGAAAAGCCGGGAAATCAACCGTTTCCGGTCCTCAATCGTGTTGATCAGCGGCGGCGTCCGGCCAAACACCAGCGTATCGGGGTGGACGGAAAAGGTAATGACCCCCGGCACGGCGCCGGTTTCCGCCGCCAGCCGGACGCACTCCCGCAGCAGGGCACCGTGGCCCCGGTGGACGCCGTCAAAAAAGCCCAGCGCGTAAATTGTTTTCTCGTTTGTCACGGCTGCGCCACCTCAAAAAAGCTTTTTACCGTTTTCATCACGCCGCCTTCCACCCGGCCCAGCATCAGGAAGGCGCCGTCGGCGGCGTAGACCCGATAGCGTCCCTCCGCCGCCGGGAAGGAAAAGTCCGCCCCGTTGCGGGCGCATTTTTCCTGCCTGGCCGTCAGCGTTACCGCCGGATCTGCGGCAAACAGGCTGTCCACCGGCCGGAGGAAGGTCTCCGGCGCGTCCGTTTCCAGCAGCGTTTGCAGCGCCACCGCCTCGTCGATCCTGTAGGCCCCCGCCTGGACCCGCCGCAGCGCAGCCATGCAGCCGCCGCAGCCCAGCGCCGCGCCGATGTCCCGGCACAGCGTCCGGATATAGGTGCCCTTGGAGCAGCGGACCCGCAGGAGAGCGGTGTCGCCGGAAAAGCCGGTGCATTCCAGCTCCGGAATCTCGATGTCCCGGGGCTGCCGCTCGATTTCCTTGCCCTGCCGGGCCAAATCGCAGAGCTTCCGCCCGCCCACCTTCAGCGCCGAATACATGGGGGGAATCTGCTGAATGTGCCCCCGGAACCGGGGCAGCACCGCCAGCAGGTCCGCCTCCGTCACCGTCACCGGCGACCGGCGCAGCACGGTGCCGGTCACGTCCTCGGTGTCCGTTTCCAGCCCCAGCCGGAGCGCGGCCTCGTAGGTTTTTTCCGCGTGTTCAAAAAATTCCACCGCCCGGGTGGCCCGGCCCACGAACACCGGCAGCACGCCGGTGGCCATGGGGTCCAGCGTGCCGCCGTGGCCGATGCGCCGGGTGCCGAAGACCCGCCGCAGCCGGGCCGTCACGTCCTGACTGGTCCAGTCGGCGGGCTTGTCCACAATGACGATTCCGTTCACGCCAGTGCCTCCAGCATGGCGTCGGTCAGCGCCGACGCCGCCTGCTCCAGCGGCATCCGCATTGTCCCCCCGGCGGCACCGGCATGGCCGCCGCCGCCGAACCGGGCACAGATGGCGCCGCAGTCGATGCCCGGCACCGCCCGGAGGGACAGCTTGACGGTGCCGTCGTCGCTTTCCCGCAGGGTGGCCGCCAGCTCCACGCCCTCCACGCTCCGCAGGAAGCTGGACAGATTGTCCATATCGTCCTCCCCTGCCCCCAGCTGCTCCTCCACCGCCTTGGGGATGGGGCAGATCGCCATCCGGCCATCGGCCAGGAACCTGCCGTGCTCCACCATCCAGCCCTGCATCCGCAGCCGGGCCAGAGAAACGGTGTCAAACAGCGTCTGATTCAGGGCAAACAGCGGCGCACCGGCATCGGCGCAGGCCGCCGCCACCCGCAGCGTGTGGCCGGTGGTGTTGGCAAAGCGGAAGCAGCCGGTGTCCGTGGACACCGCCGTATACAGCGCCGCTGCCATGTCCGCGTCCAGCGCAGCGCCCATAAGCCGCAGCACGTCAAAGATGATTTCGCCGCAGGCTGCCGCCCCGGCGTCCACAAGCTCCCGGGGGGTAAAGCCCGTGGCCGA
Source organism: uncultured Eubacteriales bacterium (assembly GCA_905205195.1). Classification (GTDB taxonomy): domain Bacteria; phylum Bacillota; class Clostridia; order Oscillospirales; family Oscillospiraceae; genus Faecousia. The sequence continues at coordinate 6,034 of CAJLCS010000078.1, forward strand.
CGCGTGATGGTCGATCCGCAGGGCAATCCGGGGCAGATACGGCTCGAAGGCCGCGGGCAGCATCCGGGGCGCCGCCACATCCACGGAAATCAGGGTATCCTTCGGCCCCGGCGCCGCCGTGGTCAGGCCGTCCAGCAGCGGGGCAAACCGGTCCGTCATGTCCGGATTTTCCAGCACCGCCGCCGTTTTTCCCAGCTTCCGCAGGCCCCGGCACAGCGCCGCCGCCGATCCCAGCGTATCGCCGTCGGGCCGCCGGTGGGTCAGAATGCAGAAGCGGTCCTGGGCCAGCAGGAAGCCCGCCGTTTCAGTTCTCGTCATCATCCTGCTTCACCTCAAGGGAGTTGATCAGGTCCAGCAGGTGGGCGCCGTAGCGGATGGAGTCGTCCTGGGCCCACACCAGCTCCGGCGTGTAGCGCAGCTGGAGCGTCCGGCCCAGCTCCCGGCGCAGGAAGCCCCCGGCGGATTTCAGCCCCTTGAGGGCCTCCGCCGCCTTGTTCTCCTCCAGGAAGCTGACGTATACCTTGGCATAGCGCAGGTCCGGGGTGGTTTCCACCCGGGCGATGGAGATCATGGTATCCTGCACCCGGGGGTCCTTGACGCCCCGCAGCAGATTGGCCAGCTCCCGCTGAATTTCTTCGTTGATTCGTCCGATTCGATTGGATGCCATAACAGCACATCCTCCTTATGAAAAACGTTCCGCCGCGCCGCATTCCCTGCGGTGCGGCGGATTCACTTGTAAAATGCCTCGCAGAGTTCGACGCCCGCAGGCGTCGAATAGAGTGAAAACATTTTCTGTCGGGGCGTGTACCTGACAGAAAATACATCTCGGTCCGCCAGTGTGCACATCGTCCGACTCCGGCGGACGATGCGTGCGCGAAGCGGACTGCAATCCTTTTGCCTTGAAAGCCCCCGCGGGGCTTTAAATGCAGTCTGTTACGCCGCGCCTCATTCCCTGCGGTGCGGCGGATGATAAATGTTTATCGCTTGACTTCCTGCATGGTGAAGCACTCAAAGATGTCGCCGATCTTCAGATCGTTGAACTTGGCAATGCTCATGCCGCATTCGTAACCGGCGGCGACCTCCTTGGCCGCATCCTTGAAGCGCTGCAGAGAGCCGATTTCGCCCTCGTGGATGACGATGTTGTCCCGCAGAACGCGGACCTGGCCGTCCCGGGTCACCTTGCCGTCCTTGACCATGCAGCCGGCGATGGTACCGATGGCGGACACCTTGTACAGCTGCCGCACCTCGGCATGGCCCAGCACCACTTCCTCGTACTTGGGGGCCAGCATACCCTTCATGGCCGCCTCGACCTCGTCGATGGCGTCGTAAATCACCCGGTAGAACCGCATATCCACGTTGGCCCGGTGGGCGCTGGCCTGAGCCACGGCGTCCGCCCGGACGTTGAAGCCGATGACAATGGCGCCGGAGGTGGAAGCCAGCAGAATGTCGGATTCGTTGATGGCGCCCACGGCGGCATGGATCACCCGGACCCGGACCTCGTCGTTGCTCAGCTTCTCCAGGCTGGCCTTCACGGCCTCGGCAGAGCCCTGCACGTCGGCCTTGACGATCAGGTTCAGTTCCTTCATCTCGCCCTCCTGCATCTTGGCAAAGAGGTTATCCAGCGTGACCTTGGTATTCAGCTTGGCCTGGGCATCCTTTTCGGCCTGACGGCGCTGCTCCACCAGCTCCCGGGCCATCCGCTCGTCGGAAACGGCGTTGAACTCGTCGCCGGGAGTCGGCACCTCGGCCAGGCCGGTAATCTCCACCGGCTGGGAGGGACCTGCGGTTTTGACGGTGCGGCCCTTGTCGTTGGTCATCACCCGGACCCGGCCTACGGCCGTACCGGCGATGATGGTGTCGCCCTGCTTCAGCGTGCCGTTCTGCACCAGCAGCGTGGCGATGGGGCCCCGGTTCTTGTCCAGCCGGGCCTCGATGACGGTGCCCTTGGCGGGACGGTTGGGGTTGGCCTTCAGGTCCTGCATTTCGGCGGTCAGAATGACCATTTCCAGCAGGTTGTCGATGCCCATGCCCGTCTTGGCGGAAATGGGGCAGATGATGGTGTCGCCGCCCCATTCCTCGGGGATCAGCTCGTACTCGGTCAGCTGCTGCTTGATCCGGTCGGGGTTGGCGTCGGGCTTATCCATCTTGTTCACCGCCACGATGATGGGAATCTTGGCGGCCTTGGCATGGTTGATGGCTTCCACGGTCTGGGGCATAATGCCGTCGTCCGCCGCCACCACCAGAATGGCGATGTCGGTACACATGGCGCCTCTGGCCCGCATGGAGGTAAAGGCCGCATGGCCCGGCGTATCCAGGAAGGTGATGGGATTGCCGCTGATTTCCACGGTGTACGCGCCGATGTGCTGGGTAATGCCGCCGGCCTCGCCGGAGGCCACGCTGGTTTTCCGCACCGCGTCCAGCAGGCTGGTCTTGCCGTGGTCTACATGGCCCATGACCACCACCACGGGGCTGCGGGGCTGAAGCTCCTCGGCGGTATCCACATGGTCGTCGATGATCTGCTCCTCGATGGTGACGGTGACTTCCTTTTCCACCTTGCAGCCCATTTCCGTGGCCACATATTCGGCGGTGTCAAAGTCGATGGTCTGGTTGATGCCGGCCATGACGCCGTTCTTCATCAGCAGCTTGATGACCTCACCGGCGGTTTTCTTCATGCGGGAGGCCAGCTCGCCCACGGTGATTTCGTCGG
>CAJLCS010000079.1 GCA_905205195.1 uncultured Eubacteriales bacterium
GACCGGAGCACTGAAGCACAAAGAGACGGAGCAGCCCCAGCGGCTGAGCATTCCGGAGGTTTCGGCGGACCCGGCCCAAGGCCTGAGCCGGGAGGCGGTGGCGCGCCGTATCGAGGGCGGCTGGGCCAACCGGACGCCGGAGGCGGCGGGGGCGTCGGAGAAGGACATTATTCTCCGGAACGTTTTTACCTTTTTTAACCTGATTTTTGTGATTATGGCGGTGATTCTGGCCATCGGCGGCTCCTCCGTCAAGAATATGACCTTTCTGATTGTGGTGGTGTGCAACTGCGTCATCGGCTGCTTTCAGGAGATCAGGGCCAAGCGGGCGGTGGACAAGCTGACGCTGGTGGCGGCCCAGACAGTCCGGGCCGTCCGGGACGGGGAAACGGTTCCGGTCCGGTCCGACGAGCTGGTGCGGGACGACATTGTGGAGTTCACCGCCGGCAGCCAGATCTGTGCCGACGCCGTGCTGCGCAGCGGCACCATGCAGGTCAACGAGGCGCTGATTACCGGCGAGGCCGACGCCATTACGAAAAAGCCGGGGGATCTGCTCCATTCCGGCAGCTTTGTGGTGGCGGGCACCGGCCGGGCCCAGCTGACCCGGGTGGGGGAGGACGCCTTTGCCGCCCGGCTGGCGGCGGAGGCCAAGGCCAATCCCCGGGCGGCCAAATCGGAGATGATGCGGTCGCTGGACCGGCTGATTCAGGTGGTGGGCTTCGCTCTGATTCCCGTAGGCGGCCTGCTGTTCTGGCAGGAGTACAAGGTGCTGCAGATGGGCTTCCGGGGCAGCGTGGAGAGCACCGTGGCGGCGCTGGTGGGTATGATCCCCGAGGGGCTGTACCTGCTGACCAGCATTGCCGTGGCGGCCTCCACCCTGAAGCTGACCCGGCAGCGGGTGCTGGTGCAGGACATGAACTGCATCGAGACACTGGCCCGGGTGGACGTGCTGTGCGTGGACAAAACCGGCACCATCACCGAGCCGAGAATGGAAGTGGAAAACGTGGTGCCCCTGACGGAGCAGCCGCCGGAGTACTTAGAGCAGGCACTGGGCAGCTTCTACGCCGGGCAGGAGCCGGAAAACGACACGGCCCGGGCCATGAGCGAGATGTTCGTCCCACCGGCGTCGCCCTGGACCTGCACCGGCCGGATTCCCTTCACGTCGGAATCCAAGTGGAGCGGCGCGGTGTTTGAGGAGCAGGGCGCTTTTCTGGTGGGCGCGCCGGAGTTCATTCTGGGCGAGCGGTACGCAGAGGTAGCCGACACCGTCACCCCCTGGCTGGAAAACGGCTACCGGGTGCTGCTGGTGGCCCGCTACGACGGCGACCCCAAACCTGGCGCACTGGAGCCGGAGAAGCTGACGCCGCTGGCGCTGGCGGTGCTGCTCAACCGGATCCGGTCGTCGGCACCGGAGACCTTCGCCTATTTTGCCCAACAGGGCGTGTCGGTACGGGTGATTTCCGGCGATAATCCGGCGGCGGTGGCGGAAATCGCCCGGAAGGCGGGCATCGCCGGGGCGGAGCATTACATCGACGCCGGGCAGCTGGAAACCGACGAGGATTTCCGGAAGGCTGCGGCGGAATGCACGGTGTTCGGCCGGGTGACGCCGGACAAGAAAAAGAAGCTCATCGAGACGCTGAAGGCCCAGGGCCACACCGTGGCCATGACCGGCGACGGCGTCAACGACGTGCTGGCCATGAAGGCGTCGGACTGCGGCATTGCCATGGCCTCCGGTGCCCAGGCTGCCAGTCAGGTGGCCCGGATCGTGCTGCTGGACTCCGATTTTTCCGTCATGCCCTCCATCGTGGGCGAGGGACGGCGGGTCATCAACAACATCCAGCGGGCGGCGACGCTGTTTCTGGTGAAGAACATCTATTCGCTGTTTTTGTCCATTATTACCCTGTTTACCAACTGGCCCTATCCCATGCAGCCGGTACATATGAGCATGATTTCCAGCCTGACCATCGGCCTGCCGTCGCTTTTCCTGGCCATGGAGCCGAATTACGAGCGGGTGAAGGGCCATTTCCTGCGGAGCGTGCTGCGCAAGGCTTTCCCCGGCGGCCTGACCAATATTTTCGTGGTGCTGGCGGCGCAGGCCTATATGGTGGTGTTCGATCTGCCACTGAACCAGATTTCCACGGTCTGCACGGCCATCCTCTGCGCCGTGGGCCTGCTGGTGCTGTATCAGGTCAGCCAGCCCTTCGACCGGTTCCGCCGGATCATCTGGGGGCTGGTGGCGGCGGCGTTGGTGGGATGCTTCCTGTTCCTCAACGGGTTCCTGGAGCTGTACTCCGGCGACCTGGGGGTGAAGCTGGTGCTGGCCACGCTGCTGATTATGACGCCCACCGTGTTTTTCGCCATTCGGCGGGTGTTTGACTGGGGCGACAAGGCCTATCAGTTCTTCTGCCGGAAATTCCAGAAGAAGGAGCCGGAATGCTGACCTACCATCTGGTGAAGGCCCCGGGGGTTCCGCTGTACGAATCCCTGTACCGGCAGATCCGGGACGACATTCTCTCCGGCGCGCTGGCGCCCGGGGAGAAGCTGCCATCCAAGCGGGCGCTGGCGGCCCATCTGGAGGTCAGCAAGATCACGGTGGAGGCAGCCTACGGCCAGCTGCTGGCCGAGGGCTACCTGCGGGCGAAGGAAAAGGTGGGCTATTTCGTGGAGGCGGCGGAGCGTCCGGCCCCGGCGGAGCCTGCGCCCCCTGCGCCGCCGGAACCGGCATCGGACCGGCCTGCGGTGGACCTGACGGGCCACGGCGCCGCGCCCTTTCCCTTTTCCGTCTGGAGCAGGCTCCAGCGGGAGGTCATGCTGGATTACGGCCCGAAGCTGCTGGAGCCGGTGGCCCATCAGGGCTGCGCCGAGCTGCGGCAGGCCATCGCGGACCATCTGGCCCAGTTCCGGGGAATGCAGGTGGACCCGGCCCGGATTCTGGTGGGAGCAGGGACGGATTTTCTCTACAACCTGCTGATTCAGCTGCTGGGCCGGGACAAATGCTACGCGGTGGAGGACCCGGGCTACGGCAAGATCCGCCGCCTGTACGCGGCGGCGGGGGCCGCCTGCGTCAGCGCCCTGCTGGACGGCGAAGGGGTGCGCCCGGAGACGCTGGGACCGGCCCGGGTGCTGCACTGCTCGCCGTCCCATCATTTTCCCACGGGACTGGTGACCACCTTGCCCCGGCGGCTGGCGCTGCTGGACTGGGCGGAGGAAGGGCCGGAACGGTGGATCATCGAGGACGACTACGACAGCGAATTCCGCTTCGACGCCCATCCGCTGCCGGCCATGCAGTCGCTGGACCGCAGCGGCCGGGTGATTTACATGAACACCTTTTCCCGTACACTGGCGCCCTCCTTCCGGATCAGCTATATGGTGCTGCCTCCGGCGCTGATGGCCCGGTTTACCCGGGATCTGGGGTTTTACAGCGGCACGGTGCCCAGCTTTGAGCAGTATACGCTGGCCCGGTTTCTGAGCCGGGGGTATTTTGAGAAGCACATCAACCGGATGCGGAAGGCCTACCGGCTTCTGCGCAACCGGGTCATCGGGGTGCTGGAACGGTGTCCCTATGCCGACCGGCTGACCATCCGGGAGCAGGACGCCGGACTGCATTTCCTTCTGAAGGCGGCGGTGGGGCTGCCGGACGGGGCGCTGAAGGCCCGGTGCCGCCAGGCGGGCATCCGGGTGGATATGCTCAGCGATTACTATGTCACCCCGGTGCCAGAGGAGGACCGGCAGTGCCTGGTGGTGAACTACGCCGGACTGACGGCGCAGGCCCTGGACGCGCTGGAGCGGATCCTGTCCGACCCGGGGAAAATCTAGGCGGCGCGACACAGTATGTCGCGCCACCAGTTTGTCAAAAAGCCTCGCAGAGTTCGTCGCCCGCAGGCGACGAAGCGATCAAAATCATGTTCTCCGGCGGGCCGCCCCAGGGCGGCTTCTCTTGCCCCTGCGGGGCAATTCACCTTCTGTACGTCGGAGAACATACCTATTGCCGGAAAAGCCCGCAGGGGTTTTCCGACAGTTGGCTGCCGTTTTTGCTTGCCTTTTCCCGCCGGGTCCGGTATAATACAGACAGAAATCACGGGGGGAGGCGCTTTCCATGAGGGACAGAGCGGAGGCCTGCCGGGGCGGCCTGCTGGGTCTGGCGGTGGGCGACGCCATGGGCTACACGGTGGATGACCGGAGCTGGGATGAGATCCGGCGGGATTACGGCCCCAATGGCCTGATGGGCTATGATCTGGTGAACGGCTATGCCGATGTCACCTCCTATACGCAGATTGCGGCCTTTACGGCAAACGCCCTGCTGCTGGGCATCACCCGGGGGCAGATGCGGGGGGTCATGGGGCCTTACGTCCGGTATATTGCCCTGGGCCTGCGGGAGTGGGCCAGAGGCCAGCGCTACCGCGCCGTGCCGGAGCCGGGGTACTGCTGGCTCAGCGCCCACCGGGAGCTTTGCGCCCGGCGGTGCATGGATACGCTGCTGCTGGACACGCTGCAAAAGGAAAAGCTCGGCTCGCTGGAGGAACCGGTCAACCGGTACTGCGCCCCCGGCGTGCTGACGGCGGCGGTGCCGGTGGGGCTGTTTGCCGACGGCGTCCGGGCCGGGCAGCCGGAAATCGACCGGCTGGCGGCGGAGGCCGTGGCCCTGACCCACGGCAGCCCCGGGGCCTTTCTCCCGGCGGCGGTACTGGCCCACCTGATCAGCGACACGGCATCGGACGGCACCGACGGCTGGACCGACCGGGTGAAACGGGCCATGAGCGCGGTGCAGGCCCAGTTCGGCCGGGAATATCCTCAGACCGCGGAGCTGTGGGAGCTTCTGCGGATGGCCACGACCATGGCTGGGGCGGACCGGATTGCGCCTGCCGAGGCTATGGAGCAGCTGCGCTGCCGCACCGGCGGCGAAGTGCTGGCCGGGGCGGTGTACGCCTGCCTGGTCAGCGGCGGCGACTTTGACGCGGCGCTGATTACCGCCGTGAACCACTCGGGCCGCAGCGCCGCCGTCGGCGCCGTTACCGGCGCGCTGCTGGGTACCCAGCTGGGGGAGGGTGCGCTGCCGGAATTCTATCTGGAATGTCTGGAACCGGCGCCCATGCTCCGGGAACTGGCGTCGGATCTGGCCCGGGGCTGCCCCATGGCCCGGGACAGCGGCCTGTTTGACGACGCCTGGGATGAAAAATACAATCCGCGCCTGGGCTGACGGCGGGAAACCGGGATTTTCCCGGAAGAAAAGGCCGGGATGTCGAAAAAAATTATAGGTTTTTGACTTCCGGGGGTTGCAAAATGACGCCGCAGGTGGTATACTTTGTATGTAAGGATGTAGAATTAACGAAGAGAGGGGTTCAGCCCCTCTCTTTCTTGCTGAAAGAGGCGATTTTGATGAAAGTGACCGAGCGTGTCACCCAGCTGGCCCTGCCCGTGGTGGAGCAGGTGGGCTGCACCCTGTGGGACGTGGAGTACGTCCGGGAAGGGTCCGATTCCGTGCTGCGGCTGTACCTGGACAAGGACGGCGGCGTGAACATCGACGACTGCGAAGCGGTGTCCCGGGCCATGGACCCGATTCTGGACGAGGAGGACCCTATCCCCGGCAGCTACCATTTCGAGGTCTGCTCCGCCGGGCTGGAGCGGCCCCTGAAGCGGCCCGGGGATTTTGAAAAGTTCATGGGAAGCCCCGTGCTGGTGAAGCTCTACCGGCCCTGGAACGGCCAGAAGGAGCTGCCCGGCATCCTGCGGGGCTATGAGGACGGCCGCGTGACCGTGGAAATCGGCGGCGAAAACGTAACATTCCAGAAATCGGAGATCGCACTGGTGCGGCTCCGGGTGATATTCTGACAGGAGGAACGGAAAACATGGCAAGAAACACGAGAGCCAAGAAGCAGGCCGAGGCGCCCAAGGTAGACGTGGGGGCGGAGATTTTCGCCAGTCTGCGGGATCTGGAAAAGCTCAAAGGCATCCCGGTGGATTATATGGTGGACCGGCTGAAGCAGGCCCTGACCAACGCCTACCGGAAGGACCGGGAGGATCATCGGGACGTGCCTGCCGACAACGTGGTGGTGGATCTGAGCGAAAAGGGCCTGTCCATGCACCTGGTCAAGACCGCCGTGGAGGAAGTGGAGGATACCGCGCTGGAAATCCACATCGACGCCGCCCGGAACTATAACCCCAACGTGCAGCCGGGAGATACGGTGTGCATCCCCGTGGATATCGAGAAGTTCGGCCGCATCGCTGCCCAGACCGCCAAGCAGGTGGTCATTCAGGGCATCCGGGAAGCCGAGCGGGGCGTGACCTTTGAAAATTACTCCAGCAAGTCTCAGGAACTGCTGACCGGCACCGTCCTGCGGATCGATCCCAGCGGCGACGTGTACGTCTCCATCGGCCAGGGCGACACCAAGTCCGACGCGGTGCTGCGGGTCAGCGAGCAGATCCCCGGCGAGACCTATCACGAGGGTGATCTGATCCGGGTGTATGTGCTGGAGGTCCATCGGGCCGGACGGGGTCCCATCGTCTCCGTGTCCCGGACCCATCCCAATGTGGTGCGGCGGCTGTTTGAGCTGGAAACGCCGGAAATTGCCTCCGGCGAGGTGGAAATCCGCAATATCGCCCGGGAAGCCGGTTCCCGCTCCAAGATGGCCGTCCGGGCCACCGTGGAGGGCGTGGATCCCGTGGGCGCCTGCGTCGGTCCCCGGGGCGGCCGTGTGGCGGCCGTGGTGGAGGAGCTTCATGGCGAGAAAATCGACATCGTGGTGTGGAGCGAGGATCCCTGCGCGTACGTCAAGGCGGCCCTCAGCCCCGCCGAGGCCATCAGCGTGTCGCTGATTCAGGGCCAGAAGGCCTGCCGGGTCATCGTGCCCGACGACCAGCTCAGCCTGGCCATCGGCAAGGAGGGCCAGAACGCCCGTCTGGCTGCACGGCTGACCGGCTATAAAATCGACATCAAGCCTGCCAGTCAGGCTGACGCCGAAGCGGAATAATCCGCTTCGGTCTGACAGAAGGAGGGAGTCCGTGTGCAGAAGAAGATCCCTCAGCGGCAGTGTATGGGCTGCCGGGAACGGAAAAACAAGCGGGATATGATCCGGGTGGTCCGGGGTACCGACGGAACCGTCAGCCTGGACTTCAGCGGCAAGGCGCCGGGCCGGGGGGCCTATCTCTGCCCCGATCCGGAGTGCCTGAAAAAAGCCCTGCGCTCCAAGGCGCTGGACCGGAGCCTGGAAGTGACCATTCCGGAGGAGGTCTACGGCCGTCTGGAGAAGGAAATGGAGGGCGGTGCCCATGCATAAAGCGCTGAACTATCTGGGCCTTGCCCGCAAGGGCGGCATGGCGGAGCTGGGCGAGGAGCCGGTGGGCGCGGCGGCGAGAGCCGGTCACGCGGTGCTGGTGATCGTGGCGGCGGATGCCGGGGATCACACCTGGCGCCGAGCCAAAAGCGACGTGGCGGGCACGCAGCAGCAGTGCCTGCGGGTGCCCTTTACCAAGGACGAGCTGGGACAGGCCATCGGCCGGACCGATCTGGCGCTGGCGGCGCTGACCGACCCGGCGCTGGCGCTGGCCTTTGTCCGGGCGCTGGACCGGCCGGATGCGGATGTGACCGCGGCGCTGGAAAGCCGGGTCAGCCGGGTGCGGCAGCATCGGCGGGAGGAACAGGCCCATCGCCGCAACGTGCGGACCGGCAAGGTCCGTCACCCGGCGCAGAAGAAGCAAGGATGATTTTGGAGGTGCGTATATGAGTATTGTTATGAAGTATCGTCTGCGGGATGTGGCGTCGGATTTTTCCATGGCGCCCAAGGAGATTTCGGAAATCATCTCCAAATATTTTGAAAAGCCCAAATCCAACACGCAGGTGCTGACGGAAGAGGAGCTGAACGTGGTATTTGACTATCTGACGCAGCATCATCAGATTGCGTCGCTGGAGCAGGTCTTTGCGGTGAAGCCCGCCCCCAAGGCGGAGCCGAAGCAGGCCCCGGCGGCGGAGCAGCCCCGGCAGAACCAGAACGGCAATCAGAACCAGAACCGGCCCGCCCGGCCCCAGAACGGCGGCGCTGCCGCTCCGGCGGCCCCCAAGGCCGGAAACGCCCAGCAGCCCGCCCCCCAGCCTGCGGCCAAGGAGCCGGAGCGCAAGCGGGAGCGCCGGGTGGTGGACACCTCCGCGGTCCATGTGAACGTGGAGCGGTTTGACGACCGGGTGGATAACCTGATCTCCGAGCGTGCCCAGAATTACACCGGCGGCAAGCAGAAAATCGGCGGCAAGAAGCAGCAGAACAAGAAGGACGCCGCCGCCAAGGCCAAGGGCAGCAAGGCCCGCAACGAGGAGCAGGAGAAGATGCGCCGCCTTCAGATGGAGGTGGCCCGGAAGGCTCCCGTCACCGTGA
>CAJLCS010000080.1 GCA_905205195.1 uncultured Eubacteriales bacterium
TCCGGCGTATATCGTTTGTTTGGTACTCCTTTTGGCATAACAAAACACCCCACTTATTAGATAGTATATCATACTTGTCTAACAAATGGGGTGCTGTTCATCGCGTTCCGCGGGGCGTTTTGCTTTTTGGGGTCGGTCAGCTGTTGTTGCGGACCTGCATGAACAGCTTTTCCATCAGCCGGGAGGTTTCCTCCGACAGGTAGGAGAAGCTGGTACCGGCGGCCAGCGTCTCGGCGCTGGGGTAGGCAATGTCGCTGGCGACGGTTTCTGGGTCCATATATTCCTTGGCGGCGGTTTCCGGTGCGCTGTAGCCCAGGAAATCCAGGTTCCGGCCGCAGATTTCCGGATCGCACAGGAAGTTGATGAAGGTTTCGGCCGCTTCCTTTTCCTTGGCGCAGGTGGGGATGCACATGGCGTCAATGAACAGGTTGTAGCCCTGATGGGTGGGGGTATAGAAGGCCAGATCCGGGTTTTCTTCCTTCATGGTCAGGTAGTCACCGGCGTAGTAGGGGGCAATCCAGGCCTCCTCGTTTTCCATGGCGTCAAAAATCTGGTCCATGACGTACTGCTGCACCACGGGCTTCTGCTCGGCCAGCTTGTCGGCGCAGGCCTGCAGCTCCTGTTCGTTGGTGGTGTTGACATCGTAGCCCAGCAGGTACTCGGCAATGCCGAAGGCGTCCCGGGAGTTGTCGAACATCAGGATTTTTCCGGCGTACTTCTCGTTCCACAGCAGCTCCCAACCGGTGACGTCGGCGGGGTCCACATATTTCGTGTTGTAGATGATGCCGACGGTGCCCCAGGTGTAGGGGACGGAGTACTTGTTTTCGGGGTCGTAATCCGTGTTCCGGAAGGATTCATCCATATACTGATAGTTGGGAATATTGTCGAAATTCAGTTCCTGCAGCATATTTTCATGAATCATCCGGCCAATCATGTAGTCGGAGGGAATAATCACGTCCACGGTGATGCCGCCGGCGGCCAGCTTGGTGTAGAGCACCTCGTTGGAGTCGTAGGTGGCGTAGTTGACCTTGATGTTGGGGTACTTGTCCTCGAAGGCCGCGATGACGTCCAGCGAGTCGTCGTCGCCCTCGGAAATGTACTGGCCCCAGTTGAGCACGTTAATGGTCACCTGATCGGCGCTGCCGCCGCAGGCGGAAAGCAGCGCGGTGCAGCTCAGCAGCAGCACCAGCGCCAGCGCAACAGAAAGAATTTTTTTCATAGTCCGTATCTCCTTTATTTCGTGGTGCGGGCGCTGTGGGCAGCGGCCCGCTTCTTCATACCTCTGGCCTGCAGCAGGTTCATGGCGACCATCAGCACCAGAATCAGCAGGAACAGCAACGTGAACATGGCGTAAACCTTGGGCTGGAGTGGCTTTTTGACATAGGTATAGATTTCCACCGGAAGGGTGACAAAATCCGTGCCGCTGACAAAATAGCTGATGACGAAATCATCCAGACTCATGGTAAAGGCCATAATGGCGCCGGAGGCCACGCCGGGCATGATTTCCGGCAGGGTAACCTTCCGGAAGGCCTGCAGCGGAGTGCAGCCCAGATCCAGTGCTGCGTCCCGCAGGGAGGGGTCCATCTGCTTGAGCTTGGGCATCACGTTCAGAATCACATAGGGGAGATTGAAGGTGATGTGGGCGATGAGCAGTGTCCAGAAGGTCAGGCTGTTGCGTCGGCCCAGCAGATTGGTACCCACAAAGATGAAGAGCAGGGACAGCGACACGCCGGTGACGATGTCCGGGTTGGTCATGGGGATGTTGGTCAGCGTCATGACCGCCTTGCGGAGCCGGGGATTGAGACTGTTGATGCCTACGGCCGCCAGTGTGCCGAAGGCTGTGGCAATGCCGCTGGCCAGCACCGACAGAAGGATGGAATTGCCCAGCAGCTTCAGCAGCGTCCGGTCCCGGAACAGGCGGACATATTGCTGAAGCGTGAAGTGGTCAAAGGAGGCAAGGCTCTTGCCGGTGTTGAAGGATGCGACGACCAGCACCGCCATGGGGACATACAGAAAAATGAAAATCAGGACGGTAAAAATACGGGTGGTCCGTTTCATGCGATGACACCGCCTTCCTCATCGGCGCCGCCGAAGTGATTCATAATGCCGGTGCACACAAAGACCAGCAGCATCAGCACCAGACTCAGCGCGGCACCCAGATTGGGGTTGCTGCCCTGCTTGAACTGGCGCTCGATGACATCGCCGATCATGACCGTGTCGGTGCCGCCCAGCTTCTGGGAGATGTAGAAGGTGGACACGGCGGGGACGAACACCATGGTCACGCCGGAGAGAATGCCGGGCATGGACAGGGGAAGAATCACCCGGCCAAAGACCTGCCGGCCATTGCAGCCCAGATCCTGAGCGGCCTCCACCAGCCGGTGGTCGATCTTCACGATGGTGGAATACAGGGGCAGAATCATATAGGGCAGGTAGTTATACACCATGCCCAGGATCACCGCGCCGGGGGTCCGGATCAGGGTCACATGGCCGAGGCCGATCCACCCGAGGAAGCGGTTGATGATGCCGGTATCCTGCAGCAGGCCTACCCAGGCCAGCGTCCGCAGCAGAAAGCTCATGCACATGGGCAACATGACCAGCATATACAGGAATCTCTGCGCCAGCGCCGACCGGTGGGCGATGTAGTACGCCACCGGATAGCCCAGCAGCAGACAGATGGCGGCGGAAATCAGGGAATACCACACGGAGGTGCCCAGCACGGGCAGATACATTCCCAGCTCCCGGATGTTGTCCAAAGAAAACCGGCCGGTAGCGGGGTCCGTCAGAGCGTAGTAGCCCACCACGCCCAAAGGAATCAGCGTGAAGGCGATCATCCAGAGGATGTAAGGGACAGTCAGCAGAACGGAGTTAGTCTTCCTCATTTCCGGTGTCCTCCGTCAGCTCGTCATACTCGGCGGAGTAGGAGCTGTAGTCGCCAAACATACCGGAATATGCACTCTTGTGCATAATGTGAATGTCCTCCGGGTTGAGCCGGATGCCGATGACCTCGCCGACGCCGTGATAGTCGGTGGTCTGGATCAGCCATTTGAAGCCGCGGAACTCCACGATGATGTCGTAGTTCAGGCCCTTGAAGGTGATGCTGGTGACGGTACCCACCAGACTGCCCTCGGCGGCGGGGACAATGTCGATGTCCTCGGGCCGGATGACCACGTCCACCGGCTCGTTTTCGGCGAAGCCCTTGTCCACGCAGGGGAAGGTGCGGCCGAAGAACCGGACGTTGTAGTCGGAGAGCATGACGCCGTCGAGAATGTTGCTTTCGCCGATGAAGTCGGCGACGAAGGCGTTTTTCGGTTCGTTATAGATATCCTCAGGCCGGCCGATCTGCTGGATGCGGCCCTTGTCCATGACGACCACCGTGTCGGACATGGAAAGCGCCTCCTCCTGGTCATGGGTCACATAGATGAAGGTGATGCCCATGGCCTGCTGGATCCGTTTCAGCTCGTTCTGCATATCCTTCCGCAGACGCAGATCCAGCGCACCCAGCGGTTCGTCCAGCAGCAGCACCTTGGGCCGGTTGACCAGGGCCCGGGCGATGGCCACCCGCTGCTGCTGTCCGCCGGACAGTGCGTCGATCCGCCGGGTTTCGTATCCCTTCAGACCCACGACCTCCAGCATCTGCTGGACGCGCTCGTGGATTTCCGCCTTGGGCAGCTTGGCAACCCGCAGCCCGAAGGCCACGTTGTCATACACGTCCAGGTGGGGGAACAGGGCGTATCGCTGAAAAACCGTGTTGATCTGCCGTTTGTAGGCCGGTTCGTCGTTGATCCGCTTCCCGTCGAACAGCACCTCGCCGGAGGTCGGCGTGAGAAAGCCGCCGATGATCCGCAGGGTGGTGGTTTTGCCGCAGCCGGAGGGGCCGAGCAGCGTGAGAAATTCGTGATCGTTGATGTAGAGATTGATGCCGTCGAGTATACGTTCCCCGTCGAACTCCATGGTAAGGTCACGGAGCCTGATGAGCTCTTTGGACATTTATCCTCCCCCGTTTCTTTGGTTATTTTGTCGGAAAGTTGACAGATATAGATATATCTTAAATTCCGGCCTTTGTCAACAAAAAATCATGCGAAAAATGTAACAATTATCGCCCCCGGCGGGGGGTAAAAATAGTCGTTTTGATTGACGGTTTCTTCCGGTTCTGTTCAAATCCGCCAAAAACGGCTGAAAAAGTCCGGAAAACGCTGATATTTTCCGGCCAATCACAGAGATTTGGAAAAAAGATCGCTGGAAATTGCAAAAAAGATCCGCCGCCCCGTTTAAGCGCCGGAAAGCTGGCAATACTTGACTGCGGAGGTGTTTGACACATGAGCGACAGAAAAGCAAACGGTCGCAGCTTCGGCGGGAAGGGCTACTACATAGCCCTGATCCTGTGCGCGGCTGCCATCGGGATTTCCGGCTATCTGTACTACCGAAACGCAAACAAGCAAACCGCGGGTCAGGCCCAGGAAGCCTCGATCCGCACCGTCATGGGCGGCAAGGCCGCCGATGCGGCGGCTGCCGCCACCGGCGACGGCCCGCAGGCGGCAGCGGAGGACACCGCCGCGCCCCAGCCGCTGAAAACGGCCAGCCCCGTGGCCGGGGAGACGGTGTCCCCCTATGCCATGGACTGCCTGAGCTACAACCAGACCACCCGGGACTGGCGGGTCCACAACGGCGTGGACATTGCCGCGGAAGCGGGCACGCCGGTGTGCGCCGCGGCGGACGGCACGGTGTATACCATCTACGACGATGAAACCATGGGCCAGACCGTGGTCATCCGGCACGACGGCGGCTATGTCACCAAGTATTCCAGCCTTGGCGCCGATCCGGCGGTGGAGGTGGGCGACGAGGTGAAACTGGGCCAGACCATCGGCAGTGTCGGCAATACGGCGCTGATGGAGTCGGCACTGGGGGACCATGTCCACTTCAGCGTCACCTGTGACGGCAAACCCATGGACCCGGGAGAATTTTTGGCGCTTTCGTAAGAAATTCGGTCTTCTTTCCTCTTATCTGGCCGCTGCCTTCCGGCAGCGGCCGCTTTTTACGTTTTTCGGGGCGGGTCAGCGCTTCCGGAGAATCGCCCGGATTTCGTCCAGATTGCTGGCGAAGGAGATGCCTGCCTGCCGGGCGGGGGAGGAAAGGCCCTCGTCGATCATCCGGTCCAGCAGCGCCTTCAGGCTGTCGTAGTAGCCGCCCAGATTATAGAGGATGCAGGGGGCATCCAGCAGGTTCATGGCCACCTTGGACATGATTTCGGCGATTTCCTCCAGCGTGCCGGTGCCGCCGGGGAAGGCGATGAAGGCATCGCCCAGTTCGATCATTTTTGCTTTCCGCTGGGTCATATCCTCGGTGACGATCAGCCGGGTCAGATTTTCGTATTCCACGTTCTGCTCCACAAAAAACCGGGGTTCCACGCCGATAACGGGGGCGCCGGCGGCCAAGGCGCTTCCGGCAAGTTCTCCCATCAGGCCGGTTTTGGAGCCGCCGTAGACCAACGTGTTGCCGCTTTCGCCGATCCATCGGCCCAGCGCCCGTGCTGCCTGCGCCAGCGCCGGGTCCCGGCCCGCGCAGGCCCCAAGATAGACGGTAATCTTCATAAAATGCTTCCTTTCTGAAAATGCCGCCCGGAAAATCTCTGGATTTTCCGGGCGGCAGCGGATTATTCCTTGACGATGGCAATGTGGACGTCGTCCAGCTGCTTCTGATCGACCACGCTGGGGGCACCGGTCATCAGGTCCTGGGCGTTTTTGTTCATGGGGAAGGTGATGACCTCCCGGATGGACTCTTCGCCGGTGAGCAGCATCATCAGCCGGTCCACGCCGGGCGCCGCACCGGCATGGGGGGGCGCGCCGTAGGTGAAGGCGTTGTACATGGCAGGGAACTTGGCCTTTACGTCGTCCTCGCCCAGGCCCACCATTTCGAAGGCCTTGACCATGATTTCCGGATCATGGTTCCGGACGGCGCCGGAGGCGGACTCGTAGCCGTTGCACACCAGATCGTACTGGTCGGCGTTGATGGCCAGCAGCTTGTCGGTGTCGCCCTCGGCATCCAGCAGCGCCTGCATGCCGCCCTGGGGCATGGAGAAGGGGTTGTGGCAGAATTCCAGCTTGCCGGATTCCTCGCCGATTTCGTACATGGGGAAGTTGACGATCCAGCAGAAGGCGTACTGCTCCTCGTCGAAGTGGCCGGGAATCTGGCGGCCCATCAGGATCCGGATCACACCGGCGGTTTTCTGGGCGGCGGCCTTCTTGCCTGCGGCCATGCACACGAAAGAGCCGGGCTTCAGGTTCAGCTTTTCGATGAAGGCATCCTTGCACCCGGCGAGGAACTTGGAAATGCCGCCGGTCAGGTTGCCCTGTTCGTCCACCCGGACCCAGCAGGCCTTGCTGGCGGTCTGCACTTCCACGTCGGCCAGCAGCTTGTCGATCCATTTCCGGGTCTGGCTGAAGTTGTCCACGGCCACGGCCTTGACGACGGCGCCCTCGAAGGGACCGAAGCCGCAGCCCTGCACCACGTCGGAAATGTCCTGAATTTCCAGATCAATCCGCAGGTCCGGCTTGTCGGAGCCGTAGCGCTCCATGGCGTCGTTGTAGGCGATGCGGCGGAAGGGGGCCTGGGCCACCCGATCCCTGTACTTGCCGAACTTCTCAAACACGGGCACCAGCACGTCCTCCAGCACGGCCAGCACGTCTTCCTGAGACGCAAAGGCCATCTCCATATCCAGCTGGTAGAATTCGCCGGGGGTCCGGTCGGCCCGGGCGTCCTCGTCCCGGAAGCAGGGGGCAATCTGGAAATAGCGGTCGAAGCCGGAGGTCATCAGCAGCTGCTTGAACTGCTGGGGTGCCTGGGGCAGGGCATAGAATTTGCCGGGGTGATTTCGGGCGGGCACCAGATAGTCCCGGGCGCCTTCCGGGGAGGAGCTGGTCAGGATGGGGGTGGAGATTTCCAGGAAGCCCTTTTCGATCATCCGCCGCCGCAGCTCGGCCACCACGTTGCACCGCAGCACGATGTTGTTCTTGACCGCCGGGTTCCGCAGGTCCAGATAGCGGTACTTGAGCCGGACGTTCTCGTCGGCGTCCCGGCTCTTGTTGATTTCAAAGGGCAGGGAGTTGTGCTGGCATTTGCCCAGCACCTGAATATTCTGAGGCACCACTTCGATGTCGCCGGTGGGGAGCTTGGGGTTCTTGCTCTCCCGCTCCCGGACGGTGCCGGTGACGGAAATGGTGGATTCCTTGTTGATGGATTTGACGATTTTCATCATCGCCTCGGTTTCCACCACGATCTGGGTGGTTCCGTAGTAGTCCCGCAGCACCAGGAAGGCAAAGCTGGAGCCGACCGCCCGGACGTTTTCCAGCCAGCCGGCCAGAGTGACGGTTTTCCCCGCATCCGCAAGCCGCAGCTCGCCGCAGGTATGAGTTCTGGATTGGGTCATGGTTGATTACCCCTTGTTTCTATGATTTAGCGCTCCTATTTTCTCACAGATTAACGGGAATGTCAATCGGTTCCCCGGGAAAAATCCGGTGGAAAATGGCCGGCACCTGTGGTATACTGATGGTGAGAAACGGACAAAAGGAGACGGTTGCGTGCTGCCTGCGGCATTTTTATCGCGGATGAAAATCCAATTGGGAGAGGACTACGATGCCTACCTGCAAAGTCTGGAGCGCCCCCGGGCGGTGGCGCTGCGGATGAATCCCGGCAAGGGACCGGCACCGGTGCTGCCCTTTGTGGGGGAGCCGGTGCCCTGGGAGCCGCTGGGGTACTATTATGACCCCGCCGCCCGGCCCGGCCTGCACCCTTTCCACGAGGCGGGCGTATATTATTTACAGGAGGCCAGCGCCATGGCGCCGGTGACGCTGCTGGACCCAAGGCCGGGAGAGCGGATCTGCGACCTGTGCGCGGCCCCCGGCGGCAAGTCCACCCAGATTGCCGGGCGGATGGCGGGGCAGGGGCTGCTGCTGTGCAACGAATTCAGCCCGAAACGGGCGAAAATCCTGTCCCGGAACATCGAGCGGATGGGGGTGGCCAATGCGTTGGTGACCAACGAAACACCGGCCGCCCTGGCCCGGCGGCTGCCCGGCTGGTTTGACCGGGTGCTGATCGACGCGCCCTGCTCCGGAGAGGGAATGTTCCGCAAGGAAGAGGCGGCGGTGACGGACTGGAGCGAGGAAACCGTGGCCATGTGCGCCCGGCGGCAGGCGGAAATTCTGGACGCCGGGGCGGCGTTGGTGCGGTCCGGGGGACGGTTGGTGTATTCCACCTGCACCT
>CAJLCS010000081.1 GCA_905205195.1 uncultured Eubacteriales bacterium
TGCCTTCCGCATGATGCAGAATACCTTCTCCAGTGCGTATAGGCTGATCCATCAGAATTTTGCCCATTGCATCGGACAATGTAAATGGCAACTTGTCCGGTTGCGGATTTCCCAGGCTGATTGTCAGGCTCCCTTGTGGGTCCCCGTCGATCAGAAGGACTTTCTTTCCGGCCTGCGCCAGCCCGATTCCCAAGTTGGCACAGGTCGTTGTCTTGCCAACGCCGCCTTTCTGGTTGGCAATGGCGATGATTTGCGTGTTCATTGACTTCACCTCATTTCTAATTATTGCTGTTGCTTCTGGAAATAGAAAAAGCCGCCACTTCAAAATTAACAGTGAAGTGACGGCTCTTTCTATCGCCGGAATACGAGTTCCTGAAATGAAAAAAGCACCCAGTCATTTATGATCTGTGTGCTACATCAAATTCATATTCAATTATTCAAATTAGCTCAAACTATGCCAAACTGCCACAGCCAAAAAACGAGGGGAAGGAGGGCTGAAAAGCACCCCAAAAATCGGCTCTCGGTTAACCACTTTGGGAACCACTTCCCCCTCTTTTTGCCCTCTTTTTGGCCAGTTAACCACTTGCGGACCACTAAAAATTGGATGAAATCGGCTCTCGTTTTGCCAAATTTGGTCAAACCATATCAGCCCGTTTAGATATAGCAAAAGCCCGGAAAACCTTGATTTTCCGGGCTTTTTGAACCATTTTGATATAGTCTGAGCAGTCGATTATCGCTTGCTGAACTGCGGAGCGCGACGAGCTGCTTTGAGACCGTACTTCTTTCTTTCCTTCATTCTCGGGTCACGGGTCATGAAGCCGGCGGCCTTCAGAGCGGCACGGTACTCGGGGTTCATGGCAACCAGAGCGCGGGACAGGCCGTGACGGATGGCGCCGGCCTGACCGGACATGCCGCCGCCGGCGACGGTGACTTCCAGATCCACCTTGCCCATCAGGTCGGTGGTGTTCAGGGGCTGACGGACCAGCAGCTTCAGGGTCTCCAGACCGAAGTAAGCGTCGATGTCGCGGCCGTTGATGGTGATGGCGCCGGTGCCGTTTTCAAAAACGCGGACGCGGGCGACGGAGGACTTCCGACGGCCGGTGCCGTAAAAATACTTTCTTTTGCTCTCGTACATAATCGTTTACCTCCAAATCAGTCCAGGGTCCAGACTTCGGGCTTCTGGGCGGCGTGGGGATGCTCTTCACCCTTGAACAGGTGCAGACGGGTCAGAGCGGTGCGGCCCAGCGTGTTCTTCGGCAGCATACCCTTGACGGCCAGCTCCATGGCGTAGTCGGAGCGGTTTTCCATCATGATGCGGGCCTTGGTTTCCTTCAGACCGCCGATCCAGCCGGAAACACGGTAGTAGGACTTCTGCTCGGCCTTGTTGCCGGTCAGAACGGCCTTGTCGGTGTTGATGATGATGACGTTGTCACCGCAGTCAACATTGGGCGTGAAATCGACCTTGTGCTTGCCCCGCAGCAGGTTGGCGGCGATGACAGCAGTACGGCCCAGAGGCTTGCCGGCGGCGTCGATGATGTACCATTTGCGCTGCACGGTCTCCTTCTTAGCGAGTGTCGTGGACATATGCGTTCCTCCAATAGGTTAAATATTTTGACATTTTGAGTGGTTTGAAGTACAATGGTCTTCAAAACGCCAGACTTTTATACCACAATCCGGAGAAAAAGTCAACCGCTTTTCAAAATTATTTTTCTGAAATCCGAGGCAATCTTCAAAATGCTCCTGGATGCTCTCGAATGCTCCGGATTTCTGATATCCTATTTTATTTTTACGGAGGGACTGCAATGCTGCAAAAACTGATGGGCCTGACCCGGCGCTGCGTGGAGGACTACGGCATGATCCGCGACGGGGACCGGGTGGCGGTGGGACTGTCCGGCGGCAAGGACTCGCTGGTGCTTCTGACGCTGCTGGCATCGCTGCGGGGCGCGCTGCCGGCGTCCTTCGAGCTGTCGGCAGTGACGGTGGATATGGGCCTGGGCATGGATTACGGCGACATGGCGGCGCTGTGCGAATCGCTGGAGGTGCCGTACTACCTGATCCGGACGGAAATCGGCCCCATCGTCTTTGATTACCGGAAGGAGACAAATCCCTGCTCCATGTGCTCCAAGATGCGCCGTGGCGCCCTGAATCAGGCGCTGGCGGAGCGGGGCATCAACAAGCTGGCGCTGGGCCATCATTTTGACGACGCAGTGGAGACGTTTGCCATGTCGCTGCTGTTTGAGGGACGGATCAACTGCTTCCAGCCGGTGACGTATCTGGAGCGGTCGGGCATTACCCAGATCCGGCCCATGCTCTACATCCACGAGAAGACCATCGATCATTTTGCCGAGGCCCAGGGGCTGCCGGTGCTGCAAAACCGCTGTCCGGTGGACAAGCACACCAAGCGGGAGGAGGTCAAGGCGCTGATTTATGAGCTTTCCGCCCGGTATCCGGCGCTGCGGGAGCGGATTTTCGGCGCCATGCAGCGCTATCCGCTGCCGGAATGGGCGCCCCAGGGCCGATACAAGCGGCCCCGGGACGAGGAAAATTCTGACGGCGCCGTATGATTTTTCCGGATTCTGGGTACGCTTTTGCCGGAGGTGATCCGGATGGTCAAGGGAATATCCAGACAGGTCATTGTGGTGCAGGCGCCGGACCCGAAGCTCTTTGAGCAGGCGATTTTCATTCTGCGGGAAGATGCGGCGGAGCATGGCGTCACCGACGAGGCGCTGCTGAAGGAGGCCCAGAAGGTGATCGGCACCCGTCATCCGCGGGAGGGCGCGGGGCGTCTGTGGCGCTGCGGCCCGGTGTGGGCGGCCGCCGGCGCGTTGGCGACGGGGCTGACCTGGCTGCTGACGGTGCTGCTGTGACTTGCCAAACGGCGGCGGGTATGGTATAATCCTCCGGAAAGGGAGGTGGCCGCCGTGAAACTTGGCAGCTTTGAAGGGGAAACGCCCCTGCTTCTCGGCCCCATGGCCGGGGTGACGGACTGGGCGTTCCGGACGGTCTGCGCGGAGCTGGGCGCGGATATCACGGTGACGGAAATGGTGTCCTCCCGGGCGCTGGTGTACCGGGACCGGAAAAGCGCTGCGCTGCTGCGGAAAAATCCCGGCAGCTTCTGCGGCGCACAGATTTTCGGCAACGATCCGGCCATTATGGCCGAAGGGGCGGCGCTGGCGCTGGAGCTGTCCGGATGCGACTTTCTGGATCTGAACATGGGGTGCCCCATGCCGAAAATCGCCAATTCCGGCGACGGCTCCGGCCTGATGCGGACGCCGGAGTTGGCGGGGAAAATCGTCACGGCGGTGAAGCAGGCGGTTTCCGTCCCGGTGACGGTGAAATGCCGTCTGGGCTGGGACAAGGGCAGCATCAACGTGCTGGACTTCACCAAACGGATGGAGGACTGCGGCGCGGATATGATTACCGTCCACGGCCGGACCCGCAGTATGCTGTATTCCGGTACGGCGGACTGGGAGATGATCCGCAAGGTCAAGGCCCAGTGCCGGGTGCCGGTGATTGCCAACGGTGACATTGTGGACGGCCCGTCGGCGGTGCGGTGCCTGCACTGGACCGGCGCCGACGGCCTGATGATCGGCCGGGCCACCTTTGGGGACCCGTGGGTTTTCACGGAGGTCCGGGCGGCGCTGAAGGGCGAGCCGGTACCGCCGCGCCCGCCGCTGGCCGCCCGGGTGGATACCGCCGTCCGGCAGTTCCGACTGGCGGCGGAGGATCACGGGGAGCATATCGCCTGCCTGGAGGCCAGAAAGCACTTTGCCTGGTATCTGCGGGGCGTGCCCTACAGCAATTACTATAAAGAACAGATCTCGTCCATTCAGACCATGGACGACGTGGAACGGATTGCCGACGGTATTCGCCGGGATCTGCGGTAAAGACGTATAATTTTTCCGCCGTTTCATACCCTAATCCGGAGGTGAGGGGATGAAACGGCGGATTTTGATCGGCTGGCTTCTGGCGCTGGCCATGGCGGTGCCGGTGCGGGGCGAAAACATCGCATGGGTGGATTTTCAGGTGCCCTATGAATCGCTGCGCTATGCCATGCAGGTGGATATCGATACCTTTGAACAGGAAAAGCACATCGGCTGGATTGACATTCTGGCGGTGACGGCCTGCCGGACCGGCGGAAAATGCGGCTTGTCCGCCGTGAAAAAGGCGGCGGCGGATCTGAAGGGCGACCGGACGCCGGAGGCGCTGCTGGGAAGCGTTTTCCGGTATTACGGCTACTACCGGGCGGCCTATACCATGGCGCTGGGAGGCCTGCTTGGCAGCTATGCCATCGAAAAGGACGGCGTCTGGGTGGCGACCTACGGGCTGAAGGCCTTTTCACCCATTGCGGAGGGTTACGGCTACCGGCACTATGACGATTTCGGTGCCGGGCGGAGCTTCGGCTTTGCCCGGAAGCACCTGGGCAACGACCTGCTGGGGGAGCTTGGCACGCCGATTGTGGCGGTGGAAGGGGGCGTGGTGGAGGCCATGGGCTGGAACCGCTACGGCGGCTGGCGCATCGGCATCCGCTCCTTTGATTCCAAGCGGTATTATTACTATGCCCACCTGCAGAAGGACCGGCCCTATGCGCCGGGGCTGGCGGAGGGCGATCTGGTTCAGGCGGGGGATCTGATCGGCTTTATGGGCCGGACGGGCTATTCGGACCGGGAAAACGTGAACAACATCGAGGCGGTTCACCTGCATTTCGGCCTGGAGTTGGTGCCGGAGGAGAGCCGGAAGGAATGCAATGCGGAAATCTGGATTGACGTGTATTCCCTCGTCCGGCTGCTGGATTCCCACCGCTCCAGCCTGCGGAAAACCGATGACGGCTGGCAGCGGGCCTACCCCTACCGGGATCTGGATACGGAGATGTGGAGCGGTTCGTGAAAAAATTCTCCGGCTCTTGGGCCGGAGAATTTTTTACTTGCTTTCCTGCACCGCCTGGACGGTCAGGCGGTTATCCCTGACGGTGAACCGGACGTCCAGACCGGCGAAGGTCAGGCCGTAGACCCGGTCCGGGTCCGACTGATAGGAGGGACGGGGATCGTGGGACAGGACGCCCAGCAGGGCCGGCCGCTTGTTTTCCGGGATGCGCGCCAGCAGCGGGGCAGGGAAGTCCACCTCCAGCAAAAAGTCACCTGCGCCGTCTGTGAAGCCGCCCAGCGCGTCGGGGTGGCTGTCGCTGTAGGGAATGTAGGGCTTGATGTCAAAAATCGGGGTGCCGTCCATCAAATCGGCACCGCCGACCCGCAGCACCGTGCCGAACCGGTCCGTTTTCTCCAGTCCCAGCAGCCGGACACAGGACAACCCCAGCGAATTGGGGCGGAAGGGGGAACGGGTGGCAAAAACGCCCATCCGGGTGTTCCCGCCCAGCCGGGGCGGCCGGACGGTGGGGGACCAGTCGGCGCGGACGGCCTGAGAAAACTGCCAGATCAGCCACAGATGGGAATATCCTTCGATGCCCCGCAGAGCGTCCGGATTGCGGAACGCCGGCTCGAACACGATCCGGGATTCCAGCGCTTCCACCAGACCGCTCTGGCGGGGAATGCCGAACTTGGCCGGAAAATCGCTGTGCATCCGGGCGATGGGGGTAATGTTGACCGGCTCCATCAGGCACGCCCCTTCCGGAAGCAGAAGGTGACGGCAAACACCGCCGCCAGTACCAGAGAAATGGCGGCGCCGGAGGAGGCGCCCAGATAGTACGACAGCACCAGACCGGCCAGACTGGCCAGCAGCGCGAACAGCACGGAAAAGCCGTGGTACTGCCGCAGATTTTTGGCCACGTTCCGGGCGGAAGCGGCGGGAAGCACCAGCAGGGAGTTGAGAATCAACAGTCCTACCCAGGAGATGGCCATGGTGACGATGACCGCCACCGCTACGGTGAAGACAGTCTGGACGCCGTGGATGGAAATCCCCCGGGAAGAGGCCAGCTGGGGGTGGACCGCCGTCAGCGTCAGCCGATTGCACATCAGCACCCAGAAGACCGCCACGGCCACCAGCACCAGCGCCAGCATCCCCAGCTCCGGGGCGGTGACGGAGAGAATGTCGCCGATCAGATACTGGTTATATTTGGTGAAGCTGCCGCCGCCCAGCGTGGCGACGAAAATGCCCAGTGCCACGGCGGCGCTGGAAAAGACGCCGATCAGCGTATCGGCGGCATGGTTGCTGCGGCTGCGGACATAGGAAAACAGCAGCGCAAACAGTACCGCAAACACCACGGCTACCCAGGTGGGGCTGCTGACGCCGCAGATGCAGCCGATGGCGATGCCGGTAAAGGCGGAATGGCCCAGCGCGTCCGAGAAAAAGCTCATCCGTCCGGTGACCACCATGGTGGACACCAGCCCGAACAGCGGCGCCATCAGCAGCACGGCCAGCAGGGCGTTTTTCATAAAGTCCCACCGGAGCATTTCCAGATGGGTCAGATCACAAAGCGCATACCAAAGGCTCATTGGCGGCTGCCTCCCTTCAGATGAAAGACCTGCTGGAATTCCGGCGAGGACAGCACGTCCTCCGGCTCTCCGTGGCACAGGACCTGATGCTCGATAAGCACCACCTGATTGGCGTACCGGGGGAGCATCTGAA
Source organism: uncultured Eubacteriales bacterium (assembly GCA_905205195.1). Lineage (GTDB taxonomy): Bacteria > Bacillota > Clostridia > Oscillospirales > Oscillospiraceae > Faecousia. The sequence goes on from CAJLCS010000081.1 coordinate 6,583, forward strand.
AGTCGTGGGTGGTCATCAGAATGGACAGGTCGTAGGTTTTGCGGATTTCGTCCAGCATATCCATCAGCGTGGTCATGCCCTCCACGTCCACGCCGGACAGCGGCTCGTCCAGAATCAGGATATTGGGCAGCGGCTCCAGCGCCAGCGCCAGCAGCACCCGCTGCAGCTCGCCGCCGGACAGGGTGCCCACCCGCTTGTCGATCAGCTCCGTGCCGTGGACCCGGTCCAGACAGGCGAGGATCCGGCCGCGCAGGCTTTTGCCGATACCGAGAAAGGCGGGGCGTTTGCTCAGGCAGCAGGCGAACAGGTCCGCCACGGTGATGGGGTCGCCGGGGTCAAAGGCTGGGCTTTGGGGCACATAGCCGATTTTCGGCTTGTGATTGTTGCGGTAGTTGGGGGCGGAGAAGGTAATCAGCCCTTCGTATTCCAGCTGGCCCAGAATGGCCTTGAGCAGGGTGCTTTTCCCGGCACCGTTGGGGCCGATGAGGGCCACCAGCTGGCCGCAGTGAATGTGCAGGTTAATGTCGCGCAGAATCTGGCTGGCGCCGATCCGGACGGACAGGTGCTGGACCCGCAGGCAGCAGGAGCTGCTGCAGCTGTTTCCGTGCAGTTCGTTTGTCATGCCAATGCCTCCTTGACGGTGTCGATGTTCCGGTACATGGCTTCAAAGTAGTCGCCGCCGGAAATGGCCATGTCCAGTGTGAAGATTCCGGCGCCGGTGGCGGCGGAAATGACCTTTGCCGCCGCGTCGGCTCCGTTTTTCTCGGTAAAGACCGCGGGAAGGTGGTTTTCCTCCGTCAGCGTAATCAGGGCCTTCAGCTCCTGTGCCGAGGCCTCGCTGCCGGATTCTTCCTCCACGGCGGCCAGAATGTTCAGATTGAAGGCCCGGGCAAAGTAGGAAAAGCCATCGTGAAAGGTAATCATGGAGCGGGTGGACAGCTCTGACAGCGTCCGGGTGCCGTAGGCCTCCAGTGCGTCCAGCTGTGCCAACAATTCGTTCAGATTTTCGTCAAACCGGTCCGCAAAGTCCGGATACCGGCCGGAAAGGCCCCGGGCAATGTTTTTGGCCATGATTTTGGCGTTTTCCGGGTCCAGCCAGATGTGGGGGTCTGCCTCGTGGGTATGGCCGTCGTGGTGGCCGTCTTCCTCATGCTCGTGGTTTTCCAGAAGGGAAATGTCCTGGGACGCGTCGATGGTGGTTTTGGCGGCGGTCAGCGCGTCGGAGAGAAAGTCCTCCAGCCCTGCGCCGGAGAGCACCACCACGTCGGCCCCCTCGATGATTTTCATCTGCCGGACCTGCAGCGTGTAGTCGTGGAGACAGGAGACGCTTTCCGTCACCAGCCGGGCCACGGTCAGCCCGGTGCCGCGACAGAGGAGGGTGGTAAACTGGTAAACCGGCAGGGTGGTGGCGGCCAGATCCGTCCGGGGGGTGCTGCCGCAGCCGGGCAGCAGGCCGAGGGCCAGAATCAGCACCAGAAGAAGGGCAATTTTTTTCATAAACGACCTGCTTTCCGAGAAATCTAGCGTCGCTTGGCAAGGGCACACATGCCCGCAGGACGTTCCAGCACGCCTTTCGCTGCGTTATCGTCCTTGACTTGCGCCAGCAAGCCT
>CAJLCS010000082.1 GCA_905205195.1 uncultured Eubacteriales bacterium
CATCGTCAAAAAGGTGGTCTGGGACGGCAAAAATGCCTATGTTTACCTCTTTGCAGAGGATGGAGAGGCGGATTTGCCGCCCGTAGAGCAACTTATGTATCCGTTGGGAGAGGATAGCGAATGAAATCCTGATGTACTTCCGCAGTCAGAGGAAATCCAGTCAGGATGTGTCGCTGTCGGACTGCATTGAGACGGGCACCGACGGCGCGGCGCTGTCGCTGATGGACGTGGTCAGCGACGAGGGTGATCTGCTGGAGCAGATCACCGATCGGGACGCGGTGCGGCAGGTGCGGAAGGCGGTGGGGGAGTGCCTGACGGAGCAGGAGCGGACGGTGATCGTCCTGCGCTTCGGCCTGAACGGACAGCCGCCCCGGCGGCAGCGGGAGGTGGCGGCGGTGACGGGTATCAGCCGCAGCTATGTATCCCGCATCGAAAAGCGGGCGCTGGAAAAGCTGCGTCTGGCGCTGGATCCGGAGGATGGACGGTAGACTTTTGGCGGACGGTGTGGTATCATAGTGCCGGAGTGTGATGCTATGAACAGAATCAGAAAATGTCCGGCGCTGTTTGGGACCTTCCTGAAGATCGGCGCCTTTACCTTCGGCGGCGGCTATGCCATGATTCCGCTGATTCAGCGGGAGGTGGTGGACCGGCGGCACTGGATTTCTGAACAGGACATTCTGGATGTGGTGGCCATTGCCGAAAGCACCCCCGGCCCCATCGCGGTCAACGCCGCTACCTTTGTAGGCTACCAGACGGCGGGGTTCTGGGGCGCGTTCTCCGCGACGCTGGGGGTGCTTTTGCCGTCCTTTTCCATCATCGCGGCGATTTCTCTGGTACTGCGGCAGTTTGAGCAGCTGAAGCTGGTGCGCTATGCCTTCCGGGGCATCCGGGCCGGGGTGCTGGCGCTGATGATCCGGGCGCTGGTTTCCATGTACCGCCAGTGCCCCAAGGGGCTGCTTTCCTACGTCCTCATGGGCCTGTCCTTCGTGGCAACGGCCTTTCTGGGGGCGGATGTACTGGTGACCATTGTCCTTTGCGCGGGTATCGGTCTTGCCGTGTCGGCCCGGGCGGCGGGAAAGGAGCGTCCGTGATGCTGTGGGAGCTATTCTGGACGTTTCTGAAGATCGGTGCCTTTACCTTCGGCGGGGGCTACGCCATGCTGCCGCTGGTGCAGGAGCAGGTTCTGGCCCACGGGTGGCTGACCCGGGAGGAACTGATCAATTTTCTGGCGGTGAGCGAAAGCACGCCGGGGCCGTTTGCCGTGAATGTGTCCACCTATGTGGGCATGGAGACGGCGGGACTGGCCGGTGCGTTCGTTGCGACGCTGGGAGTGGCGCTGCCGTCCTTTGTGGTGATTCTGATTGTCGCCCGATGCTTTCAGCGGTTCCGTTCCAGCCGTCTGGTCCAGGGCACCATGGCAGGCCTGAAGCCGGCGGTCATCGGCCTCATCGGCGGGGCGGTGCTGTCCACGGGCAGGACGGTGTTCTTCCCGAACGGATTCCGGTTTTCCGTGCTATGGAGCTTTGAGTTTCTCAGCTCGGCGGTGATTTTCGGGATGATGCTGAAAATGGCAATCAGCAAGCGCCATCCGATCCTGATTATCCTGCTGGCAGCCGCTGCAGGCGTTGCGGCGGGATTCCTGCAGGAATATCTGGGCGTGTAGCACGATAAAGACGGAAAGCGGCGTTTTGCGGACGAAGCACGCAAAAGACAGCAGAAACAGCGGATTCTCCTGCGGGTAGAATTGGAAGATGTGCAATTCTACCCGCGTTTTCTTTCGGTAGAACCGGCCTTCGGCGAAGGAGAGCCGCCTTGACAGCGGTAGGTTGCTTTTTGCCGGGGGCGTCCGGTACAATGGGACCATAATTTCGATAGACACGAAGGAGCTGCCAATCCGATGATTCAAATTTTTACCGATACCACAGCCAATCTGCCTGCGGAGTTGATCCGCCGGTACCACCTGCGGGTGATTCCGCTGACCTATTCCCTCAACGGCGTGGAGGCGAAGCAGGACCCGGAGGAGGATTTTGACGGCAAGGCCTACTACGACGCCATGCGGAAGGGCGGCAAGGTGAAAACCGCCATGATCAGTATGGGCGCCTTTCTGGACCCCATGCGGGAGTGCCTGGCGTCGGGAAACGACGTGCTGTACGTCGGCTTGTCCGGTGGCATCAGCGGCACGGTCCGGGCGGCTGCCGGTGCGCTGGCGGAGCTGCGGGAGGAATTCCCGGAGCGGAAGACGGCGGCCATCGATACCTTCGCCGCGTCGCTGGGGGAGGGCCTTCTGGTGCTGGAGGCGGCCCGGATGGCGGAAAACGGTACGTCCTTTGACGAGATTGTGACCACAATCGAAACGAAGCGGAACGCCATGTGCCAGTATTTCACGGTGGATGATCTGGAATACCTGAAGCGGGGCGGCCGTATCAGCCGGGCTGTGGCGCTGGTGGGCACCGTGCTGAACATCAAGCCTCTGCTGACGGGTGACGCAGAGGGGAAAATCGTCATGTGCGGCAAGGTCCGTGGCAGGAAGCAGGCGCTGATGGCACTGGTGAACAATTACGACAAGCTGGCGGAGGACCGGTCTGCCACCATCGGCCTTGCCCATGCGGACGCGCCGGAGGACGCGGCCTTCGTGCTGGAGCAGCTTCGGCAGAAGGGGTTCACGGGGGAGTGCATTTCCGTCTGCTATGAGCCGGTGACCGGGTCCCATGTGGGACCCGGCACGGTGGCGCTGTTTTTCCCGGGAATTCACAAATAACACAAGTGGCATGACACGCAAAATGCGGTCATGCCACTTTGAACTTTGATGCTCCGATTTTACACGGCCGCTTTATGCCGCCTGGTCCGGGGACCGGTGGCCAGCGTCCGCATGACGGTAATCTGGATGGGAATGGCGCACAGAAGCGTCAGTACGTCGGAGACCGACTGGGCAGCGATCAGCCCGGGCAGCCCCCAGACCAGCGACAGAATCCACACCGTCGGGATGAAGAAGATGCCCTGCCGGGCGGCGGCGAGGAAGGTGGCCGGGACGGTCCGTCCGATGGCCTGCTCCATCATGTTGCTGATGAGGATCCAACTCTGGGCCGGGAAGGTGACGCACTGCCAGCGCAGCGCCAGAGCGCCGCAATGACGGTGAGAAACACCAGCGAGCACTTGACGCAGAAATGGAAGCCCTCCTTGACCCGGTCATACAGCGCTTGGCCCCAAAATTGAAGCCGCACACCGGCTGGAAGCCCTGACCGAAGCCGATCATGGTGGACGCACCGAAGTTGGTAATCCGCTGCACCACACCCATGGCGGCAATGACGGCGTCGCCGTAGGGACCGGCGGCGCGGTTCAGGGAAATGGTGGCCAGGGACGCCAGTCCCTGCCGGGCCAGCGAGGGCAGGCCGCCCTTGACGATCATCTGGAAATAGTACCATTTCAGCTTGATGTTTCGGAACCGGATCCGGATGTTGCCGCCCTTGCCGCAGCCCGCCAGCAGCAGGCAGAAGCTGAGAAACTGGCTGATGATGGTGGCCCAGCCTGCACCGGCAACGCCCAGCTTGCAGGTGAACATCAGCAGCGGGTCCAGCCCGATGTTGACAATGGCGCCGGAGACGATGCCGACCATGGCATAGCTGGCGCTGCCCTGAAAGCGGAGCTGGTTATTGAGCACCAGCGAAGCGGTCATCCACGGCGCGCCCAGCAGAATCACGCTGAGGTACTGCTTGGTGTAGGGGAGGATGGTATCGGTGGAGCCGAGCAGGTAAGCCAGCGGCTCCAGAAAAATCTGCCCCAGTACGCAGATGACGGCACCGGCCGCCAGCGCCGAGAAAAAGCCGGTGGCGGCCATGTTGGACGCTTCTTCGTAGTTCTTTTTCCCAAGCTCCCGGGAAATGTAGTTGCCGCTTCCGTGGCCGAAGAAGAAGCCCACGGCCTGAATGATGGCCATCATGGAAAACACCACGCCGATGGCGCCGGTGGCGGCGTTGCTTTTCAGCATTCCGACGAAAAACGTGTCGGCCATATTATAAAAGGATGTAATCAGCATACTGATGATGCAGGGGACGGCAAGACGGCAGATCAGCCCCGGCACCGGCGGCTGGGTCATACGGATATATTTTTCTTCCTGCTGGGTGTCCATACGGAAACTCCTTCACGATGATTTTTGGATGATTTCTTATTATACACGAGAATTTTACAAAATGCCATGGTTTATTTGCACAAAAACCGAGGTTGCGCCGCCGCAAAAAATGCTTGCCAAAACGCCCGTTTGGGTGTATAAAGAAGGCAGCGGGCCGACGGCCCCAACGAAAAAGGAGATTGTATCTTATGGAATACGGACTTCAGCTTTACAGCGTGCGGGACTTCACGGAGAAGGATCTGGCGTCCACGTTGGAAAAGGTGGCCAAAATCGGCTACAAGTATGTGGAATTTGCGGGCTTCTTTGGCCATAGCGCCAAGGAAGTGAAGGCCATGCTGGATGGCAACGGCCTGATCGTCAGCGGCACCCACAGCGGCCTGCAGGAGCTGGACAACGATTTTGCCGGCACCGTGGCCTATCACCATGCCATCGGCAACAAGAATTTCATCGTCCCCGGCGCCCCCTGGTCCACGGCGGCGGAGCTGGACGAGACTATTGCCAAGCTCAACAAATATCAGCCCATGCTGGCTGCCGAGGGCATTACCCTGGGCTACCACAACCACGACGGCGAGTTCCTGCCCAATCGGGACGGCCAGATTGCCCACGAGGAAATGGAAAAGCGCACCTCTGTGGACTTTGAAATCGACACTTACTGGGCCTATGCGGCGGGCCGGGATCCGGTGGAAATTCTGGAGCGGCTGAAAAACCGCATCCATGTGATCCATCTGAAGGACGGCGACGCCAACAAGATGGGCTATCCTCTCGGCGACGGCACCGCGCCGGTAGCGGCGGTCCGGGCCAAGGCCATGGAGCTGGGAATGCTGATGGTGGTGGAAAGCGAAAACCTGAAGCCCGACGGCATTTCCGAGGTCACCCGGTGCTTTGAGTACCTGAAATCTCTGGAAAAATAAACGGAACCCTCTTCGGCCCGGCGGAACGGATATGTACCCCCAAACTGGACAGCCAGTATTGGGGGTACATATCCGTTCCACCGGGCAATTTCTTTGCCGTTTCTTAGCTGCAATTTGACGGAATTTTAACCGAATTACCAATATGTACCACAGATGCTGATTGACTTTTGGACGTACCAATGATATACTTTAATAGTAGTAACGCGAATAGTAACGCGTTCCAAACCGTACGAAATCCAGAAAACAGAAAGGTTGTAACCATCATGCAGGCGCAGGACAGTAAAGAAGACCGATTAAGACGATTTGCAAAAATTTGGGCGGATTCCCGGGCGGATGCCGGAAAATCTCAGGAATTTGTAGCCGAGGGCTTAGGCGTTTCCAAGAAAACCGTTCAGAACTGGGAAAAGGGCGTCACTTCTCCGGATCTGTTTACCGGAAGCGAGTGGTTCCGGGTTCTGGGCGTCAATCCGGTTTCGTACTATCTGGCTTATTTGTTTCCGTCCTTTTTTGAGAATGTGTCGTCCAAGCGGGACGAACAGGTGATTGAGCAGGCGCTCAACGCGCTGATTCGTCAGACTTCCCCCCAGGAAAAGCGGGAGCTGCTGTATTTAATGGCAGGACAGCACGGAAGCTCCTGGTATTCCTTACTGCAAATGTTTACGGCCCATTGCCATACGACCATGCAGTCCCGGGTCAATGCGGCCCGGATGATTCTGGAGAATTACGAGATGGAGGAAAGCCAGGGCGAGCTGGTCTGTCCGGAAGCCATCCGGCCGGATCTTCGGATGCTGAAAAGCGCTATCCGGGAGGGCAAGGGTGCCGTCCTGACCGGTTCCTCCGGCTATGCCAATCTCTTTCCCAAGGAAGAGCCGGCGGAGGACTGACGGATTTTTAACCAAACAGCAGCCGCTCTGCGCCAAATCCGGCGCGGAGCGGCATTTTCCGGCGGAAAACGTTTGCCTTCTTGAAATTTTTGCCATGCCCTGATACTATAAATAGGAAATCGTGAAGACAAGACTGCCGCCGGTATGCCCATATGGCGCGGCTGCAGAACGTCAGCGAAAACTGGACAATTTAGGAAAAAGTAGAATTTCAAAACGGCAGTGCGGGTTTTTCCGAGAAAACGCACTGCCGTTTTTTGCAAATAACCGGTTTTTCAATGCAAAGACTCTTGCAATTCCCGGGAAGAAACGGTATAATAACCCCAGAGAAAAACTCGTAATGAAAATCGAATATCGGCAGACGGCGCGCGCCGGTCCCCGTGGACGGGCGCATACGGAATGGGGTGAAATTCCCCGCGAGTGGGTCACTGTGAAGCCGCCCGGCGGAAGCCGGTGCGGATCAGTCAGATACGTAGGATCGTCTGCAACGGCTCCTGCCTACACCGGGACTGCCATATGCTGAAAAAAGATAGGGATTTTCTGCGTCTGCGTGGTCAAATTGGCCGCGCTTTTTTTGTTTTTCTATGAAACAGGTGGTTCTGAAGCAGGGGGGAAGCCGGGATATGGCGGAAAAGGAGGACGATGGACAACCTTGCGGAGGAGCACAGGAAGAGTGCTCGCCGCAGATCCCTGCCGGCCGCGAAAGCGGCTGAATTCTATGAATTGGAGATTTGAACAGTATGAACATGAAAAAGCTGATGGCGCTGCTCCTGTCGCTGATGCTGGTCATCGGTCTTCTGCCGACCGGTGCGCTGGCGGAAGGCGCGGACTATGAGCTTCGCGTCCTGACCTTTGAGGATGCGGACTACAAGGGCGGCACCAATTTCGCGGGCGGCTCCAACTGGTCCTCCCTGATCGACAACCCGCAGTACGGCGGCTCCATGCTCTATCCCGACGGCTCCGGCACGACGGACGAGAGCAAGGCATATACCTGGTACGACGCGGGCAACACGGAACTGAAGCACATGCTGCCCAAGAGCTGGGATAACTATTGCTACTGGGGCGGCGGCCATGCCGTCTCCAACTATGTCTCCAGCGATTTTGAGGCGCACGGCACTTACAATGACCAGCTCACGGTCTACAATAAGAACGCGAGCAAGGACATCACCACCACCGGCGGCGGCCACAACGGCTCCGATAACTTCGCCGTTCACTTCGGCTATAAGGACAATTCCGGCTATACGGATTCTCAGATTCTGCCCTCCTTTGCCTTTGCCGACGGTTCGGAGCATGTGATTGACCATATGTACGTCAACAACATCTGCTACGCCCTCAACTGCTACCTCAACGGCAACGGCCTGACGGCGAAGATCGGCGACGACGACTGGGTCAAGCTGACGGCCACCGGCTATGATGCCGCAGGCACCAAGACCGGCGACGCGTCCATCTACCTCTGCAACGGTCCGAAGAACATCATTATGGACTGGACCAAGTTTGACCTTTCCGGCCTGGGCAAGGTGCAGAAGGTTGAGTTCAACATCACCGGTTCCAGCGACAACGGCTACGGCTTCTCTCAGCCTGCCTACTTTGCCTATGACGACGTGGCGGTGCGCTTTGAAAAGGCGGCGCCTGCCGTGGAGCCCTGGGACGGCACCACCCAGACCGAGCCTGCGCTGGCGGACGGCGTCTATCAGATCGGCACTGCGGAAGAGCTGGCCTGGTTCGGCGCGCAGACCCGGAAAACCGGCAAGGCCGGCATCTCCGGCATCCTGACCAACGATATTGACCTGGGCGGCCACGATTGGGCCAGCTGCATGATCGGTGCGACCAGCAGCTATGGCACCGGCTTCTCCGGTACCTTCGACGGCGCGGGTCACACCATCAAGGGCTTTGCCCTGACCAAGAGCATCAAGGGCAACAGCAACTCGACCTACGGCTTTGTCGGCTTCGCGGAAAACGCCGACATCAAGAACTTTACACTGGAGGGCACCATTGTGCTCGATTTCTCCGCCTGCACGGAGACGGCCCGCGTCTTCCACAGCGGCGTGATCGCCTACAGCAAGGGCTGCACCATCAGCGGCATCACCTCCAATGTGGCGTCCCGCATCGAGAATGATGCAAACGGCTACGCGACGGGCTATATATTTTCTTTACAAATAAATTCTCCATCTGTATATGGTAAGTTTATATCAATTAATA
>CAJLCS010000083.1 GCA_905205195.1 uncultured Eubacteriales bacterium
CATCGTCTTGATGACAATCATATTTTCCGCATAGTCGTATCCCACGATGCACTCCCGGAAAATCGTATTGAGCCGGGAGGGGAAGGAGCCGCTCAGCTCCCCCGAGGAGGTGGAATAGCGGTAGGTGCCGAAGCTGGTCAGCTCCTTGACGATCCGCAGCTCCTTGATATCCCTGGAAATCGTCGCCTGGGTGCTGCGGAACCCCGCCTGCTCCAGCGCATCGAGGAGCTGCTCCTGGGTCTCCACATTATGGGTCGTAATAATCTCCAGAATTTTGGCCTGTCGTTGTGTTTTCACTGCAATCTCCTCACTCAGTCCCCGTTTTTGAATTTGGTGTTGACCACATCGTAAAAGCTCCGCTCCTTCAGCCGCACCAGCTTTGTCTGGAGATGTGACCGCCGGACGGTGACCACATCTCCCTGATTCAGCCGCTGGGCCTTCCCGCCGTCCACGGACAGGAACGCGTTGCGGCGGGAGTTGCGGGTCAGCTGCGCCGTAATCACCCGGTCGGGTGAGGCCACCATACAGCGGCTGCCGATATCGTGGGCGCAGATCGGCGTAATGAGAATGTTATGGGCCTCCGGCTCCACAATCGGGCCGCCGGCGGAAAGGTTATAGGCCGTGGAACCGGTGGGCGTGGCAATAATCAGACCGTCGCCGCTGCATTCCATGGCCTGCACGCCGTCGCACTGAACCGACAGATGGACGATCCGGGCCACGGCGCCCTTGGTAATCACCGCGTCGTTCAGGCAGATTTCGTGATACAGGATCTCCTTGTCCCGCTTCACGGTCACGTCCAGCATCATCCGGGCATCGAGGGTATACTGCCCCGCCGCAATCCGGCTCAGCTGCCGCAGTTCGGTACTTTCCAGCTCCGCCATAAAGCCCATGGTGCCGATATTCACGCCGAGAATCGGCAGATTGTGCCGCGTTGCCGCCTTGGCCATATGCAGAATGGTCCCGTCGCCGCCGAAGCAGACCACCATCTCCGCATCGCCGATTTCCCGTTCCAGCCGGGTGAAGCGCAAATCCTTGGGCAGGTCATAGCTCCGGTCCGGCTCAAACGGCAGACATAGCCGCACGTCCATCCCCGCCTCCCGGAGAATCTGCATGGCGCTGCGGACCGTATTGAAGCTCTTATCCCGATAGGGATTGGGCGCCAAAATGATTTTTTTCATGCTTTCACCCTTTCAGCATCCGGTGGGCCAGGGTCACCACCGCTTCCGGGTCCGGCAGCGGCGCGGCAGACGGCGTTTTCGTCAGATGCATCAGAAATTCGATATTCCCCTCCGGTCCGAGAACCGGCGAATAGGTCAGCGCAGCCACGGAAAATCCCAGCTCCCGGGCCAGCGCCAGAATGCGGCGCAGGACCTGCACATGGACTTTGGCGTCCCGCACCACGCCTTTTTTATTGAGATTAGCCTTTCCCGCCTCAAACTGGGGCTTGATCAGGCAGACCGCCTGACCGGCAGGCTTCAGAAGCGACGCAATCACCGGCAGCACCAGCTGCAGCGAAATAAAGCTTACGTCCACCACGGAAAAATCCAGCATCCGGCCGATCTGCTCCGGCGTGACATCGCGGATATTGGTCTGCTCCATCACCACCACCCGGGGGTCCCGGCGGATCTTCGGATCCAGCTGGCCGGTGCCCACGTCGATGGCAAACACCTGGGCGGCGCCCTGCTGCAGCAGGCAGTCGGTAAAGCCGCCGGTGGAAGCGCCGGAGTCGCTGCACACCCAGCCCGCCGGGCAAATGCCGAATTCCCGCAGGGCTTTTTCCAGCTTCAGCCCGCCCCGGCTGACATAGGGGCAGATCTCCCCCTCCACCGTAATCCGGTCCGTCTCATCGCAGGCCTGGGCGGCCTTCGTCGCCTGACGGCCGTTGACATACACCGCGCCGCCCTCAATCATGGCCTGGGCCTTGGCGCGGCTGTCCGCCAGTCCCCGGGCGGTCAGCAGAAGATCAAGTCTCATGGCCGTCCGTTCCTTTCACCATATTTTTCATGGCGGCGGCAATGGCCTCGCCGTCGATGCCGTAGGCATGATACAGCGTTTTCAGATCGCCCTGGGTCACAAACCGGCGTCCCAGGTCCAGACCGTCCACCCGGCAGTCCGGCAGCCGATGGGTCAAGGCCCATGCCAGCGCCTCCCGGATTCCGGAACCGCTGCAAACCTCTTCCACCGTCAGAATCTTTCTGTTTTCCGGCAGCTGGTCCACCAGCTCCTCTACCGGCAGCGGCGCCACGCACAGCAGCCGCAGCACCGACACGGAAATTCCCTCCGCTTCCAGCAGCTCCGCCGCCCGGAGCGCCTGAGCCAGCATGGTGCCGTAGACCACGATGGCGCCGTCAGTTCCCCGACGATGGCATACAACCCGGCGGGTGCCGTCCCAGGCCGGTTCCACCGCGCAGCAGTCCCCGCCCCGAGGATAGCGCACCGCCACCGGCCCGTCGCAGACCTCCACGGCCCAGTCCAGCATCTGCTGAAGCTCCGACGTCCCGGCGGGACACAGCAGCTCCATCCCCGGCACCTGCCGCAGATAGCCCACGTCAAAAATGCCGTGATGAGTCTCGCCGTCCTCGCCCACCAGACCGGCCCGGTCCACCGCAAAGACCACATGAAGATGTAAAATCGCCACGTCCTGCATGATCATATCGTAGGCGCGCTGCAAAAACGTGGAATAAATCGCCACCACCGGCACCATGCCCTGCTTGGCAAGGCCGCCTGCCATGGAAACCGCGTGTTCCTCGGCAATGCCCACATCAAAGGTCCGGTCTGGGAACCGGGCCTTGAAGGGCAGCAGTCCCGTCCCGCCGGGCATGGCAGCCGTCATGGCGCAGATCCGCGGATCCCGGGACGCCAGCGCTTCCAGCTCCACGCCAAAGGCGTCGGAAAAGGTATGGGCAGACTTCCCGCAGGATTTTCCCGTCAGCGGGTCGAATTTTCCGATTCCGTGGAACCGGGCCGGATCCTCCTCGGCCGGGAGATACCCGCAGCCCTTTTTGGTCATCACATGAACCAGCACCGGCCGCCGCAGGTCCCGGGCCGCCGACAGAAGCGAGATCAGCTCCTCCACATCGTTGCCGTCCACCGGGCCGAGATAGGTAAAGCCCATGTTTTCGAAAATCGTAGTGGGAAGCAGAATCCGCTTCACCCTGTTTTTCATGGTTTCCAGCACATAAAAGATGGCTTTGCCGCAGGCGCTGTTCTCCGTCATGCGGCGCACACGCCGCTTCAGGCCCAGATAGGCCTGGCTGGAGCGCAGGCGGGACAGGTGCCGGGCGATGCCGCCGACATTATGGTCGATGGACATGGCATTGTCATTGAGAATGACGATCATGGGCTCCCGGCTGACGGCGGCGTTGTTCAGGCCCTCGTAGGCAAGACCGCCGGTGGTGGCGCCGTCGCCGATCATGGCCAGCACATGGTAATTCTGATGCTGCAGCGTCCGGGCCTTGGCCATACCCAGCGCAATGGACACCGAGCTGGAGGCGTGGCCCGCCACGAAGGCATCGGCCTGACTCTCGCAGGGCTTGGGGAATCCGGACATTCCGCCGTACTGGCGCAGATGGGAAAATTCCTCCCGGCGGCCCGTGAGCAGCTTATGCACATAGGACTGATGTCCCACGTCAAACACCAGCCGGTCCACCCCGGTGTCGAACACCGTCTCAAGGGCGACGGTCAGCTCCACCACGCCCAGGTTCGAGGCCAGATGGCCGCCGGTTTTGGCCACGTTGGACACCAGAAATTCCCGGATTTCCTCGCACAGCACCTCCCGGTCCGCTGCTGTCAGGCGCAGCAGATCCTGATGACTGTTGATTGTTTCAAGAATACGCAAAATGCGACACGACCCAACTGTTGATGTTGTGCGGCAGGCCAGGCTCCCCGCTCCCGTTTCCCGGTCCGATCCCGGGCGGAAGGAGGAAAGAAAAAAGGAAATTGAGTTTTCCTGCCGTTTGGTGTATCATACCATACTTTCCGGAGGGAGACAAGCCTTTTTTCGTATTTTTGCATATTTCCGGTGAATAACTTTTATATTTATTGATTTTCGACCGTCAGAACTCCTCCGGCACCGGCTTGGTCACGCCGGTGCGCCGGGCCTTGCTCAGCCCGCCGGCCATATGGGTCTCCGGCTGCGCGGCAAATTTGGCCCGGTAGATGATATCCTCGCCGAATTTATCCCGCAGGGCGTCCACCGTCTCGTCCAGCCGCATTTTCCGGTCCAGCCGCTGGGGCGTCAGGTCGGAAAACAGGTCAAACTGCTGGTAGGACTCACTGGTCAGGCCGGTCACCTGCACCCCCAGCTGCCGCAGCGGCATCTGTCGGTCCCACGCCTCGTCAAACACCCGGCAAACCTCCCGGTACAGCTGGCCGGTGATGCAGGTGGAGCCGGTCAGCCGGGATTGATGGGAAAAGTGCCGGAAATCGCCAGTCCGCAGGTGAACCGTCACCCGGCTGCCGCTTTTGCCGTCCCGGCGCATCCGGGCGGCCACCGTCTCGCACAGGCTCAGCAGCACCTGATGGGCCTGATCCGCGGTCACCACGTCCTGCGCCGTGGTGACGGAATTGCTGTAGCCCTTGTTTTCCGCCGCCTCCGACGTCACCTGATCCGCATTGCGGCCGTTGGCGAAATGCCACAGCATTTCCCCCTGCTTGCCCAGACGGCGGCGCAGCACCTCCGGGTCCGCATGGGCCAGATCGCCGATGGTGTAAATGCCGAACAGCTTCAGCTTCTGCTGGGTGGCGCTGCCCACCAGAAACAGGTCCCGCACCGGCAGCGGCCAGAACTTTTTCTCCATTTCCTCCGGATAGAGGGTGTGGACCTTGTCCGGCTTTTCAAAATCGCCGGCCATCTTGGCCAGCAGCTTATTGCTGGAAATGCCGATGTTCACGGTAAAGCCCAGCTCCCGGGAAATCCGCTGCCGCATGGTATCCGCCGCCAGACGGGGCGGCCCCCACAGCCGGGCGGTGCCGGTCATATCCACCCAGGCCTCATCAATGGAATACTGCTCCACCTTGGGAGAAAACTGCCGCAGCAGCGCCACGAAATGCCGGGACGCCTCCACATACAGCCCGTAATCCGGGGGAACCACCCGGAGGGTGGGGCACTTTTCCAGCGCCTGAAACAGCGGCTCGCCGGTCTGGATGCCGAACCGCTTGGCCGGGCCGCTTTTGGCCAGAATAATGCTGTGGCGGGAGGCCTTGTCCCCTGCCACCACCGACGGCACCGTCCGCAGGTCGTCCTGCTCCCCCAGGACGTTGACGCGGTAAGCCGCCGACCAGGACAGGAAGGCGCTGTTCACGTCCACATGAAAAATCACCCGGGGCAGCATCAGCAGATTCTCCGAAACAGCTGCCAACTGTGGGTGCGGATGGTGTATTTCAGCTCGAACACCCACCGGCTGTCCCCCACCGTGGCTTTACACAGAAAAATCTGGGCTTCGATGCCCACATACTGAATGTCCCGGACGCTGACCACCTCATCGATGTTCACCCGGAGCAGATGATGCTCATCATCCTCCATCCGGAACCGGAGCGGGCGAATCTGCCCGTCCGCGCCGCAGACGGAAATCACTTCTATCGCGCAGGGTTCCATGGCAAAGCCCCTCCTCCTCCTCTTTTTGATTATTATAGCACATTTGTTCGTATACTGCAAGAATTTTTCGATTGCCCTTTCCGGAAAAATCTGCTATGATGAAGAAAACCAAGAAACCGGAGGCACTGCCATGCTGCGCTATCCCTGTCTGGTGCTGGACCACGACGACACCGTGGTCCGCAGTGAGGACACCATCAATTATCCGTTTTTCTGCCTGTTTCTCCGGGAACACCGGCCGGGCGTCACCGTGTCGCTGGCGGAGTACACCGACGGCTGCTTCCGGGAGGGCTTTGCCCAAATGTGCCGCAGCCGCTACGGCTTTACCGACCGGGAGCTTCAGCAGGAGCTGGAGGGCTGGAAGCGGTACCTCCGCACCCACACGCCCCCTCCCTTCCCCGGCATGGACCGGGTGATCCGGCGGCAGCGGGCGCTGGGCGGGCTGCTCTGCGTCGTCTCCCATTCCAGCCGGGAAAACATCACCCGGGACTATCAGACTCATTTCGGCCTCCTGCCGGACGAAATCTTCGGCTGGGACGAGCCGGAGGACCAGCGCAAGCCCAGCCCCTACCCGCTGGAGCAGATCATGGCCCGCTATCATCTGGACCGGTCCCAGCTTCTGGTGGTGGACGATATGCGCCCCGCCTGGGAAATGGCCTCCCGGGCCGGGGTGGTCATCGGCTTTGCCGCCTGGGGCCGGACCCATTATCCGCAGATTCAGAAGGAAATGCGGGCGCTGTGCGATTTTACCTTTGAATCGCCGGAAATGCTGGAGCATTTTCTGTTTGATCCCTTGACAACCATGGTATAATGGATCTGAAAAGTTCTGCGGGAGGTGAGTCGTCTGGACAAGCAGGGCATCAAGGTCATGGCCCGGAATCAGGAGGCCTACCATGAATATTTCGTGGAGGAAGAGGCGGAAGCCGGCATCGAGCTGTGCGGCACCGAAGTCAAATCCATCCGGCAGGGCACGCTGAACCTGAAGGACGCCTGGTGCGGCGTGAAGGACGGCGAGCTGATTCTCAACCAGATGCACATCTCCCCCTACGAAAAGGGCAACATTTTCAACCGGGACCCCCGCCGCCCCCGCCGTCTGCTGATGCACAAGCGGGAAATCATGCGGCTGTACGGCAAGGTCAAGCAGGACGGCTATTCCCTGATTCCCCTGTCCGTCTATTTCCGGGGCAGCCGGGTGAAGGTCAATGTGGGCCTGTGCAAAGGCAAAAAACTATATGATAAACGGCAGGCGGCCGCAGAGCGCGATGCAAAGCGCCAGATCGACCGCGCCATGAAGGAGCGATAAGCATGAATCCGACTTTCAAAATCACCATGGAGAACGGCGGCGTCATTTCCGGCGAGCTGTACCCCGACAAGGCGCCCCAGAGCGTGTACAATTTCATTGATCTGGCCAACAAGGGCTACTACAACGGGCTGATTTTCCATCGGGTCATTCCCGGCTTTATGATTCAGGGCGGCTGCCCCGAGGGCACCGGTATGGGCGGCCCGGGCTACTGCATCAAGGGCGAATTTTTCTTCAACGGCGTGAAGAACGATCTGCGCCACAAGCGCGGCGTGCTTTCCATGGCCCGTTCCTCCAGCCCCAACTCCGCCGGCAGCCAGTTCTTCATCATGCATGAGGACGCCAAGCATCTGGACGGCCAGTATGCCGCCTTCGGCAAGGTGACCGAGGGCATGGACGTGGTGGATGCCATTGCTTCCACCAAAACCGATGCAAGCGACCGTCCCCTGACGGAGCAGAAGATCGCCTCCATCACCGTGGACACCAACGGCGAGACCTATCCGGAGCCCAACAAGCTGCCGGATCCCTACGGTCGGTTCTGAGAAATTCTTCCGGGGAGGCTCCCCTCCCCGGGATTTCAGCCACTTTCATCCGGGGGCGTACTGGTTTCGACGGAGACAGTGAGGCTGGAATAGCGGGCCGTGGCGCCTGGCCACGATAAAACGGGCAATTCTTAAATTTAACTGACAACAATAACGTTGCTCTGGCTGCCTAATTAGGCCGCCCATCCGCCCTGGAAGGTCCACGAGCCAGGCTCGGGTGTCATTTTAGTGGAGACCGTGCGTACGCAAAGCTTTGCGCGTACCATGCATTATGAAGCTACCAAATCCGGCAGGGTGTTTGTTCCCGTCCGGACAAGGGAATGTAAATAACAAACTGCGCCCGGAGAGGTTCTTTCCAAGTTGTTTTCGGACAGGGGTTCGACTCCCCTCGCCTCCACCAAAAGTCCACCGTAATTTTGATAGAATTACGGTGGGCTTTTTCTATGCCCAAAAACCGCTTGGAATCAGGCTTTTCGGCTATTTCGGCACATAAGTGAACCCCGCTGCAGGCAATTCTGCGGCGGGGTTGCGTGCTTTTTGCGCGGATTGAGGCGTTTTGTTCCGC